>CAYFQC010000005.1:0-37318 GCA_964345155.1 uncultured Actinomyces sp.
GCGTGGAACAGTAAGCCCAGCACGATGGTGCTCACCACGACGAGGGCGACGGCCAACCCGGAGATGCTTTTGAAGTCCCGTCGGAAGTCCATCGCGGGCATCGAGACGGCGGCGCCGTAAAGCAGGGGCGGGAGAACCCCGGCGAGGATCCAATGCGGGTCCACAGTGATGTCCTCCACAAACGGCAGGAGGCTGATTCCAATGCCTAGGAGGACGAGGAGGAGAGGGGCAGCTATCCGCAGCTTGGGCGCGACGGTCTCAGAGAATGCGACGGCCAGCAGTGCCACCGTTGCAATGGCAAGGGAGGCTTCCGTCCAGCAAGAGTACTATCCTGTTCGCCCTCGCCAGCTGCGCCACGGCCGTTCAGGGTGAGCCCGGGAGCGGCGCGCGGTTCGTCACAACCATGTCGTTCGGCCGGTCCGGTGTCGCGGTGGGGCGCCCTCGGCAACTATCCTTCTGTCTGTCCGCAACGCGCGGACGCCGCCCCCGTAGCTCAATGGATAGAGCAGCGGACTTCTAATCCGCCGGTTGTAGGTTCGAGTCCTATCGGGGGTGCCAAAACTGCCAGGTCGCAGCCCTCTATTCGTCTCGTCGGCGCAGGCGGGGTTATCGGCCCGATTCCAGCGAGCTGTATCAGCGCTTCTGGTCTGAGAGTTCCCAGTAGCAGCTCCGGGCTGCCAGCGCCTCACACGAGGAAGCGCAGTAGCTCCGAGTCGGGGTCCAGTTCCGCTATCTGGAGGTCTGACAGCAACATCCGCTCGCGCAGCGCGTCTAGGGATTCCTCTGAAGCGACGTCAATGCCGACCAGGGCAGGCCCGGTTTCGCGGTTGTTCTTCTTCGTGTATTCGAAGTACAAAATATCGTCTTCGGGGCCCAGCACGGAGTCGAGGAACTCACGAAGGGCCCCGGGGCGCTGGGGAAAAGAGACCAGGAAATAGTGACGTAAGTTCCGGTACACCTGAGATCGTTCCTGCACCTCGTCGTACCTAGAGAGGTCGTTGTTGCCCCCTGATAGGACGCCCACGGTAATGCCGTCCAGTTCCAGCTCGGGCAGGCTTCCGGTGGCCGCCATTGAGATTGCCGTGGTTGCTAGGGCGCCTGCGGGTTCCGCAATAATCCCGTCCAGGTGGTAGAGGTCCAGCATTTCGGTGCAGACCGCTCCTTCCGGGACGACGACGATCTGGTCCACAAGATCCCGGACAATTTTGTAGGTCACGTCTCCGGCGCGGCCCACTGCCGTTCCGTCCACGAACGGGTCGATACTGGCGAGGGCGATCGGAGCGCCTTGGTCGATCGCCGCGGTCATCGACGCGGCCCCCTCGGATTCGACCCCTACGATGCGCACTTCGGGCCTGTTTTCTCGAAGCCAGGCTGCCATGCCAGCCACCAGGCCTCCGCCTCCCAGCGGAATGACTACGGTGCGCAGGGAAGTTCCTACCTGTTCGGAGATCTCCTTCGCGACGGAGCCCTGGCCTGCGATCACAGCTGGGTCATCGTAGGGATGGATGTAGGTGCGGCCGCTGGACTTTGCTGCTTGAAGGGCGACCAGCTGCGTGTCGTCAAAGGTTCCATCGACGAACTCGAGTGTCACCCACGGGCCGCCGATCGTGACGATGCGTTGGCGTTTCTGGCGTGGTGTCGAGGACGGCAGGTAGATGGTTCCGTGAATCCCCAGCTCTGCGCAGGCCATGGCGACGCCTTGGGCGTGGTTTCCCGCAGAGGCGCAGACGACGCCGACCTGGCGTTCGCCCTCGGAGAGTTGGGCCATGCGGTTGTAGGCCCCGCGAAGTTTGAAAGAACGCACGACCTGTTGGTCTTCGCGTTTTACAAGGACGGGAACTCCGGCGATCTCAGTGAGGCGTTCCACCTGCTGTACCGGTGTCAGACGGGCTACGCGCGAGAGGCGTTCAGAGGCGGCGTCAACGTCCTCGCCCGTGACGGGAAGGCGTGGGGTCGCGGTCTTCGGACGCTGGAGCGGGTCTGGGTTACTGGAAGTTTGCACGGCCAACAGTCTAGGTTCGCGGGAGTGCCGCAGGGGGTCCGGGTCGAATGGTGTATTCAACGGTCTAGGGTTGATGCGTGAGTAAGGACGGCAGGGGAGAAGGCACTTCGGTGACAGCGCCAATTGTGTGGATCGATTGTGAGATGACTGGGCTGGACCCGGTGGTTGACGACCTAGTCGAAGTGGCGGTCATCGTCACCGATTCGGAACTAAACCCGTTGGCTGGCGGTCTGGACTTGGTAATCCGGCCGAGTTCAGAGGCGCTGGAACAGATGTCTCCGTTCGTGCGGGAGATGCACACCGCATCTGGACTCATCACCGAGTTCAGTGAGGGCATGGATCTGGAGGAAGCAGGAAAAGCCGTCCTCGACTATGTAAAGAACCTCGTTCCTGAAGCAGGCGTGGCACCGATTGCGGGGAACTCCATCGGGCAAGATGTTCGCTTTTTGCGTGCTTACATGCCAAGTCTTGTGGAGCACTTGAACTACCGCGTCATCGACGTTTCGAGCATTAAGGAGCTGGCCAAGCGCTGGTACCCCAGGGTGTACGTCTGCGCTCCGGAGAAGACAGGCGGGCACCGTGCGCTCGGGGACATTGAGGACTCGATTGCCGAGCTTGCCTATTATCGGGCCGCGCTGTTCCCGGCGGAGTTGGATCCGGAGAAAGGCGCCTACCACCGAATCGCTGAGGCAATCGGTGACTGGCGAGCAGAAGTGATGGGCACCGACTGACTCTTCCGCTGCGTTTATCCACAGTGAGGGCCCCTAGGACTGAGCGTTGGCGGTCACCCTGCGACGCTGATGAAGCGCGGCTAGCGCGCGTTTCGAAGCAAGAGCGGGACTCACAGTGGAGGAGAGCAGACGTGAGCGTGAACGACATGATGGTTTTGAGGGGAAGAGTCGGCACCAACCTGACACTTAGCAGACCCGAGAGTGGTCAGGGTCGGAGCTTTTCTCGGTTTCGGATGGTTGTGCCTCGATCTCGGCGCCGGGACGACGGGCAGTGGGAGGAGTCGGAACCTCAGTGGTACACAGTGCGTGCCTGGGGATCCTTGGCCGAGAACCTCGCAATGTCTCTTCGGAAGGGGAACCCAGTCGTAGTTGTCGGTAGACCCTCCGCAAACGCGTGGATCGGAAGAGACGGGGAGCTGAACAGCGAATTGGCCGTCAACGCGCTCACCGTGGGCCATGATTTGTCTTTCGGGGCCGCGTTCTACAGGCGCGTCGCGGCTGTCCGCCAGCCTGAGCAGGGGGGAGCCGGGCATGCGGGCGGCACAGGGCAGTCGGTGGACACTGTGGAATCGGAGGCAGACAAGCCTGCCGCTCTCCCCGATGATGCTGAAGAAGAGGCCCGGGAGGGTGCGAGTCGGGCCGCTTAGCTGCTCTGTTTGGCTTACTGGGAGCCGGGTTTGATCCGCCCCGTCCTTGTGATTTTGGGACCGATCGTTTCGAACTGTCGGTGGCCCCGAATAACATGGGCGCAGGACAGGCAGTTCTCGAAGATACGGAGAGTCGTGGCGGAATACATCTACTCAATGGTGCGGGCTCGTAAGGCGCACGGCGACAAAGTGATCTTGGACGACGTGACCATGGCTTTCTTGCCAGGCGCGAAGATCGGGATGGTGGGGCCGAACGGGGCGGGCAAATCCTCGATCCTCAAGATCATGGCGGGCATCGACGAACCTTCGAACGGGGAGGCGCGGCTGACCCCCGGCTATTCCGTGGGAATCTTGGAGCAAGAGCCAAAGCTCGATGAGAATAAGACCGTCTTGGAGAACGTGGAACTGGGCGTAGCCGACACGATCGCCAAACTCCACCGGTACAACCAGATCTCCGAGGAAATGGCTAACCCGGACGCGGACTTTGATGCGTTGATGGAGGAGATGGGGGAGCTCCAGACGGAGATTGACGCGGCAGACGCGTGGGACCTGGACTCTCAGCTTGAGCAGGCGATGGACGCGCTGCGTTGTCCACCGCCCGATACACCGGTCTCGGTGCTGTCGGGTGGCGAACGGCGCAGGGTCGCGCTGTGTCGCCTGCTTCTGGAGGCTCCCGATCTGCTCCTCTTGGATGAGCCAACTAACCATTTGGACGCTGAATCAGTCCTGTGGCTGGAGCAGCACTTGAAGAAGTATCCCGGTGCCGTTATCGCAATCACCCACGACAGATACTTCTTGGACCATGTCGCGGAGTGGATCGCGGAGGTGGACCGCGGTCACCTGTACCCGTATGAGGGGAACTACACCACCTACTTGGAGGAGAAGCAGAAGCGTCTGCAGATTCAGGGGAAGAAGGACGCGAAACTTGCTAAGCGGCTCAAGGATGAGCTGGATTGGGTACGAACCAGTCCCAAAGGTAGGCAGGCGAAGCAGAAGGCCAGGCTGGAACGCTATGAGGAGATGGCGGCAGAGGCGGAGCGGACCAGAAAGCTCGACTTTGAGGAGATCCAGATTCCGCCTGGGCCGCGCTTGGGATCGACCGTGATTGAGGCAAGCGACCTGAAGAAGGGATTTGGAGATCGCGTCTTGATCGATGGGCTGTCCTTCAGTCTCCCCCCGAACGGGATCGTTGGCGTTATTGGTCCCAACGGGGTCGGCAAAACCACGCTGTTCAAGACTATCGTCGGTTTGGAGTCCTTGGATGACGGGGACCTCAAGATCGGGGAGACGGTCAAGATCTCCTACGTTGACCAGAACCGCGCTGGAATAGATCCCGATAAGCCCTTGTGGGAGGTTGTCTCTGACGGGCTGGATCACATTCAGGTTGGGAACGTTGAGATGCCCTCTCGTGCCTACGTGTCCGCTTTCGGTTTCAAGGGCGCCGACCAGCAGAAGCCGGCTGGCGTTCTGTCGGGGGGAGAGAGGAACCGGCTGAACCTTGCGTTGACTCTCAAGCAAGGTGGGAACTTGCTGCTCCTGGACGAACCCACGAATGATCTGGACGTAGAGACCCTGTCCTCGCTGGAGAACGCTTTGGAACAGTTCCCCGGATGCGCCGTGGTGGTGACTCACGATCGTTGGTTCCTGGACCGCGTAGCCACGCACATACTCGCCTGGGAGGGAACTGAAGAGCACCCGGACCGGTGGTACTGGTTTGAGGGAAACTTCGAGGCTTATGAGAAGAACAAGGCGGAGCGATTGGGACCCGAGGCCTCCAGACCTAAGCCAGCCACGTACCGGAAGCTAACGCGCGACTAGGGGTTTTCTCATGCCAGCGAAGGCTTCGAAGAACTTGCCGGTCTTTTCATGACAGGGTTTGAGATGGTGACGGAAACTACCAGGTCGGGGGCTCTTTCGGCCGCAGACGATGACACGGAACTTGCCGTGGCCGTTATAGACGACCATGAAATCGTTGCATTTGGAGTGGAAACGATCTTGCAGGCACACGGGGTCGGGGCGCGTGTGTACCACGCGGCGTCGGCGATTAAGGTCCCGGCGAACGTGCAGGCGCCGGCGGTGGCCGTCCTCGACCTTAGACTCCACGACGGGTCGACCCCGGCGCAGTCGATTGAGATTCTGACCCGCAGAGGACTCCCGGTAGTGGTGTATACCTCTGCCGATGATCCGGTGCTAGTGCGGGAGGCAATCGCTGCGGGAGCGATGGCAATAGTCCGTAAGTCCTCGCCACCGGTCGAATTGGTAGACACCATTCGTGCCGCTGCGAACGGTGAGCCATCTGCGGGGCTGGATTGGGCTGCCGCCCTGGATGCGGACAGGGACTTCGTCGCAGAGTGCCTAACTCCTAACGAGACTTCAATCTTGGCGCTCTACGCGTCCGGTGAGACTGCGGAGCAGATTGCTCGGCAGCTGTCTTTCTCTGTCCACACGGTCAACAAAGCAGTTGCGCGGATAAGGGAGAAGTATCGCTCGGTGGGAAGAAAAGTTGAGTCCCGCATTGACCTGTTTCACCGAGCTGCTGAGGACGGCGTCGTTTCCTACTTCGGGGACACTCCCTAGGGACCATGCGGCTGCCTCCCTCGCCCTATTCGCGACGACTCGCAAGCAAGGGGCTGTATTCCCGCTACACGCATCGTTTCGGCGCGGTTGCCGCCGCCGCTTCCGTCTGCGGCTCACTGGTTATGGGAGGCCTGCACTTTCCGGGCGAGGTCGCGGCGCTGGCGCAGGCCCACTATATTGTCGCCTCTCTCCTCTACGCCCTTCCCGTTGTGGCGGGAGTGAGCAGTGGCGTCGCGCTCCAGGTGGCCCGCGCTCAAAGCAGAGAAGGCGACGATGCGCTGGCCTCTCCGCTTCTGTCATTCCTCGACTCGCTCTCTTGGACCTTGTCCTTGGTCTCGCTCGCGGCCTACGTGGTCCTTCTGATAGTCCCACCTACACACTTAGACCCTGGCATCCGCAGTGTTTTCTCGGGGGTTGTAGTGGCCTACTGGTTGGGCGCGACCACTTTGGCATGTTCGGCTTTCCCCTCCGGGGTGCGCTGGTCGTATCTCGCCGCCGTGCTCGCGTTGCTGCTCACAATGCCCGCCCGGTTCGGCCTAGCTGACGGCACGACCATAGTGATCTGGGTTCTGCAAACGGGGTGTTTCGCGCTGCTGATAACCCTCGGAATGACTTGGGTATTCGCCCGGGCAGACGAGCTAGATGAGTCGCACCGCGCGGAGCTGGCGGGCCGGGAAGAGTTGCTCGCGGCAGAAACTCGGGCGACGGCGCGCAGAAGAACAAACGAGTTCGTTCACGACCACGTGCTCTCAGTATTGACCGCGGTGGCGACGTATCCGAACAACGCTCCGCCTCTCCAGAGGGCGGCCCTGGACGCGAGGGAGGTGCTGTTAGGAAGGAACGCAGAAGTTCCTCTATCCAACGTTGGGGATCTCGTGGATGCCGTCCGCACCCGGCACCCCGAGGCGGCTGTCACAGCTCAGCCAGGAGTGGAAACCTACCAACTCGGCGGGGTGGAACCTCACGTGTACGCGGCGATCTCTGAAGCGGTCAGCAACGCCCTGAAGCACGGCGGAACGCCCGAGCGTCCGCGTCCTCGTATAAGAGTTTCCTTCACGGTTGAAGACGCTGCGTTCACGGTGCGCATCGCAGATGACGGGACCGGCTTCAGCCGTGAGGAGGCGGCCAGACCTGGCCGCTTCGGTCTCGATCACGGCATCTTCTCCCGCATGGAAGAGGCTGGCGGAAGGGCGGCGGTTGCTTCGACGCCCGGCGAGGGCACGGTGGTCACGCTCTCATGGCCGTCCTCGACGCGCGCGGACCATGTGAAGGAGTCTGTTGCCTCGCGATTCCACTGGCGGGAAGGCCTTGGGCGCTCCCTCGACACACGCACGGCAAAAGCGTATGGACTGATCGTCGTAGTGGTTCAGGTTACGGTGGTCGTCCTCGCACGCGACCAATACTCAAGTTTGATTCCGTCCTTAGTCGTGCTGCCACTATTCGCGCTGCTCACTTTCGGAGTGCTGCTCCGGCCCTGGCCGGGGACGCGGGTACCATCCCTCTACGCCTGGGCTACGTCTGCGTTCGTCGGGCTGGGCAACTGTCTTGTCCTTTCTTCGATCGGGACTCTAAGCGGCGTCGGGGCGTCGATGTGGACGCTGGAGTTCGGTGCGCTCATTGCTTGCGGACTGTTAGTGCGAAAGCAGGCTGCCGCGGCGTGGGTCACGGTGGGCTTCTTGGGGACCAGTGCGCTTGTGTGGACGTTCAAGACCGATCACAGCAGCCTCGTGGCCGTGGGTCTCATCGGCGGTCACGTGCTTATCCTCTTGTTATGGACGGTTCTGGTGGGCGTCTCGTCGCAGGCGGTATTCGATTTGACTCTCTCAGACAAGAACGTTTCCCGAATCGCCGCGGAGAGAGCAATACAAGCCGAGGTTCGGGACCAGGTAACCGCCACCCTGCGACGCGTGTCCGAACGGGCTGGTCCCCTCATTGTCCCGGTGGCCCTGGGAATGGAATTGACTGGGGAAATGAAGCTCGACGCGCGCCTACTTGAGGCCGAATTACGGGATGAGATCCGGGCTGCCTCCTTCGTTAACACGTCGGTTTCCGCTGCGGCTACAGAAGCGCGCCGGCGCGGGGTAGAGGTAGTACTCCTGGATGACAGTGTGGAGGGTTCGGCGCCTACGGTGATTCCGCGAAGGTTCGTGGTTCGTGCCTGCCAGGTTCTGGCGGAGGCGACCGACGGCCGGGTCGTCATACGGCTTCAGCCAGCCGGATCGGAGGCAGTGGGTACCATAGTAGGGCCGAGCGGCAGCGAGGTTATTCACTGAGGCTGGCGCTCAGAATCCCCACCGGGACTTCTTCTGGCTTTCAGGTGCCACACGAATCATACCCTCTTGGGAGGCGCTGGCAACGGGGACCCCTTCGCGGGAGTAGATCACCACTGTGGCCTTCCCCCTTCCGCCTCCGACCGAATCCACGTGCCCGGCGAACAGCAACCAATCGTTGATGTTTACGTCCCGGTGGAACCACATGGCGTGATCCAGCGACGCCAGTGACAGACGAGGCGTAAGCCAGGAAAGCCCCACTGAACGGAGCGCCGGTTCCAGCATGACTTGGTCCACCACGTAGGCCAGGAGCGCGCGGTGGACAACCTGAGGAGCGCCGTCAGGGATGGGGGAGCGGATCTTCATCCACAGTTCCTGGGACTCGCTGCGTGTCGGGTCCTCCCCGGTGTACAGAGACTGCTGCACGTGCCTGACGTCGAACGCGGCGGTCTTTCCCAGGAATTTCGCGACTGGGTGGTCCATTGTGCGGAAGAGCTCCAGCGCGCTATCCAGCCCCTCTGGGCCGGGCACCGACGGCGCGGAGGAATCGAAACTCAGCCCTTCTTCATTTGCTTGGAATGAGGCCACCATTGTGAAAATGTCTTTGTCAGCCTGTGAGGCAACCACATGACGGTTGGAGAAGGAACGCCCATCCCGCAGGCGGTCCACTGTGAGCAGGAAGGGCTTGGCCGGGTCGCCTCCCCTAAGGAAGTAGGCGTGGAGTGAGTGGGGAAGACGAGCCGCATCTGGAATAGTTTCCGCAGCCGCCAGGATCGCTTGGGCGACCACCTGGCCTCCGTAGACCCGGCGGACTTGTGGGAGAGAGCGCGCGAGAAATCGGTCTTCCCCTTGGGGTTCGAGTTGAAGGACTCGCATGACGGACGCCACGGGTTCCGTGTCTGTGGTCGGGACGTTGATAAAGAGCTCCATGCCACCATTGTGCCTTCGACCGGGACCGGCCCTTTTTCTTTCTCACTGCAGATCCCCGCGCTTGTGGCCGCTGGAGGAGGGACACACGGCGCGCGCAACTCCCAAGCCGGGATATTCTGTCAGGGTGGAATTCTCAAGAGTAAGGGACTGCCGTGGACAATGACGTTTTGAGCGCGACCCCCGATGAACTTTCCAGTGAGGGATTGGAATCGGGGCTGGAAAGCTCGGCCCAAGAGCCGGATACCACGAGTCCCCGGGTCTCGGATGCCCCGCCCTCGCCCGTGGCAGACCCTGATCTAGTACGGCGACTGGCGGACCTGAATGGGGTGGCCACATATTTCTGGACGTGGGGCGGAGAGAAGAAGGACGTAACAGTCACGAACCTTCTGCGGACGCTGGAAGCTCTGGAAGTCGGGGTGAACCCCTCGTCCACCAGCGAAGACGTTCAAGAGGCGATCGCCCGCACGGAGGACGCTCCGTGGCTCCGTACACTCCCGGCCTGCACCGTTGCGCGCCAGGGGGACTGGCGTGAGCTTCCAGTGCATGTGGTTCACGGTGAGCCCGTGCACTGCTGGTACACGCTCGAGGACGGAACGCAGCGCGAACTAAAGCAACTCGACCGGTACGTCCCCCCACGCAAGGTAGATGGCCAGTGGCGTGGGGAGGCGACTTTCGAGATCCCAGGCACGCTTCCCCTCGGCTACCACACCGTTTCAGCAGAGATCCCCGGGCAGCCCATCGTTTCGGCTCCTCTGCTGGTCGTACCGCAGCGCATTGAACCTTCGGTGTTGAAAGGCGGGCGCCGATACTGGGGTGTCAATGCTCAGATTTACTCGGTCCAGTCCCACTCTTCGTGGGGGGTTGGCGACGCCGCAGACCTCGCAGATCTGGCTGCCATAACGGCCCGCCAGGGAGCAGAGTTCCTGCTGGTCAACCCCATGCACGCTGCTCAGCCGGTCAAACCGATGGAGAACTCTCCGTACCTGCCGGTATCCAGGCAATGGCTGAACGTCACCTACATCCGCCCGGAGGACATTCCGGAATACTCTTTGCTTCCCGACGGGGAACGAGATGAGATCGAGCGCCGGCGCCTCGACGCGCTGAACGAGGACGATGACGCACTGCTGAACCGTGACCGCGTGTGGAAAGCGAAAAGGAAAGCCCTGAAAGCGGTGTTCGCCGCTCCGCGGAGCATTCGCCGAGAAGCCTTATTCCAGGCGTTCTGCATGAACGGCGGAGAAGCTCTAGAGAACCATGCCCTGTGGTCGGCCTTGGTAGACAGAGAAGGGACTGTTCAGCTGCCACAGAAGTACGCAAATCCGGACACGAAGGCGTCTCAGAGGTTCGCACAGAAGAACGCGGAGCTCATCGAGTTCCACAAATGGCTTCAGTGGGTCGCGTTTGAACAGCTGTCAGCTTGCAATCCCACGGCCAAGAAGCTCGGTATGCCCATCGGGGTGATGGCCGACATGGCCGTAGGCATTCACCCCTACGGCTCGGAAGTGTGGTCTCAACAGGACATGTTTGCCCCGGACACCTACGTGGGCGCGCCCCCAGATATGTATTCCCAGCAGGGGCAGAGCTGGAGCCAGCCTCCATACAGCCCACGGAAGTTGGCGGAGAGCGGCTACGAACCGCTCCGGAGGGTGATTCGCTCGACCATGCAGCTGGCAGGGGCCTTGCGGATCGACCACATTCTTGGTTTGTTCCGGCTGTGGTGGCTACCGGCGGGGGGGTCGCCGGCAGACGGCACCTACGTTTACTACGACCACGAGGCGACGGTAGGGATCCTTCTGCTTGAGGCCGCGCGCGCCGATGCTGTTCTCATCGGCGAGGATCTGGGGACGGTGGAGCCCTGGGTCCGCGAGTACCTGGCTTCCCGGGGAATTCTCGGAACCTCAGTTTTGTGGTTTGAAAAGGAGGACTCTGGTTGGCCCCTACACGCCGACCAGTACCGCCGCGACATTCTTGGGACGGTCAACACTCATGACCTACCACCAACCCGAGGCTACATTCGTGGGGTGCACACGGACCTGAGAGATCGGCTGGGGCTGCTCGTAGAAGATGTGGAGGACGTGCGGGCTGCCGACCGCGAGGAACAGGGGAGGATGGGTGTCCGGCTCAAGGAGTATGGACTGGCGCCCGAAGAACCGACTGAAGAGGAATTCTTGGCGGGTCTGCACCGCTACATTTGCAGGACGCCAGCCCGCTTGATAGCAGTTTCGTTGGTTGACGCGGTGGGGGAAACCAGACCTCAGAATCTGCCGGGCACCGATGAGGAGTACCCGAACTGGAGGGTTCCGCTCGCGGACTCCAGAGGGAAGCGTGTCTGGTTGGAAGACCTGGATGAAGAGGCCAACGTGCCGCTCTTCCAGGTCCTCAGCGAGGAACTGGACTAGGAGAGCTCTTCGATCTCATCGGCCAGGTTGTCGGCTTTCGGTCCGACGACGACCTGAACGGTCTGCCCTACCTGCACGATTCCGAAGGCGCCCGCCCGCATCAGTGCGGGCTCGTCAACCAGTGCGGGGTCCACCACTTCGACCCGCAGACGCGTGATGCACGGTTCGATAGCCTCAACGTTGTTGGCGCCGCCGAGTCCGGTCAGGATCTGCTGTGCCTGGGTCATATCTGTGAACTCCCTGTCGTCGGTTGATCTGCTGGAGGAGCAGCGGTTTGGCCGCCCTAGAACTCGATTTCAACGTAACAGATCCGCCGCGCCGCACACACGAAAGGTGAGCAGGTACGCGTTCCGCTGGGGGAGCGTTTGGACACATTCTGGGGTTCGGGGCGTCTTCGCTGCGCCTACCGCGCTCCCGCCTGCTGGCCGTGAGCAAAGAGAACAAAGAGAACAAAGAGTAACGCCCGCCCCCGTAGCCGCGGGAGCGGGCGTTTCCGATTTGGAGAAAGGCTCTGCTGTCTAAAGGGCGTGCACGTCCGCCTTCTGAGCGCGAAGCATCCGTTCTGCGTCGTCGCGACCTTCCGAAACTAGGCGCTTCAGGGAATCTGGGCGCTCCTCGTGGTTCTCCAGCCAGCTAGTTGCCCTCGCGGGAACATCGAGCTTAGGCGCGTAGCCGACCAGTGGAAGCGGCTCCATTGCTTGCACCAGGCGCGAGGCGATGTGGAATGTGTGTTCATCCCAAGCGGCAACCAGTTGATCGTAGAACTTCTCCGAATACGCTTCGTAGGCAATAGGTTTGGTCGCTGCGTGGGCCCAGAAACCAGCAGCCATGGACCAGCGAGTGTCGTTCGGAATGGAATCGTCGTGCATCACGGCGTTCCATGTCCGCGCGCGTACAGCGTCGTCGTCAACGGTTGCCCGGGCGCGCGCGGCATTCTGTTCACCCGTCAGCGTGTTGTCGGAGGCCCGCAGTTGAGCGACCTCCGCTTCACCGGCCAACCCGCCGCGAACGAGGGCGAACAACATAGCCCACTTCAAGTCGTCCGTCACCTCCAGCCCGTCCAGTGCCTTGCTTCCTGAGTAGATGCTGGCGACGTGCTCGTACTGGGCGCGGGTCACTGCTCTCCGCGTGAAGGCCAAGAAGAAAAGCTCCTGAGCGTCCGAGCCCGGCTCGGCGTCCTCGGCCAACTCTGCCAGGCGGTCCGCGACAGCCCGCAACTGAGCGGGGCGGTAGGCAGGTGCCACATATGAAGTCACGGCAACGTCGATCTGCCGCAAGATGGCAGTGAGTGATCCGACTGAATCTTCCGCACGAACCGCTTCCAGCGCCAAGCCGAGGAACTGGGATGCCGGGAATTCGCCATCCCGCGTCATATCCCACGCGGCCGACATGATGACGCGTCTGGTCAAGGCATCCGGGAACTTCGATATGTTCTCCACCGCGAACGCCAAGGAGTCGGGGTCCATGCGAACCTTTGCGTACGCAAGATCGCCGTCGTTGACCAAGACCAAGGCCGGTCGTTTCTTTCCCAGGGCCTCGTCTACCGAAGTGCGGTCGCCCTCGACGTCAAGCTCCACGGCGAAGGTCTTGTCTATCGACTCGCCCGCACCGTCCAGGTCATATCCGGCCACCACAAGGCGATGGGGGCGCAGAGATGCTCCCTCGGTGAAGGCTTCCTGGATCACGTCCAGCCCGGCGAGGTTGCCTTCGGCGTCCACGCTGATTTCCGGCCGCAGCGTGGTGACGCCAGGCTCTTCAACCCAAACCTTGACCCATCGGTCCATGTCGCGCCCTGAAGCCGCTTCCAATTCGGAGATCAGGTCGTCCAGTGTCGCGTTCTGGTATGCGTGCTTGCTCAGGTACTGGTTCAGACCCTTGAAGAAGTTGTCCCGTCCCACGTAGGAGACCATTTGACGCAATACGGCTGCGCCCTTGGCATAGGTGATGCCATCGAAACTGACCTCCACGTCTTGGAGATCCTTGATCTCACCCTTCACCGGGTGGGTGGACGGCTTTTGGTCTTGCGCCAGGCCCCATTCTTTGCGCCCTAGGAACCCAACCCAGGCGTCCTTCCAGCGGGTCGATTCGGAGGTGGCAAGGTGCGCCATGAACTCGGCAAAGGATTCGTTCAGCCACAGGTCGTCCCACCACTTCATCGTGACGAGGTCTCCGAACCACATGTGCGCCAGCTCATGCAGGATCGTGTTGCAGCGCGACTCCAGCTCCCATTCGGTTGGCTTGGAGCGGTAAATGTACTGGTCTCTGAAGGTGACGCAGCCTGCGTTCTCCATCGCTCCGGCGTTGTATTCGGGAACGAAGATTTGGTCGTATTTTGTGAACGGGTAGGGAATCCCGTACGCATTCTCAAAGAAGGCGAAGCCAGCCTCAGTTATATCCATGATGTCGCTGGCATCTAGGTACTGGACCAGGGATGCGCGGCTGTAGACGCCCAGGTCGATTTCGCGCCCGTCGATTGAGCGGATGGTTCTCTTTTCGCCCTCGTAGGGGCCAGCCACAATGGCGGTGATGTAGGTGGAGATCCGTTGCGTTGGCGCGAAGTCGAAGCGCTGCTTTCCGTTGTCGAGGACGGCGGGTACCGGAGTGGGAGAGACCGAGAATACGGTCCAGCCTTCGGGTGTAGTCACACTGAAGACAAAAGATGCCTTCAGGTCGGGCTGTTCGAAGGTGGGGTAGACGCGGCGCGCATCGGGAACCTCGAACTGGGAATAGAGGTAGACCTTTCCGTCGGCTGGATCAACGGAGCGGTGCAGACCCTCCCCCGTGTGCATGTAGAGGAAGTCCGCATCCACTTCCACCACGTTCTTAGAAGCCAAGTCCTTCAGGGGCAGGCGATAGTCTGCATACTCCTCGGTTGAGATCTCTTTGCCGTTCAGTTTGGCGGAGTGTATCTTCGCGACCACCAAATCCAGGAACGTCGACTGGCCCGGGACCGCGTCGAAGGTGATTCTGGTGTTGGATCTGAATGTTTCATCGCCCGTCGTGAGGTCGAGGGAGACCTCGTAGCTCTCGACGTTGGTAATGATTTCCGCGCGTTCTTGTGCTTCGGCGCGAGTGAGGTTCAACCCGGGCATGACTGCCTTTCCTTGTTCTTTCGTTTTTTGGCCCTCCGCTGATTCGGGGCCCGTGATTCTCGCAGCGAGCTGCGATGAGAGTGCTGCCGACAGCCCTGACTACCAGATTCGGACACGCTCCGCTGGGTCGATCCAGAGGGCGTCGCCCGGTTGGACCGCATAGGCCTCAGCGAACTGGTCGAGGTTTGCAAGTACTCCGTTGCAGCGAAACTCGTTGGGAGAGTGAGGGTCTATGGCAAGGAGCTGAATCGCGTAGTCGTCGCGGCTCTTGCCGCGCCAGATCCGGGCCCACGAGGCGAAGAACCGCTGCGCCCCGCTCAGTCCGTCGATCTCACCTGCCTGGCTCTCACCTGCTTCTTCCGCTTCCGCAATGGCTTTCTGCCAGGCCTTCCACGCGATTGTTAGGCCGCCAAGGTCTCCGATGTTCTCCCCGATAGTGAGCGCGCCGTTCACCTTGTGGTCGTCGGGCAGTGCGGCTGGGGAGTAGTTGTCGTACTGGCGGATCAACGCTGCGGTCCGCTTTTCGAACTCTGCCCGGTCCTCGTCTGTCCACCAGTTTGCAACCGTGCCTGTCGAGTCGAACTGGCTTCCTTGGTCGTCGAAGCCATGCCCTATCTCATGGCCGATCACGGCGCCGATGGCCCCGTAGTTGACGGCGTCATCCGCTTCCGGGTCGAAGAAGGGGGGCTGGAGTATAGCTGCCGGGAAGACGATCTCGTTCATGACCGGGTAGTAGTAGGCGTTGACGGTCTGGGGGGTCATCAACCACTCGGAGCGGTCGACCGGGGTGCCGAGCCTACTGAACTCCCACTCAAAGTCGAACTCGGAGGAGGCCAGGAGATTCTCCACAAGCGTTTTCTGTGGCGTGACCTCCAGTTCATCGTAGCTTCGGGGACTTTCCGGGTACCCGATCTTGGGCTCGAAAGTGCCCAGCTTCTGAAGGGCCTTCTTCTTCGTCTCCTCGCCCATCCAGTCCAGATTCCGGATCGATTCCCCGTAGGCGTCAAGGAGATTGCGGACTAGGGTATCCATTCGCTCTTTGTATTCGACGGGGAAGTGACGCTGCACGTAGAGTCGGCCCAAGTCGAAGCCCACCACCTCTTCAACCAGGGACAGTGCACGTTTCCACCTGGGGCGCATCTGCTCAGTCCCAGAGAGCGTCCGGCCGTAGAAGTCGAATACCTCCTCCGCCATCTCTTCGGAGAGATAGGGGCTGAAACCGTCGACAATCTTGCGCGCCAGCCACAACTTCAGCGTGTGTAGGTGCGTCCCTTTCCAGAGGGCGGAAGACGCCGCCAGGTAGTCCGGTTGGGAAACGTTCAGATCCTTGTCTCCCAGGGAGACCCCGAGCCCTCTCTCCCAGGCGGCCCAGTCGAACCCCGGGTCGTCCTCCTTCACCTCATTCCATGTGCGCGGGTTGTTCTGAGGATCGATCTCACGGGCTTTCACCACATCCCAGTGGTGGGTTGCCAATTTCGTCTCAAATTCCATCACCTGCGCTGCGGCATTGGGCGCTTCTTCTGCGGACACGACTCCGGCGAGCGCGAGCGCGCGTGCCAAGTGCGCGACGTACTTCTCCCTGTACTCCGTGTACTCCTCACCCGTGTAGTAGGACTCGTCGGGTAGGCCGAGACCGCCCTGCTCGAAACTCATCGAGTACTTGGTCGGGTCGTTCATATCCGCCGACACGCCCACTGAGAAGTGAGGGCTGACACCCCAGCGGGTCAGCATTCCCGCCACGCCTGCAAGGGCATCGTGGTCTTGCGCATCTGCGACCAGATCCAGGAGAGGCCGTATGGGCTGGACCCCAAGTTGGTTCAGTGTCTGCACGTCCATGAACTGGTTGTACAGGGTGCCAATCTTGGCCGCCTCCGGCGCGCTGAGCTTCCCTTGCGCTGCCTCCTCAACGATGATCTTGCATCGGTCTTCGCTCAAGTCCCGGAGGGCGTGAAAGGCTCCGTCTGTGGCCCGATCGGCGGGAATCTCATGAGTCTCAAGCCAGGTGCCGTTTATGTATCGGTAGAAGTCATCCTGCGGCCGAACAGAAGTGTCCATCAGGTCAGGGTCGAGGACATGTGCCTTCAAGTGATGCTCTGAGGTCGTCATTCGAGCATCCTACTCCGGCGCGGGGTGCTCCTATCCGCTGGCGGGCACCCTTATGAGCGGCAACGGCCTAGAACGGGGCAGCTCCCGCTGACTGGCTGTTCATTTCCTTCCGGCGGGCGGGAATCACCCCGAGGAAGCGGGGATACTGCAGTACGTGGGAAGCGGACTCGCTGCCATCCCGGCGCTTGAAGGTCTCAATAACCAAGGTTCCCTCAACCGTGACCCGGTCCCCTTTGCTCAGCGCTTCGGAGAGGCGCTGAGCTTCTTCATCCCAGAAGGTCGCGGTCAGCCAGAGTGGCTCACCCACGTCGTTCCACTTCCCAGTGCTCTTGTCCCGCATGGTGGCGGTGGCGATGAGCCGCAAGTCCAGCACCGCCTTCTCCTGTGGCGTCCAGCGCAGCACGGGTTCGGCAATGGTTCCCGTCGCGATAGCTTTGAGTGGCATTGATTCCCCTTACCTGAGTTGACCCGTGCCCCGAGATGGCGCCGCCGAGCCGTGGCTTACCTCACAATGCCCAGTCTACGGGCGTCCTCCGACAAAGACAGGGGAGGGCGGCCCTCTGTGGAGACTCGCCCGTACGAGGACGTACTCCGAAGACATGTGGCGCCGGAACTCAGCGGGCGCCCTCGTCGTCAAGATTGTGCGGGCAGCTTCGGGTGGGTGCGCTGGTGTCGCTGCGCGTCGTTCGCATACGCGTAGTAGAGACCGATGAGTAGTCCGCCGCCGACGAAGTTGCCCACAAGTGCGACGCCCACGTTTCCCAGTGCCAGCGGCACGTCAACGCCTTGCTGGAACCCTTGGACTGTGAAGAGCACAGTGTTGGCAACCGAGTGCTCAAACCCCAAGAAAGCGAAAAGCAAGACCGAAACCACCATCGCCGTGACCTTCACGCCATCGGATTTGATCCCTCCGTTGTAGATGAGGAGCATCGCGATGTTGATCATGAAGTTGCACAGCACGGCTCGGAAGAACAGGTCTGCCACCCCGGAGGCACCCTCGCTCACGTACGCCAGCTTGTGTTCGACCGCCGCCGTCACGAATTGGCCGGTGGTGCCGTCCAGAAGTGAGGTGAAGTGGACGATTCCGGCAAGAATCAGGCCTCCAATGAAGTTGCCCAGGAAGCAGAGGGCCAACACCGTTGTGGCACGGCCGACCGACATCCTCTTGAAGTAGACGGCCACCGTGGTGACCATCATGTTGGAGGTGAGGAGTTCGGATTTGGAGAAATAGATGAAGGCCAAACAGAAGCCGAACACGATGGCTCCCGCGAGTGCTCCCAGGCGGGCCTGCGATGCTGAGGCCTCGGCAAAGGCCGCGATCACGGAGAAGTTCGCCAGGTAGAAGACCCCTATCAAGAATCCGGCCATTGCTGCACGCATTATGAAAACCCGCGAGAGGTGACGCGTCATGGATGCCTTGGTGTCTGCCGCGTCCAAGACGGTGGAGACAAACTGCGTCCCCGGGAAAATACGCCCGTGCTCCGTAATCATGGGCCAATCCTGACAGAATCTGAACGCACCTCTGTGAGATACGCTCCTCTATCAGCGGGCGGGTTCAACATTGTTGGTCCGATCCCCTACGATGATGGGGCTTAGATCCGGCTTCACTGTCGCACAGTGTGCTCGTGGAGGCATCACCGGGGAGCATCCGGAAGAACGGGCGAAGGCCCCAGTAGAACCGGACGGGAGGCCCGTCACAGCCGCTAATGAGGGGTGGTCGCCCAGGCGCCCGCAACCGAGGTGGTACCGCGGAACGCACGCGTTTCGTCCTCGCCGGTTTTGTTCGGTAGTGATGAGGACGGAGATGGTGAACGTGACCCACAACAAGAGGTTCCCACTGCATCGCGGCGACCCAGAGGTCAGCGCGAAACCTTCCTTCCCAGCAATCGAAGAAGAGATGCTGGAGTACTGGAAGGAAGACGACACCTTCAAGAAATCAGTTGCTGAACGTCCAGCGGGAGAGCGCGGCTCAAACGAGTTCGTCTTCTACGACGGCCCACCGTTCGCTAACGGCACCCCGCACTACGGTCATCTTCTCACCGGCTACGTGAAAGACGTGGTTGGGCGGTACCAGACCATGCTGGGCCACCGGGTGGAGCGGCGTTTCGGATGGGACACACACGGCTTGCCAGCGGAACTGGAGACGGAACGCATCCTTGGCATAGTCGACAAATCGGAGATCGAGGGGCCAACGGGCATCGGCATCAAGAAGTTCAACGAAGCATGTGAGATGTCGGTCCTCAAATACACCCGCGAGTGGGAGGACTACGTGACGCGCCAGGCGCGTTGGGTCGACTTTGAGAACGACTACAAGACTTTGGACCCCGAATACATGGAGTCGACTATCTGGGCGTTCAAGACTCTGTTCGACAAAGGCCTGGTCTATGAGGGGCATCGCGTGCTGCCCTACTGCTGGAACGACGAAACGCCGCTGTCCAACCACGAGCTGAAGATGGACGACGACGTCTACCAGGACCGGACGGACCAGACTGCCACCGTCGCCCTGGCCCTCCTGGATAGCAACGGCGAGCCGACCGGGGAGTACGTCCTGATCTGGACTACTACCCCGTGGACGCTCCCGTCCAACCTAGCTGTGGCCGTGGGCGAGGACGTTGACTACGTTGTGGTTCGCCCCGCTGCCGGTCCGTTGGAGGGGAAGGAAGTGGTGATCGCCGCCGCCCTCGCCGAAGGTTACGCCAAGGAGTTCGGCGTGGAAGCGGACGGGAAGGGCGAGGGCGAAGCCCCACGTTCGGTAGACGAAATCGTCGTGCGCCGCATCAAGGGTGCCGATCTGGTCGGCAGGCGCTACGCTCCGATCTTCCCCTACTTTGCTGATTCGCAGCCGGGAGAGGCTCCCGGGCCCGAAGCGTTCCAGATCATCGGAGCCGACTTCGTGACCACCGAGGACGGCACTGGCTTGGTCCACCTGGCTCCCGCGTTCGGCGAGGACGACATGAATGCGTGTCTGGCCGCAGGCATCAAGACTGTCGTACCCGTGGACGACTCCGGGAAGTTCACAGCGCAGGTGCCCGACTACGAGGGCATCCAGGTCTTCGACGCCAACCGTCTGGTCCTAGCCGACCTGCGGGACCAGAGCGGGCCGATTGCGCAAGCTCCGTCCGAGGTCCGTCCGGTGCTGGTTCGCCAGGCCTCCTACGTTCACTCCTATCCGCACTGCTGGCGCTGCCGGCAGCCGCTGATCTACCGGGCTGTCTCGTCCTGGTTCGTGGAAGTGACAAAATTCCGGGACCGGATGGTTGAGCTAAACCAGCAGATCCATTGGGTTCCCGAGCACCTACAAGACGGGCAATTCGGGAAGTGGCTGGAAGGTGCGCGCGACTGGTCGATCTCCCGGACCCGCTTCTGGGGCGCGCCGATCCCCGTGTGGAAGTCGGATGATCCGAACTACCCTCGGGTCGACGTGTACGGTTCCTACCAGCAGATTGCCGACGACTTCGGGGTGAAGGTCGAAGACATAAACCTTCACCGTCCGGCCGTGGACACGCTCACTCGGCCGAACCCTGATGACCCGACCGGAAAGTCCATGATGCGGCGAGTTCCCGAGGTCTTGGATTGTTGGTTTGAGTCCGGCTCTATGCCGTTCGCCCAGGTCCACTACCCGTTCGAGAACCGCGAATGGTTTGAGGACCACTACCCGGGTGATTTCATCGTCGAGTACGTGGGGCAAACGCGAGGCTGGTTCTACACGCTGCACGTTCTGGCCACGGCGCTCTTTGACCGGCCTGCGTTCCGCACCTCGCTGTCACACGGGATCATCCTGGGCAATGATGGTCGGAAGATGAGCAAGTCGCTGCGGAATTATCCTGACGTGCAGGGCATATTCGATACTTACGGCTCAGACGCGATGCGCTGGTTCCTCCTGGCCTCCCCCGTGGTCCGCGGGGGAAACCTGATCGTTACTGAGGAGGGCGTCCGAGACGCGGTCCGGCAGGTGCTTCTACCGCTGTGGAACGCCTACTACTTCCTGACGCTCTACGGAAACGCTTGTAACGGAGGGGAGGGAATCTCCCCGAGGAGGCTCGACAAAGCGGATGATTCGGAGGCTGCCTTCGCCGCACTTCCGGAAATGGATCGCTATCTTTTGGCTCGCACACGCGAAGTCACCGAAGCAGTGCGTCAGGCGATGGACGAATACGACCTTCCCAGAGCCGCAGCCCGATTCCGGGAGCACTTGGAAGTCATCACCAACTGGTATGTCCGCACTCAGCGCCAGCGTTTTTGGGATGAGGACCAGGACGCTTTCGATTCCCTCTACACCGCCCTGGTTGTCTTGACCGAGGCAGTGGCGCCCCTACTGCCCCTGGTTACTGAGGAGATCTGGCGGGGACTTACGGGCGGCGAATCTGTCCACCTGGCCGACTATCCAAACCTGCCAGCCACCTGGACAGATGAGCCTCTAGTTGAGGGCATGGATGAGGTTCAGGACGTCGTTTCCGCGGCCCACGCCCTGCGCAAAGCGGAGAAGATCAGGGTCCGCCAGCCTCTGAGCAGGCTCCTGGTGGTGGCCGAGAACCCCGAACGGTTGGAAGGATTCTCCTCCCTCATCGCCTCCGAGGTGAACGTGAAGGAGGTGGATTTTGAGTCTCCGGAAGACTCTGGTCTCAGCGTGAAGAACGAACTGAGTCTGAACCCGCGAGCTTTCTCCGATCAGGTCCGGCCGAAAACCTCCGCGTTGTTCCAAGCCTCCAAGAGCGGGCAGTGGGAACTCCTCGAGGGAGGAGCTGGCGTGCGGTTCCCCCAGGTGGAAGTTGACGGCGCTCCCGTAGAACTGTACGGAGACCAGTTCTCCGTGACCGTGCGCGTCGAAGCAGAGGTGGACGAGGCAGCAAGCGTCTTGGATTCCGGTGCTTTCGTCGTCCTCGACAAGGGACTCACGCCCGAACTGGAGGCTGAGGGCTGGGCGCGGGACTTGGTGCGCTCCATCCAGGACGCCAGGAAGGCTGCCGGCCTGCACGTCGCCGATCGCATAGAGGTGGACCTTACGCTTCCAGCAGATCGGGTAGCAGCCCTTGCGGCTCACGAGGACATGGTGAAACGTGAGACGCTGACGGTCGATCTCTCCGTTGGCGAGGGGGAGGTCCTCTCCATCGCAGTCCGCAAACGCGCCTAACACCAGCGCCTACCCACCACAGGAGGAGATATGGCCGACGAAACGCAGTTTGAGATTCCAGAGGGAGTGGATCCCGAACTCGTCCCGTTCCTCTTGGCTGCGCAGGAAGAGGACGAAGAGGAACCGGGCGAGGACGGCGGCGAGGCTCATAGCCACGCTGACGCGGACGAACTGGCGGAGGCAGATCTGGAGCGGCTCCGTCAGATAGTTCGAGACACGCTTCTGGCGGGCGCCGACCCCGACTTGGTCGAGTCCGTCCTAGCCGGCGAACTGCCCGATGATGAAGAAGAGGACGAGGGCGACGCGGGGACACTGCGCGAGCAGCGCCTGGATACAGCCGTCTCTGAAGCGGCTGCTGCGGAGGCTGCTCGGGCGATATATGCGGGTTTGGTGGCTCGCGCGCCCGAGCACGACTTTGATCCCTCTCTTGACCGAGTGAAAAAGGTTCTCGACATTCTCGGTGACCCGCAGGACGCGTATCCTTCCGTTCACGTGGGAGGAACCAACGGGAAGACAACAACGACGCGGATGATTTCCTCACTGTTGTCTGCTTTTGGTCTGCGCACGGGCTCCTACACTTCGCCTCACCTGCGAAACGTCAACGAGCGCATTGCTGTCAACGGGGAACCGCTCTCCAACGCCGAACTGGTGGCAGCCTGGGAGGACGTCGCCCCTTACGTTGCGATGGTCGATGGGGTATCGGCCTCGGAAGGGCAACCACAGATCTCTTACTTCGAGGCGCTCACGATAATGGCCTTTGCCTGGTTCGCGGACGCCCCCGTCGACGTGGCTGCGATCGAAGTCGGCTTGGGGGGCCGGTGGGACGCGACGAATGTCGTCGACGCCGGAGTCTGCGTCATCACCCCGATCTCCCTCGACCATCAGGAATGGCTGGGAAACTCTCTTCAGGAGATTGCCTTCGAGAAGGCTGCGATCATCAAGGACAAGTCCATTGTCGTGGTGAGCGCCCAGCCCGAAGAAGTTTCAGAGGTAATCGAACGCCGCGCTCTGGAGACTGACTCCGTGTACTGGGCGGAGGGGCGAGACTGGGAACTTCTTTCACGGTCGCCCGGCGTAGGGGGGCAGATAATCGACGTGCGCACCCCGGCCGGCGTGTATGAGCAGCTCTTCATTCCCCTCCACGGAGAGCACATGGCTCACAATGCCGCAGCCGCCCTGGTGGCGGCGGAAGCGATGATGGGTGGCAAGGCGCTGCCCCCCGAGGTTGTTGAGGAAGGATTCCTCGCGGTGCGCTCGCCAGGTCGCCTTGAGGTGGTCCGCACCTCCCCGACGATCGTTGTGGATGCGGCTCACAACCCAGCTGGCGTGGCGTCGCTGAAGGCCGCACTGGAAGAGGCTTTCCGCTTCAACGTGACAATTGGTCTTTTCTCCGCCATGGCAGACAAGGCGATTGAGCAGATGCTCGTGGAGATAGAGCCGGTCCTAAACGAACTGGTTATCGTTCCTATGCCCGGAGATCGCGCCGCCACAGTGGAGGAACTGCAGACCATCGCCGAGGACGTCTTTGGCGCGGACCGCGTACACGTGGAGCACTCGCTGCCGGACGCGGTGGACACGGCTGTGCGCCTTGCTGACGCCCCAGAGGATCCGACTCTGACGCGCGGGATAGTGGCTTTCGGCTCCATACGCTTCGCCGGTGACGTTGAGGCCCTGCTTCAGCGGTAGTCGGCACCCAATTGCGAGGCGCCGACTCGGGATCTGGGGTCAACCTCGGCGCGCACGCTGCACGGCCTTGCGCCTTTTGTGTGACCGCTGCAACTTTGTGCGCCGCCCAAGTCGGTCTCTGTCCGCAGCACTGCGCCCCTGGCAGTATTGAAATAGGCAGGCCCACTGTGGGTAGCCGATGGATAGGAGTGCATCAATGAAGAAGCTCATCAACGATCCGCAGAAGGTTGTGAAGGAGACCCTGGAAGGGTTCCAGGCAGCCCATGAGGACCTGGTCAAGGTGCATTTTGAGCCTGACTGGGTGGAACGGAGAACACCGAAGGAGGACGGGAAAGTCGGAGTGATCTCCGGCGGCGGTTCCGGACACGAACCACTGCACGCGGGCTACGTCGGCGTCGGGATGCTGGACGCCGCGGTGCCCGGGCCGGTATTTACTTCTCCAACACCTGATCCGATCGTTGAGGCCACCAAAGCTGCCGACCGCGGGGCCGGAGTTATCCACATCGTGAAGAACTACACGGGTGACGTGCTGAACTTCGAAACGGCCGCGGAACTGGCTGGAATGGACGGCGTGGAGGTGGAGACCGTCCTCGTCGATGACGACTGTGCCGTGGAGGACTCGCTTTACACTGCGGGTCGCCGAGGCGTCGCTGGCACTGTCCTGGTGGAGAAAATCGCTGGAGCTGCAGCGGAGGAGGGCAAATCGCTGTCAGAGGTAGCGCAGATAGGACGCGACGTAAACGCAAACACGCGGTCCATGGGTCTGGCGCTTGGTCCGTGCACGGTCCCGCACGCGGGTAAGCCGTCGTTCGATCTTGGAGACGAAGAGATTGAGCTGGGGATCGGAATCCATGGTGAACCCGGGTATCGGCGCGGTCCGATGGAGCCTGCCGATGACCTTACAGAGGAGCTCTACGTGCGCGTGCGTGACGACCTCGGGCTGGAAGGCGGTGATCGGGTCATCGCCCTGGTCAACGGCATGGGAGGCACCCCCGAGTCCGAGCTGTACATCGTCTATCGCAAGCTCGCTGAGCTGCTCAAGGCCGATGGCATCGAAGTTGCCCGTCCGATGGTGGGCAACTACGTGACGAGCCTTGAAATGCCTGGTGTGTCGATAACGCTGACCAGAGTCGATGATGAAATGCTGCGCTATTTCGACGCGCCCGTGGAAACCCCGGCTTGGAAGAATTGACAGGTAACCGAGGGGGCGGCAGGGTCGTGTGGCCCTGCCGCCTACCGCAGTCGCAGAGGGCCAAAGAGGAGGACGAAAATGACAAATAACGTTGAATGGTCGAAGCGGTGGGTGGAACTCTCCGCCCGGGCCGTCTCCGACAATCGGGAGACCCTCATCGAACTTGACCGGGAGATTGGGGACGGCGATCACGGAGAGAACCTTGACCGGGGTTTTTCGGCAGTGGTGCGCAGCGAAGCCCTCGCGCAGGCCGACACGGGGGCGGAGGTCTTGAAGACGGTAGCAAAGACCCTGCTGTCCACGGTGGGAGGAGCCGCTGGCCCGCTGTACGGAACTGCTTACCTGCGGGCTGCAGGCGCAGTACCCGAGGCTGACTTGAGCGCACAGGATGTCGCCAATCTCCTCGAGGCGGCAGTGAAGGGGGTCCAGGCAAGAGGTAAGGCAGTGGCCGGGGAGAAGACCATGGTCGACGCGTGGTTGCCGGCGGTGGCGGCGGCCCAGGCGGCAGCCGACGAGGGCGCCAGCGTCACGCAGACTTTCCGGGCGGCCGCGGAAGCGGCAGAAGCCGGTGCGGAGGCGACGAAGCCGATGAAGGCCACCAAGGGTCGCGCCTCATACCTCGGTGAACGATCGATAGGGCACCTAGATCCGGGAGCAGTGTCGTCTTCTTTGCTGCTAGCCGCGGCAGCCCAGGCGGCCGCAGACGTTTACGGTCCAGGGGAAGCGGAGTGAGCCGCGTCGCCCTCGTCTTGGTTTCCCATTCTTCGGTGTTGGCCGATGGCGTGCGTGACCTGGCCGCGGCGATGGCGGCGGACGTACATATCGGTGTTGCCGGGGGTCTTCCTGGCGGTGGGTTGGGCACTTCCTTCGAGCTGGTTGAGGAGGCCTTGTCGAAGGCTTCTGCGGCGTCGGGGGGCGATGGCGTGGTGATCCTCACTGACCTGGGTTCTGCCACGTTAACTGTGGACTCGGCGCTGGAGTTTGCGGATGATCCGGATGCTTTCCGATATGTGGACGCACCTCTGGTTGAAGGTGCCGTCGCCGCCGCCGTGGCTGCTCAGCAGGGGGAGGACATGGCGGGAGTCGCCCGCGCCGCGACGGATGCGGGACGTCAGTGGTGTCCCCAAGCCCCTGCGAAAGCTGCGCAACCGGAAGGCGCGGAGGATGGGCCGGCGGAGGGTGACGCCGTCGTACTTCAGGTACAAGTTGCCGACCCTGTGGGAATCCATGCCCGGCCGGCGGCTCAGCTGGCTGCGGCGGCCGCTGACTACGACGCAGAGACCACTATCAACGACGCGTCCGCAGAATCGATGATGGAGCTCATGTCGCTCGGGGTGGCCGGCGGCGATACAGTTGTTGTGCGTTCAACGGGCCGCGACGCTGCGGCTGCAGTAGAGGCGGTCGCGCGGATCCTCCGTGAGGAACCACGGTAGAAGGCCCCACGCGAAGGAACACTCGGTCAAACGGACGAAGGAGACCCGATGCCTACACCAGACCTTTTGGACCCACGGAAGGAACACACCCTCCTACTGATCAAGCCCGACGGGTTCCGCCGCGGTTTGACCGGGGAGATCCTTCGGCGTATCGAACTGAAGGGATATGTTCTGAAGGGCCTCAAGATCAAGAAAGCAAGTGCCGAACTCCTAGCCGAGCACTACGAAGAGCATGCCGACAAGCACTTTTACCCGTCGCTACGCGACTACATGATGGAGGGCCCCCTTGTCGCGGTTGTCGTTGAAGGCGATCGCGTCATCGAGGGTCTACGGATCATGGCTGGGACCACGAACCCGACTCTCGCTGCCCCCGGCACCATTCGTGGCGACCTTGCCCGGGACTGGGGTGGGGAGTCAGTGAAGAACGTGGTTCACACCTCAGATTCAGCTACCAGCGCGGTGCGGGAGATCGCACTGTGGTTCCCCGAGCTTTCCTACGACGAGTCCATCTAGTCGGGCAGGATTACCGAAGGCGCGCGCCAACCTGTAATTTCGGTTCGGCATGTACCTGAAAGAACTAACTCTCCGCGGATTCAAGTCCTTTGCCTCCGCCACCCGTTTCCGGTTTGAACCGGGTATCACCGCGATTGTTGGACCCAACGGGTCGGGCAAGTCGAATGTGGTGGATGCCCTCGCCTGGGTCATGGGTGAGCAGGGGGCGAAGTCGCTCCGCGGCGGAAACATGGCGGACGTCATCTTCGCGGGCGGGACTGCCCGCGGAGCTTTGGGGCGCGCCCAGGTGGAGCTCACCATTGACAATTCGGATGGTCGCCTTCCCATCGCCTACTCCGAGGTTACGATCTCGCGCACCATGTTCCGCTCCGGTGGTTCGGAATACGCGATCAACCGGCAGCCGGTGCGGCTCTTGGATGTGCAGGAGTTGCTCTCCGATTCCGGTTTGGGCCGCCAGATGCACGTCATCGTCGGGCAGGGGCAGTTAGACGCCGTCCTTTCTGCCTCCCCCTCCGACCGCCGCGCCTTCATCGACGAGGCCGCCGGAGTCGCAAAATTCCGTCGGCGCAAGGAACGGGCGCTGCGCAAGTTGGAGTCCATGGACGCCAATCTGGTGCGCGTCCTCGACCTCACCGCGGAGATGAAAGCGCAACTGAAACCGCTCGCAAAGCAGGCGAAGGCGGCCGCGCAGGCAGAAGGAATCCAGCGCGTCTCGGCCTATTCTCAGGCGCGACTGTTGGCTGAGGACCTGGTGGAAGGGGACGAACGCCTGGAGCGGCTCCGTGCCCAACTGGGGCAGCTGCGATTGGACTCCGGCTCGCTCGAGGCTCAGATGGGTTCGCTGCGCACTGCTCAGCGCGGGTTAACGCAGCAGCAAGAAGCCGGGCGCCGCGGCGCGGAGATTTTGGCGGAGCGTCACCGTGACTTCACGGAGTTGCGGGGCAGGCTGGTTGCTCTAGCGGAGCTGGCGCAGGAGAGGGGAGCCAATGCCGCCCGGATGCCCCAGCCGGTTTCAGAGACCAGTCTGCAGCTTGCGTCTGAAAGGGCCCTGGAGGCGGAGCGTGATGCCGAGGCGGCCCACCACAAACTGGAAGTAGCCGAGGACCAGCTGCGCGCATCTGTTGCCTTTCGTCAGGAGACGGAGCCGCGGGTCAGCGAAGCAGAGCGGGCGCTCGCCGCGGCCGAAGAGAGGCTCGAGAAGCAGCGGGACTCCAAGGAGAAGGCGGCCCGCGACCTTCAATCCGCTCTGGTTGCCGCCAAGTCGCGGGACGGTGAGGTGGCAGCCGCGCAGGCTCGCCTGGACGCGGCCCGGGAGCGCCAGCGAGAAGCAGAACAGCGTGAGGCGAGCTACCTGGCCGAGCACCCTGGTGAGGACGAGGGCGGCCAAGGAGAATCAGCCCGCTACGAGGCGCTGTCGGCGGAGGAAACCGCTGCTCGCCAGCGCCTTCAAGAGGCGGAGCGCGCGGAAAGGGACGCAGCGGAGGAACTCTCGCGGGTGAGATCCCAGAGGGAGACGCTGGAGCGGTCGCTTGGAAACACCCGGGCGCGAGTCGACGCAGCCTCGCCAACGGATCCCGCGGGCAGCTGGAAGCCGCTTGAAGAGAATCTGCGGGTTGACAAGGGCTGGGAAGAAGCCATAGCGGCCGTCCTTGGATCCTTGGTCTCTGCCCGCGTTGTTCCCTCCCAAGCTGATTACCTCGACGCTGCGGTGTCAGCGGCGGAGGCAACGGCCCAGGAGCGCGGCTTTGGCGGCTACGTTCTGGCGGGTCCAGCAGACTCCACGGATGTGGGGAACGCAGCCCTTCCTCCGGCAGGTGAGGGGGTTGTCTCTGCGCGCGCGCTGGTTCGCGTGTCCCCCGAACTCGCACCCGTTCTAGACCGTCTTCTGTCGGGCGTCTTGGCGTGCGAGGACGAAGCAGCTGCCTTCGCTCACATGCGGGCAGGCGGGAATGCGACTTACGTGACTCGCGGCGGAGTTGTGCTGGGATCGGACTACCTTCGGCTTCGCGGGGAGCCTCAGAGTTCTCGCCTGGCGCTTCTGGCGGAACTCGAGGACTCGCGCGAGGGCGAGCGCAATGCGGAAAGCGTACTTGAGAGCGCCCGGCAGGTGACCGCGAGCGAGCGTAGGACCTTGGCGGCCGCTTCACAGAACCGGGCCAAAGCGTTGTCGGAGCTTCGCAACGCGGATGCGGCGAGGGCGGCCGTGGCTCAGGAACGCAGCCGGCTAGCGGCGCTGGCTCAGGCGGCGGCAGTTGAGGTCAGGCGAGTGGAGCATCAGGTTGACGAGGCTGAGCGCCGGGCGCAGCAAGCCAATGCGGCACTGGAGGCCGCGCGGCAGACGGCACACCAGTCGGACGTGGGGGACGCGCCGGTTGACGTGGCCGGTCTGCGGCTCGCGGTGAGCGCCGCCGGTGAGGAAATGAGGCGCGCCTGGGAGCGCGAGAATCAGGCTCGCGTGGAAGCTCAAGTGGCGCGCCAGGCGGCCAGCTCCGCGCAGCAGACGGCGCGCGCGTTTTCGGCGCAGGCCCAATCCCTGCGGGAAGACCGGGAACGACAGTTGGACCGGGCTCGGAAGGCAAGTCGGGCGAAGGACGTGTTCTCCGAGATCGCGGCGCTTGCGGTGGAGAAGGCCGAGCGCGCCGCAGAGCTTGCCTTGAGTGCGCGGTCTCTCCGAGACGAGCTGCGCCAGCGCGTCGAAGAGACGGGCAGGGAGCTCACCGGGACTGCTGAGGCAATCCGGCGGGTGGAGGAGGAACGCCGGCTGCTCGGGGAGGAACTCCTGCAGGCAGAGGTTGCTTTCGCCGGCGCACAAAGCTCCCTTGAGGGACTTCAGACACAAGCCCTCAGCTTGCTCAACGAACACGGCCGTCTGCTGGGACTGAAACCCCCGCCACCCCCGGGTCTGCGCCAATACTTGGCTGATGGAGACGCGGAAGAGGCAACTGGGGCCGCCGGGGAGCCCGCCCCCACTCAGGAGGAGCTCTGGGACGAGGCCACTCAGGCCGCCCGCACACTCATAGCCGCCTATGGACCCCGAATTCCGTGGGACGCGCCCACTGCTGCACACGGTGACTCAGGCGGAGGGGAGGTCTTTCCGTTGAGCCGCCAGGAGGCGGAGGAATCTGTCGATAGAACCCGCAGGCAGCTGGCCCGACTTGGGGTGGTGAATCCTCTAGCGGTGGAAGAGTACGAAGCCGCCTCGGCTCGCTACCGGTTCCTGGAAGATCAGGTGGATGACTTGAGTCGTTCCAAGGCCGACCTGTTGGCCCTGATGCGGGAGATCGACGGGCAGGTCAAAGAGGCTTTTGAAAGCGCATTTGCGGACACCGCGAAGAAGTTCCAAGGCACCTTTTCCCGGCTGTTTCCCGGAGGAACTGGCAGGTTGGAGCTCACTGACCCGGCGGACCCATTGACTACCGGAGTTGAGATTTTCGCTCGGCCCTCCGGCAAGCGAGTGACGCGCCTGTCCCTTCTGTCCGGCGGTGAACGGTCTTTGGCGGCTTTGGCTTATCTCATTGCAATCTTCGAGGCTCGCCCATCGCCGTTCTACGTCATGGACGAGGTGGAGGCCGCGCTTGATGACGTGAACCTAACCCGAGTCCTGTCGCTCCTAGAGGACCTGAGAGCCGAGAGTCAGCTTCTGGTGATTACCCACCAGAAGCGAACGATGGAGACCGCCGACGCTCTGTACGGTGTCACCATGAAAGACGGGGTCACCGCGGTAATGTCACACCGCATGACCGAGTAGTCGCAGGACACAGACCGATAAGCTGGTGTGAGCCCGAGGCGAGCGGAGGGACTTCTATGAAGGTTGTGTGCACATGAGCGTCCGCGTTGGGCTTTACATTGCGCTCATCCTCCTGGTTCTCTTGGCTGTCGCCGTCATTGTGGTTGCCGCGTTGGTGCGCAGACCACGCAGAGAGTGGGAGGAAGCGGTTCTGGGGCAGACCCGTGAGGTGAAGGGACAGAGTTGGTCCAGCCTGCGGATGAACGCCGTGAGACCAAGACGCGTGAGCCTGGAGGAAATGTGGGCCACGAACTCGGTCCCGTACTCTGCGTACGTGGCCGCTCCCAAGATCCCGGACCGCCAGGCCGTCGCCGCCGCGCTCGCGCCCGCGCCGGAGGGTCACGCGGCGTGGCGCGAACTACAGCTAATGATTCCTAAGAGCGCCGCTGGCGAAGAGGTCCTGGAGGCTTCCGCGCAAGGGCGGTACACGGACGCGCGCCCGCCACAGGCCGCCCCGCCGCCGCCTCCTCCGCCCTCGCCGGATCCGGTTCCGTCAGATGCGGTGGCAGCCTCCCCGGCGCCGGTCGACTACTTGGCGCGCGACCCGTTCTACAGCGCGGAGGTACGCGACGGTGCGATCGCGATCTCGAACGCGGCGCTTCAGAACCCGAACTTCGACGATGAGGCCTGGGTTGGTTACCAACAGGAAGCCTCTGACGGTGTGCAGTCTCGCTCCCCCCGAGAGGTCGTCACCTCCGCACTGGAGTCCCTTAGCGGCGTATGGGCCGGGGCCAAACGAAAGCTTGACGACGCTCGTTCAAGAAACCACGGGAAACCTCACGAAGCCCCCGCGCCCACTCTGGAGGACCCGCTTCCTGACACCCAGGGACCAGCTCCCGCACCTCCCGACGGCAACTCCGTGGTGGCCGAAACTACTGCTGAGTTTGATGCGCCGGCGGAGCCCCGGGAGGACTGGAGGGTCTTCCCGACCAACGACATCCTGGGAGTAGACGTGGAAGACGTGGCTTCCACCAAACCAGCGCCTCAACTCCCAAAGCGGATTCCGCGCTGGACCAGCGTCAAACCGACCGACGAACCGAAAGGGAACTAGCCGATGACCGGTTTCTCGGAGTTCATCTCTTCCCCGCTGGGATTGACTGTCCTGGCTATCCTGGTGATCGCCCTCGTGGCAATCATTTTCTTCTTCATTCGCCGGTCGCGGACCGACCGGGAAACGCCCCCGCAGGTAGAACCAACCGTTCCAACCCGCCCACCAGCGGAAACCGCCGAGGACGAAGAGGGGGAACCCAGCGAAGGTAGCGAGCCGGAGCCGGCGACCGAAAAGGAGCTGGAGACGCCGGAGGCGGTTCCCTCCAGGATGCAGCGTCTTCGCGCCCGCATGGCTTCATCCGGTGCCATCGGGAAAGCCCTACTTGCGATCTTTTCTCGCGGGGATTTGAGCGCCACCGACTGGGAAGACATTGAGGACACGCTGCTGATGGCCGATGTTGGGCTGCCAGCAACGGAGGAGATCATCGGTCGGCTGCGGACGGAAGCGAAAGTCCAAGGAAACTTGGACAGTGACCAGGCCCGTACGGTTCTTCGGGACGAACTACTGAAGCTTGTCGGCCCAGACATGGACCGCAGCCTCAATCTAGAGGCCGCGTCGGACGGGACTGACCGCCCAGCCTCCATCCTGGTGGTAGGCGTGAACGGCACTGGCAAGACCACGACCGTCGGGAAGATGGCCCGCCTCCTGCGCGCGGAGGACAAATCCGTCGTTCTGGGTGCTGCTGACACGTTCCGGGCAGCGGCCAGTGAACAGCTGGAGACCTGGGGGTCCAGGGTGGGTGTGCCGGTCGTCTCCTCCGAAAAGGAAGGTGGCGACCCCGCGTCCGTAGCCTTCGACGCGGTGAAGGCCGCTGTGGCGGACAATGCGGACGTAGTGATCGTAGACACTGCCGGGCGTCTTCAAACCAAGACTGCTTTGATGGACGAACTCGGGAAGATTCGCCGGGTCATGGAGAAGCAAACACCCGTGGATGAGGTTCTGCTGGTCCTGGACGCAACGACCGGCCAGAACGGTATGAAGCAGGCACAGGTGTTCGCGGAAGCGGTCGGCATCACCGGCATCGTCCTGACCAAGCTTGATGGATCCGCGAAGGGCGGCATCGTCATTTCAGTCCAGCGTGAACTCGGCGTGCCGGTGAAACTCGTGGGCTTGGGAGAAGGCCCAGATGACTTGGCACCCTTCGACCCAGAGGGCTTCGTCGACGCAATCATCAGCTGACGCGGCGCCCCTCTGGGGGCGCACACGCCGCCGCCGGACAGCGTTCCCATTGCGGTAGTCTGGCGCCTGAACTAGACCCATGAAACTTGAGGAATCCGCGTGTTCAACACTCTTTCTGATCGGCTCAGCGATTCGTTCAAACGACTGAGGGGCAAGGGCGTCCTGTCGGAAGCGGACGTAGATGAGACTCTTGGGGAGATCCGACGCGCACTCCTTGATGCTGACGTGGCTTTGCCCGTCGTCCGGGAGTTTGTCTCACAGGTGAGAGAAAAGGCCTACGGCGCTACGCGGTCCAAGGCCTTGAACCCCGGCCAGCAGGTGGTCCAGGTGGTGCACGACCAGCTGGTTGAGATCCTTGGCGGACAGACACGGGAGTTGACCTTCGCCCAGCGCGGTCCCACAGTGTTCATGCTCGCGGGCCTCCAGGGGGCTGGAAAGACGACGCTTGCGGGGAAGCTTGGCAAGTGGTTGCGGGAAAACGACAAACGGGTCCTGCTCGTCGCCTCTGACTTGCAGCGTCCAAATGCTGTGAACCAGCTGCAGATAGTCGGAGAGCGCGCGGGTGTGGATGTCTGGGCGCCCGAACCGGGCAACGGGGTGGGCAACCCTGTCCTCGTGGCGCGCAGCGGCCTCGCCGAGGCGGTCGCCAACGGGTATGACGTGGTGATCGTGGACACGGCGGGACGCTTGGGTGTCGACGAAGAAATGATGGAGCAGGCCCGCCAGATCCGAGACGCCGTCAACCCCCACGAAACCATGTTCGTCCTAGACGCGATGGTGGGACAGGACGCGGTTCAGACTGCCACCGCCTTCCGTGATGGCGTCGGATTCACGGGCGTAGTCATGTCGAAGCTTGACGGTGATGCGCGGGGTGGTGCAGCTCTGTCGGTCCGCGGCGTTACGGGCGCCCCGATTCTCTTCGCTTCCACGGGCGAGGGCCTTGAGGACTTTGAACGCTTTCACCCTGACCGCATGGCGGGGCGGATCCTCGACATGGGAGACATCCTCACCCTGATCGAGCAGGCCGAGAAGAAACTCGACCAAGAGCAGGCCGAGGCCATGGCGGCCAAAGCCCTGTCGGGGGAGCTGACGCTTGCAGACTTCCTGAAGCAGCTGCAGCAGGTGCGGAAGCTGGGTTCCATGAAGAAGGTGCTGGGCATGATGCCCGGCATGGGTCAGGTGCGCGATCAGCTGGAGAACTTCGACGAACGCGAAGTGGACCGGGTTGAAGCGATCGTGCGCTCGATGACTCCGGCCGAACGTGAGGACGTGAAGCTCCTCAACGGTTCCCGCCGCTCCCGCATCGCCAAAGGTTCGGGGACTACCGTCGCGGAAGTGAATGCTCTGGTGAAGCGTTTTGAGGCGGCCAAGCAGATGATGTCGTCTATGGGTCCGGGCGGCATGCCGAACCTACAGTCTCTGCAACAGGGCAAGCCCGGTCGCGCCGCAGGTAGGGCGAAGCAAAGGGAGCAAGCACGCGTCGCCCAGGCGCAGAAGAAGCGGATCGCGAAGAAGGCACGTTCGGGCAACCCGGCCAAACGGCGCCAACAGGAACTGGAAGCCCTCTTGCCGAAAGATCAGAGGAAGGGCGCCCAGCCCAAGGGTTCAGCATTTGGTTTGGGCGGAGGCGGACAGACCAGCGAGGCTGAGATTCGCCAGTCGATGGATGCCCTGCCTGAGGACCTGAAGCGACTGATGGGACGCGGGTTCTAGGACCGGGGGAGGGAAGTTGACAGGGAACTTCGACCTTCAAGGAAACGTACTTTGGCGTTCGGCGCCCGGTCTTGAGCCCCGGTTTGTGCCCGGTGTTCTCCAGGTAAGAGGCGAAACTGCGGAGCTCCGGCCGCTTCCCGGCGCCCAGCCGGGACTTCCGTTTATCGTTCCTGGTTTTGTGGATCTCCACGCGCATCTGGCAATCGGCAAGGGCCCGCAGTCTTCCGACGTGATCCGGGAGAACGCGTGGAAGGAGATCAGCGTGGGAGTTCTGGCTCTGCGCGAGCCGGGTTCTCCGGTGAAAGTCAGCCCCGGAGAGCTTCCCTACGGTCGTCCGGTTGTTGTCTCCTCGGGCAGACATATCGCGCTGCAGAAACGCTACAACCGGGGCCTCGCCGTGGAACTCCCGTCGGACCCCGACCAAGGGCCGCCCGGCAGCCGCAGAGAGCAACTCGTTGCGGAGGTCCAGCGGCAGGGGCTGGCCGGGGATGGCTGGGTGAAGCTGGTCGGTGACTGGATCGACCGCTCCGGTGGTGTTGAATCTGACCTAGAACCACTGTGGTCGGCGGAGGAACTCGTTGCGGCGGTAGATGCGGCCCACGCGGTGGGAGCCAAGGTTTCGGTGCATTCCTTCTCCCCCAAGACCGTGGAGTCTTTGCTGGATGCAGGCGTCGACTCCATCGAGCATGGGACAGGTATGACCAGATCACAGATGGAACGTGCCAAGTCCAGTAGGACCGCCGTGATCCCCACGCTGGTCCAGGTTCTCAAGTTCCCGGAGTTTGCCGGCTCAGCTACGCGATACCCCAGGTATGCGCGAACAATGCGCTCTCTCTACGAGCGGCGCGGACAGTGGTTTGAGGACTTACTGGCTTCGGGAGTCCAGGTCCTTCCGGGCTCCGATGCGGGAGGCTACCAAAGCCATGGAACGTTGATCGAAGAGCTGCGTCAACTGGTGGAGTGGGGGATGCCGCCGGAGGATGTGCTGGCTGCCGCCACCTGGCGGGCCCGCGATTTCCTGGGCCTGCCCTCCCTGGAACCTGGGGCGCCTGCAGACGCCGTTGTGTTCGACTCCGATCCACTCCGAGGCCCTGAAGTCTGGTCGAAGCCGAGCCTTGTCATTGCGGCCGGCAATCGGGTCACTCCCGGCCAGCCTTCTCCACCTGCTTGAGCACAGCGCGCGCCGTCGAAGCGTGCAGGGTACCCACGGAGGCCACAACGCCAGGTCGAAGGCCGTCTGGTTCGTCCGTTCCCATTGCGAGGTTCAGCACTTCACCACCAGCCATCCGCACCAGGTGGATGCCTGCAGCGACGTCCCAAGGTTTGAAGGTTACGCCCATGGAGACTCCTATCCACCCGGCAGCTACCATCGCCAGGTCTAGTGCTCCGGCCCCGGGGCGGCGAACCGTCCCGTACGCGTTCATGAGGGCCTTCTCCCGCGCGAGGGCGTCTGCCGGCGAATTGTTGAGCGCGTACACGCTGGGATAGTAGGTGGCCAGGAGGGCCTCTTTCTCCGTCTTGGGACCCTGGCTGCGTAGCGGCGTGCGTTCACCGGTCACCTCGTCTTCCCGCCACGCCGACGAACTGTCCGCCACGAACAGTTCCCGGTTGAAGGGCACCGACACGACACCCGCCACGATCTCCCCGTCGAGTTCCACACCGATTGACGTTCCGAAGTACGTCAGGCCGGAAGCGAAGTTGGCGGTACCGTCGATCGGGTCCACGATCCACCGCACTCTTTGCCCCAGTCCCATGACCGCCTGCGTAACTTCCTGGGTGAGGGCGATTGCTCCAAATCCAGCTCCGCCCTCGCCCGCCCGCAAAGGTGCTGTTTCGGCAGTGGGAGCCGGCCCTTCGCCCATCTCTTCGCCGAGGACACGGGATCCAGGAACGCAGCTCTCCAGAACTTTGCGGATCTCCGTTTCGACCCTCTTGTCGTGGACGGTCACCGGATCGTGAAAGTCCCTCTTCAAACCGACTTCCGGGGCGGAACGGGCCACCCCCCGAAGGTACGGTGCGGCCATCGCGGCGGCGGCCGCGGCGACCTCGGCCAGGGCGGTGGCGGCCAAAGAAAGAAACTCTTGATCAGTGGTGTTGTGATGCATGTTTCCAGTGTCCCCCAAAGCGGCGTCGGTGAGGAACTCCACGTCCTAGGGGTGGTCTTTGGGGGAAGTAGCGTTCGGTTTTGTGGACTAGCCGTGGCAAAATAGCCGGGTACTCGACTGCGTGCGCCCTCTCCGCGCGTTTGTCGCGTTCCATTGGGGGCGGCTAACTGGCCCCACCAGTCGGCTCAACTCCAATCCGAAATTCAAGGAGAAACCACTCAAGTGGCAGTTCGTATTCGTTTGAAGCGCCTAGGCGCGATTCATGATCCCAAGTACCGCGTTGTCGTGGTTGACTCCCGCAAGAAGCGGGACGGCCGTGTCATTGAGGAGATCGGTTACTACGACCCGGTCCCGAATCCGTCGATCATTCGCATTGACTCTGACCGGGCCGTCTATTGGCTGGGTGTCGGTGCACAGCCCTCGGAGGCAGCACGGCGGCTCTTGAGTCTGAACGGTGACCTTGCGCGCGCCAATGGTAAGGAAGATGTGGTCAGCCGCATTAAGGTTGCAGAGGTAGACCGCGAAGCAGAGGTGCAGGAGGCCGTCACCGCCGCCGCTGAGAAGGCGCAGAAGCAGAAGGCCAAACTGGCTGAGGAGAAGATCGCCAAGGCCTCTGAGGAAGCCGCTAAGAAGGCGGAGGAAGCCGTTGAGGCTGCGGACGCCAAAGTTGAGGCCGCGGAGGCCGCAGCAGAATGAGTGCCCTAGCTGACGCACTCGAACACCTTGTCTCCGGGATTGTTGATCACCCGGAGGAGGTCCGCGTGGACAGCCGCA
>CAYFQC010000005.1:37418-49239 GCA_964345155.1 uncultured Actinomyces sp.
CACCTTGTCTCCGGGATTGTTGATCACCCGGAGGAGGTCCGCGTGGACAGCCGCAACCAGCGACGCGGACAGCTCTTGGAAGTCCGGGTGGACCCGGAGGACCTGGGGCGCGTCATCGGACGCAACGGTCGCACTGCGCGCTCGCTGCGGAAAGTAGTGTCAGCCCTTAAGGGCAAAGGCTTCGTGCGGGTCGACGTCGTGGAGACAGATCAGCGTTAGAAGCAAACAGGCGATAGATAGCGGTGGGTCCAGCTTGCGAAGCTGGACCCACCAGCGCGTTTTTGGGGAAGCAGGACAAGGTGTCTGAAGAACTGAGGGAACTGATTGCGGGAGTGGTGGGTAGCCCGCGGGGCTTAAAGGGCGAGGTGTTCGTCAACGTTCACACGGACAGGCCGGAGGAAGTATTCAAAACTGGAAGCGAACTCAGGACAGAGAACCCAGCGTGGCCGCTCCTGACCGTCGCCTCAGCAGTGCCGAGTGGGCCCCGTCTGCTGGTGCGTTTCGAAGACGTTGATTCCCGAGAAGACGCCGAAGCAATCAGGGGCCTGGAACTCCTGGTTCCCGCCGAAGAAGAAGATAATGCGTGGTATCCCCACCAGCTGGCCGGACTTGAGGCTGTGGACGAAGATGGCCTGAAGCTCGGATCCGTCACAGGGCTGATGGCGGCGCCGGCACACGATCTTCTTGTGGTCCGGAGCGGGGGACAGGACGTACTGGTGCCCTTTGTGACGCAGATGGTACCGGTCGTAGACCTGGAGGCGGGCCGGGTGGTGCTTGACCCTCCGGAAGGCTTGTTTCCCTCCGAACTCGGCGAAGAACCACAAGAGTAGGGGCGGGAATGCGTTTCGATGTGATCTCCATCTTCCCCGCGTACTTTGATTCCTTGGAGCTGTCGCTCGTTGGCAAGGCTAAGAGGGATGGGGTACTCCAACTGGAGGTCCACAACTTGCGCGACTGGGCGCAGGGCCGCCACCAGAGTGTGGATGACTCTCCGGCTGGCGGGGGTGCGGGCATGGTGATGCGCGCTGACGTTTGGGGTAGGGCGTTGGATGACGTGCTCGGTGAGGGCTCCGTCTTGGCCATCCCCACCCCTTCGGGGACTCCTCTGACACAGGCAGATTTGGAACGGCTGTCCGCGAAGAGTCACGTTGTGGTCGCCTGCGGACGCTACGAAGGTATCGATGCGCGAGTGACGGAGCACTATCGGCGTCAGGGCGTGGAGGTGTTCCCCTTTTCGCTGGGAGACTACGTGCTGAACGGGGGGGAGGTCGCCGCCCTCGCCCTGGTGGAAGGGGTGGGACGCCTGGTCGAAGGTGTCGTCGGGAACGCACAGTCGCTGGTTGAAGAGTCATTCAGTGGAGATGGCCTCCTGGAGTACCCCGTGTATACCGCGCCGCGCCAGTGGGAAGGTCTGGAGGTTCCCCCCGTGCTGCTTTCCGGTGACCATGAGCGAATCCAACGTTGGCGCCGGGATCAGTCACTGAAGCGCACCGGAGAAGTACGTCCAGAACTCCTGCGACGGTTGCTGGAGGCGAACCTGGAGCCTGATCGGAGAGACCGGGAGGTCTTGGCGGGCTTGGGGTGGAATCTTGGAAACCCAGCCGAGCCGTTCTCCTTCGAGGAGGGCCGTGACTTGGAGGAAATAGCGGCACTGGCCGCCAGCACTTTCCCCCTGGCCTGCCCACCTTCGACTCTCTCCGAAGAGATCGACAGCTTCGTTGCTGATCACCTGAGCGTCTCGGCATTGGGAGCACTGGTGGAAGAGGGTGCCAGAGTGATAGTGGTGCGCGAGGGCGAGGGTGGCCCAGCAATCGGCTATTCCCTTACGGAGCCGGAACCCCCGGCAGAACTGGCGGGGATGGCAGCCAAGCCCTCCTACCTTTCCAAGCTCTACGTTCGGGAGGACTACCACGGAACGGGTGTTTCAGGTGCCCTCCTCGAAGCCTCGCTGCGCGACGCGGTGGACGCCTGGGGAAGCAAGTCTTCGGTGCTGGGAACGAACCAGGGAAACAGACGCGCTATCCGGTTCTATCGCAGGCACGAATACCTGAAAGTGGGTCGACGCGTCTTTGACGTTGGCGGCCGCCAACACCGAGACTTCGTGTTCGTGCGGGATCTCACGCGGTTCCCGCCGCTGTGATCCGCTCTGGCCTTGGTCAGTCGGCGACCCGTGTGGCAAACTGTTTCACCGGGATTGCTGGCGTCACCTGCCGTGGGGGGCCGCCAAAGGCAGCCCAAAGCAGACTTGAACGGGCGTAGCCCGGCGAACGGTCGCCCTGACCTGCGGCAGAGGTGACTAGGAGCAGAAAATGCAGAAGCTTGATTTCCTCGACAAAGAGTCGATGCGAGATGACGTCCCCACGTTCCGCCCCGGTGACACAGTCAAGGTGCACGTGAAGGTCATCGAAGGTAACCGATCCCGCGTCCAGGTCTTTCAGGGCGTGGTGATCGCGCGGAAGGGCCACGGGGTGAAGTCGACGTTCACGGTCCGGAAGATTTCGTTCGGCGTTGGCGTGGAGAGGACCTTCCCCGTGCATTCTCCGACGATCGAGCAGATCGAAGTGGTTTCTCGCGGAGACGTGCGACGTGCGAAGCTTTACTACTTGCGTGACCGGGTCGGCAAGGCCGCTAAGGTCCAGGAGAAGCGGATCAACGTCAAGAGCTGACGCCCCAAAGCCAACATGATGGCCCAGTACTACCGCGGTAGACTGGGCCATCATGCATGAGGATCTGCCGGAGAAGCGAGCCTTTGAAGGCGCTCCTTCCAGCGGCACCACACCCCCTTCTTACGCTCCTTCCTTCGCTGCGGGGGCGCCCTCGCCGGAAACCAGTCGCCGGAGCCGGCGAAGCGGCCTGTGGCGGGTGGTTCGGGAGTCCGTGGGGGTGGTCCTCCTTGCCCTGGTGGTGGCGCTGCTGCTGCGTGCATTCGTAGTGCAGGTATACAAGATCCCGTCGGAGTCGATGATGGACACCCTGGATGTGGGTAGTCGGATCGCCGTCAATCACGTGCCGGTGATTGGGAAACAGGTGGAGCGGGGAGACGTCGTGGTCTTCCGTGACACGGAGGGTTGGCTGCCAGAGTCGGATGCAGCAGGAAACGCCTGGACCACCATCGCCTCCTGGTTCGGTTTTGCGTCTTCGGGCGGGCAGCAGGTAGTGGTGAAGAGGATCATCGGGGTGGGCGGAGACACGGTAGCCTGCTGCGATGCGGACGGGAACATAACCGTAAACGGAGCGAGCATCGAAGAGCCGTACCTGGCTGAGGGGACGGTTCCTTCACTAGAGGAGTTCGCCGTGACCGTGCCCGAGGGCTATTACTGGGTTATGGGTGACAACCGACAGAACTCGGCTGACTCCCTGTACCACTACACCCACGGGGAAAGCGGCTTCGTGCCGGCAGAATCCATCATTGGCCGGGCCCAATGGGAGTTCTGGCCGGTCACCAAGTGGTCCTATCTAGGTAACAGGGACGTTTTCGTTTCTGTCCCGAGCCAGTCTTCCTAGTGGTCAACTATCCGAGCGGGGAGATCGACCGCCGTCTTCTGTCTTCCTGGGGGATCCTTGCTGGCGTGGACGAAGTAGGGAGAGGATCCCTGGCTGGACCTCTTGCGGTTGGCGTTGTTGCCGTGAGTTCGGCGTGCGGGGAGGCGCCGCAAGGCTTGGCGGACTCTAAGCAGCTTCGCCCGGCGGTACGGGAGAGGATGGTTCCCTCCATTCGGTCTTGGGCACTGGCTTCGGCGGTGGGATGGGCCAGTGCGGCGGAGATCTCTGACTGGGGGGTCACCGTGGCGCTGCGGACTGCCTCCCTGCGCGCCCTCGCCCTCGTACGGCGGTCCCTGGATGCCGGGTGCGAGGGGGACGTCGGGGGTGTGCTACTTGACGGACGTCACGACTTTCTGTCCTCCGCGCGGGAACCCGCGCTTTTCGACGAGGGCGAAGGACCAAGCGTCTGCGACCCCTGGTCCGGTGGGCCTGGATTTCCGGTAGCGACCCTGGTGAAGGCCGATCAGGACAGTCACGTTGTGGCCGCCGCGTCGGTGTTGGCTAAGGTCGCCAGGGACCACTTCATGGCGTCCCTAGCGGACGAGGGCTACGGGTGGAGAAGCAACAAGGGATATGCCTCGCCAACGCACCTGGCTGCGCTGAGAGAGAAGGGGCCCGCCAGAGAGCATCGTCGCGGGTGGAAGCTGCCCGGAGTGAACTAGGCTTTCACCGACGGCCAGCACTGGCTGCGGATAAGGCGGGGAGAAGTTGAACAGAGACGACATAGAGAACTACGAGAACGCTTCCGAACTTGATTTGTTCAAGGAGTACCGGGATGTCGTTCGGCTGTTCAACTATGTTGTTGAGACCGACCGGCGCTTCTATTTGTGTAATTCTGTGGAGCTGCAGGCCCGTCCTGTTGGAAACGACATTTTCTTCGAGCTAAGCCTTACCGACGCTTGGGTCTGGGACATCTATAGGCCCTCCAGGTTCGTGAAGTCCGTGCGTGTCGTGACGTTCAAGGACGTGAACATCGAGGAACTGACGAAACCGGACCTGGATATTCCTTCCTAATCCCCTGGGTCCGCGGCTGCCCGGATTACGGCAGTCACTGTTTCCGGCGGCGTGTGTCCACAGGTGCGAGCGCAGCCACTGTCCAGGCAGCCGGTGTATCAACAGAGACAGGTTCGCCTGGCGGCGGTTCGTCGCTCATCGAATCACTCTTGCGGTGTGAAGAACTCAGCACTGAAAGTAAAAACGCTCCGAACATCAACCCCACTGACTCGCCGCGAACTAGGCCGCTACGGTGAGGAAGCCGCAGCCAACTACCTGGAGAAGGTCGGCTTGACGATCCTCGACCGGAACTGGAGGGACTCCGGACGTGGAGAGGTGGACATAGTCGCCAGAGAAGGGGCGACGGTCATATTCGTTGAGGTTAAGACTCGCAGCGGTTTGGGTGCGGGTCTGGCCTCCGAAGCAGTGGACGACGCCAAACTGCATCGCTTGAAACTCCTCGCCCTGGCCTGGTTATGGGCTCACGAAGACTTCTCCGACTACCGAATCGACGTGGTTGGCGTCTACGTGCGCCGTGGACGCGAACCGATTTTTGAGTGGCTGCAGGACGTGGCACAGTGACGGATCTGGCGTGCGCGCGGGCCGTGTCTCTGGTGGGCCTTCACGGGACCGTTGTGGAGGTACAGACTCACATTGGGCCGGGAATCGTCGGAACCACACTGGTGGGGCTGCCAGACGCCTCGTTGAGGGAGGCGAAAGAAAGGGTCAGGGCTGCTTTTTCTTCCTGTGGTATTCCCTCGTTGAACCGGCGAGTAACCGTGAATCTGACGCCTGCCGACCTGCCGAAGGCGGGCTCCGGATTTGACTTGGCAATCGCGGTCTCGATGCTGGTGGCAAGGCGTGTCCTCCTTCCTGAGGTGGCAGAGGGAACCCTCTTCGCAGCTGAACTGGGTCTGGATGGGTCGCTGAGACCTGTAGGCGGTGCGCTGCCAGTGGGGCTTGCGGCATACAGGAACGGCTACGGCCGGCTCGTCGTCGCACAGACGATGGCTTACGAAGCTGCACTGGCCCCTGGCGTGGAAGTCTTCGGGTGTGCGCACCTGGCCGATCTGATCACGGCTTTTGGTGTGGCGGGCCGCGTCGAAGAAGTGACAGGGTGGGAGCTGCTCACTCAAATGGAAGCGTCCCGGCGCCCGCCGGAGATCCCCGGTGATAGCGATACTGGGCGTCCCAGTGGGAACGCCAGCGCGGAGGACCTCTCAGACGTCTACGGACAGCGCTCCGCCGTTGAGGCGTTAACCGTCGCGGCGGTTGGGCGTCACCATGTGTTGATGGTGGGACCCCCGGGCGTGGGCAAGACAATGCTGGCACGCCGCGTGCGGGACCTACTCCCAGATCTGGACACGGAGGAGGCGTTGGAGGTAACCGCCGTTCAGTCACTGGCTGGACGGTCCCAGCCGTTGCGTAGCCTCCAGGTCCGACCGCCGCTGGAGCAGCCACATCATTCCGCGACTCTGCCTGCGCTCATAGGTGGGGGCAGCCCCATTCGACCGGGGGCTATTTCTCTGGCACACGCGGGAGTCTTGGTGCTTGACGAGGCGCCAGAGTTTCAAATGCGAACGTTGGATGCGCTCCGGCAGCCTTTAGAAAACGGTACCGTAACTATCCACCGGGCCAACTCCAAGGTCACCTATCCCGCCCGGTTCCAGATGGTCATGACCGCAAACCCATGCCCATGCGGTGGAAGCACAGACCCCGGCAACCGGACCTGCGTGTGTTCCCACGCGGCGAAGGAGAGGTATAGAGCGCGGATATCTGGGCCCCTCTTAGACCGGGTAGACCTGCGCATGAGTGTTGCTCGGCCCCACCATCAGGCAGTAGGGCAGGCACAAACAGTCAGTACCCGGGAGGCGCGTGGGCTGATTGAGGAGGCCAGGGAGCGCGCGGCTCGCAGGTGGGCGGATAAGCCATGGAGGTACAACGCAGAGGTTCCGGGACGGTACTTGCGCCAAAGCGCCCTCAAGGACCGAACGGAGCTGCGCCGGCTTGGGGAACTAATAGACAAAGGTCACCTGTCCATGCGGGGGGCGGACAGGGTTCTGCGAATGGCGTGGTCCGTGGCTGATTTGAGGGCTGCATCCCGTCCGGGTCCCTCAGAGGTGGAAGTCGCACTTGGACTCAGAAGGGTGGAGGAGAGGCCTTGAAATCTTGGGGTGAACAGGAGTTTGCTGCGGCGTGGTCCGGTTTGGCTGAGCCGGGAGACCGCTGGGCTGGAGCTCTAAGGTCTGCGCTCGGAGATGAGGCGGCGTTTCGGTGGGCAAGCGCGCCTTTCATTCCCCCGCCGTTCGAGGTCGAGGCGCCTTCCGGGCAGGGTGGGGACAGTCGCGGCGGTTGGCGCGCGGCTCACGAACGCTGGGGGCCACGCCTGCAGACCTTGAATCCGCGTCAGGACTTGGAAGAACTGGGGCGTTTGGGTGGGCGGCTGGTCCTTCCGGGCCAGCGGGAATGGCCGAGTCAGTTGGACGACCTGGGCAACCGCTGCCCTCCGGCACTGTGGGTTTTGGGGGCAGGCGCCGCTCCGCTCCCGCATCGGTGCGTTTCGATTGTGGGAGCGCGGGCGGCTACCACCTACGGAGCTGAGGCGGCTCGCAACGCCGCCTATGACTTGGTTAGGGCGGGCGTCCGTGTCGTCTCCGGCGGGGCGTACGGGGTTGACGCGGCGGCCCACAGCGGCGCCCTCGACCGTGCTGAGGAGACCAGAACAACGAGTGAGTTCGGAAAGAGCTCCACTCCTTGGGAGGGCGAGGACGAACGGGCGCAAGAGTCTTATGCGTGCCCCACAGTGGCGGTGGTCTGCGGTGGTCTGCGTGAGTTGTATCCGGCAGGCAATGGGGAGTTGTTCGGGAGGATCCTTGAGCTCGGTGGTTTGGTGGTGGCCGAAGTGCCGCCCTCGTTCCGGCCCGCTCGGTGGAGGTTCCTGGAACGCAATCGGCTTATCGCGGCGTGGTCGGATGTAACGGTGGTGGTGGAGGCGGGGCTTCGTTCGGGCGCCCTCGCTACCGCGAACCGAGCTGTGGACTTGGGACGGGACGTAGCGGCCGTACCCGGGCCAGTCACCTCTTACGCCTCCGCCGGGCCACACAGTCTTATAAAAGACGGCGCGGCGCTGGTCGAATGTGGGAGGGACATACTCGACTTGATGGGCCTCGATGCTGAAGCGGGGAAGGTGGAGCCGCCAGTGAAGGCAGGTGCGCGGGTGCTCGGGCCGGTAGCGGAGAGGGTGTGGGATGCTCTGCCGCTGCTCTCCGGAGCATCGGCTGAATCCGTGGCCCGCGTGTCGGGGCTGAGCAGTAAACAGACCCGGTTAGGGCTGCATGAACTCCAGCGTTCCGGCAGGGCCTCTCAGCGTGACGGCCTGTGGCTGCGCGCCTCTCCCGCGTAACATCGTCAACATGGTTTCGCAGGCGCAAGCGGCGGTCGAGGGGTGGGGGCGGCACTTGGACTCGCGTCTTGGTCGGTCTCCGCGGACCGTCCGGGCATACATCTCTGATATTGAGTCCCTCCTCCGCGACGTCGGTGCCCTGGCGGCGGGTGCGACCGATGCTGGCGGCGCAGCAGACGAGGCGGTTGGCCTGCGCCAGGCGCTCACATCGCGTTCAGTTCGTCGCTGGCTGGGGCAGCGGATCCGCGACGGTAGAAGCAAAGCGACGATTGCGCGCAACGCGGCGGCAGTTCGGAGCTTCTCGCGCTATCTGGTGGAAGCCGGGGTGCTTGACCAAGACGTCACTCAGGGCCTGGAGGTGGCGTCTTCAGATAGTCGGTTGCCCCATGTCCTCAGCCAAGAGGACGTGAAGCAATTGCTTGCGGAGCTGCAAACACGCGCTGAGTCGGCGGCTGCCGTGTCCCAGGCGGCGGCCGGCGGAGGCAAGGAGGCGCGGGAGGCCGCTGAAGCGGTCAGAGACTGGGCCATCGCGGAGCTGTTGTACTCGGCGGCACTGCGCGTCCAGGAACTGGCTGATCTTGACTGTGGAGACGTGAATCTGAACTCCATGAGTGTTCGGGTTACGGGGAAAGGGGGCAAGCAGCGTGTCGTGCCTTTCGGGCGCCCCGCACGGTTGGCGGTGCAGGAGTGGATGCGCTGGCGTCCCGTTGTCGACCGGGGAGCTGGAGGTGAGGCGCTGTTCCTGGGGGTGAAGGGCCGGAGGATTGATCCCCGGGTGATTCGGGGCAGCCTGCACCGCTACACCGCTCAAGTAGGCGTGCGTGACGCCGCGCCCCATGCGTTACGGCACACTTCCGCCACACATCTCTTGGAAGAGGGCGCTGATCTGCGTTTCGTTCAGGAGTTCCTGGGTCACTCTTCGCTGCAGACCACGGAGAGATACACGCACGTGGACGCGAAGCGCCTGCAGGAGGTGTATCTGCGCGCGCATCCCCGTGCTTGAGCGCCTTTGCGGTTCCATGTCTCACCCCGACCATGACTTGAGAACAGAGGGGCCGACAACAAAGCGCAGGGGGTTCACGTATTCGTCCTCCCCATATCGCGCACCCCAGTGCAAAGGGCCCGGATGGTGGCCTTCTTGAACCACAGCCACGGCTTGACCGCGCGCGACCGTCTGTCCGGTGACAACCAAGGGCTCGACGGGTTCATATGTGGAGCGCAGTCCTCCTTCGTGCATGACCGATAACACACCTCGCCCCGCAACTGAGCCGGAGAAGATGACCGTCCCTTCCGCGGGCGCAAGAATCTGAGAGCCCACGGCAATGCCAAGGTCGACGCCCCGGTGACCGGAAAGCCACGGCTGCGAGGGCGGGTCGAAAGGCCGGGTGACCGAAGGCGCGCCGTCCGAGGGCCACGACCACCGCTCATGCGTAGAGACGGCCGCGGGTGCGGTCGGTGCCGCAGAAGCCAGGCCCAAACAAGCGAGACACGCGACGACCAAAGGTGCGCCTTTAACTGTCGCTGTCCTCCGAACACGAGAGCCCGCCCCGAACATCGTTTCCCCCTCCCGGGCAGCTACGCCCACCTGTCAGAACGATCGCAGTTGCCGGAATGGACGAGTGCGTCTCCGGTCTTTTCTGTGGATGAACGCAACGCGCATCGGGTGACAGTAGGGCAGGCCTCACACTCCCGCGTGTGAGACGGGCGAAGCCGCTGGACTAAACTAAGCGCGCACCCCGAAAAGGGGTGACTACGCGTGTCATTTCCCGCGATGCAGTCGACCTCCAGGGTTCGGCCCCGCGGCGCGGGGGTGGGAAGGCAACGGTCCTGAAGGAGCCTTCCGCCATGGCACCAGGCTTGGGCGGCCACTTTGGTGCCCAGACGAAACCGAAATCGGGCTCAATGAGCCCCTGAAAGCCGCGTCAGCGGCGAAAGGACGGACATGGCTGTTGTAACCATGCGTCAACTGCTGGAAAGCGGAGTCCACTTCGGACATCAGACCCGTCGTTGGAACCCCAAAATGGAGCCGTACATCCTGACGGAGCGCAACGGCATCTACATCATTGACCTTCAGCAGTCCTTGAAGGCCATCGATTCGGCTTACGAGTTCGTGAAGGAAACTGTCGCCCGCGGCGGTTCCATCCTGTTCGTTGGAACCAAGAAGCAGGCCCAGGAAGCGGTCGCTGAGCAGGCATCTCGGGTGGGAATGCCTTACGTGAACCACCGTTGGCTCGGCGGAATGCTGACGAACTTCCAGACCGTTTCCAAGCGTCTGGCTCGTTTGAAGGAGCTGGAGCAGGTGGACTTCGAGGACGTGGCCTCCTCGGGCTTCACCAAGAAGGAACTCCTGATGAAGCGGCGGGAGAAGGACAAGCTTCAGCGCACCCTCGGCGGCATTCGCGATATGGCGAAGGTCCCCTCCGCCGTGTGGGTCGTGGACACCGTCAAAGAGCACCTGGCCGTAGCTGAGGCGCGCAAGCTGAACATCCCGATCATCGCGATTCTCGACACCAATTCAGACCCGGAGGAAGTCGACTACGGGATCCCCGGAAACGACGATGCAATCCGATCTGTTGCCCTGCTGACGCGTGTTATCGCCGATGCGGCAGCAGAAGGTCTGCTCGCTCGCTCCGCCCCGAAGAAGGACGGGGAAGAGGCGGCTGCAGCCGAACCTCTGGCTGAGTGGGAGCGGGAGCTGCTGGAGCAGTCCGCTACGCAGGATGCTGTGGCCGCTGAGGTGGACGCGGCAGCGCCCGCCGTCGCTGAGGCTGCCGCCGCCGAAAGCAAGGATGGCTCTGTCCAGGTCGTTGCTGAAGAGGCCGTCTCGGGCGACAAAGTGGAAGCTGAAGTCGCGGCCGAGCCGACCGACAAGGCCTAGTCGAGTCCCTACAGACAAGGATGTAAGTGAAGATGGCTAACTACACTCTGGCCGATGTGAAAGCTCTGCGTGAGCAGACCGGTGCCGGCATGCTGGACGTGAAGAACGCTCTGGTTGAGGCCGACGGCGACTACGACGAAGCCCTGAAGATCATCCGCATGAAGGGCCTGAAGTCCCTCTCCAAACGTGAGGGGCGCGAAGCCGCGGCGGGGCTCATTGTGGCCGCCGTAGCCGATGACGCGAAGACTGGCGTCATGGTGGAAGTCAATTCGGAGACCGACTTCGTGGCGAAGAATGAGAAGTTCGTTTCCTTCGCTAACGAGGTGCTCCAGGCGGCTGTGGACAGCAAGGTGGCCGACCTCGACGCCCTGATGGCTGCTCCGGCCGGCGACGGAACAGTGCAGGACCTGGTCAACGCCATGGGTGCGCAGGTGGGGGAGAAGGTGCTGGTCAGCCGGGTCGCGCGCGTGGAAGGTGACTACGTGGCCCTCTACCTGCATAAGACAAACCCCGATCTGCCGGCCCAAATCGGTGTCCTCGTCTCCACCGATGACGCAGGCAAGGACGTGGCGTACGACATCGCAATGCACGTTGCAGTGTTCAAGCCTCGCTGGCTGAAGCGGGACGTGATCCCAGTGGACGTCTTGGACAAGGAGAAGGAGACGCTCACCGCCATCACCCTGAACGAGGGCAAGCCTGCCAAGATCGTAGACAAGATCGTGGAGGGTCGCCTCGGAGCGTTCTACAAGGAGAACGCCCTGCTGGACCAGGATTTCGCGAAGGACCCGTCGGTCTCCGTCGGCAAGGTTTTGGACCGGGCCGGAGCCACCGTGTCGGAGTTTGTGCGTTTCCAGGTGGGCGCTTAAAGGCGCTAAGCGCGTGGAGGATTAGTGGAGGCCCGCTCACCGTGTGGTGGGCGGGTTTTTCACCAGGTGCAAGGAAGCGGTTCCCCGCTGGGGGCGTTATTCCAATAGGATTCGCGTGACTGAGCAGAAAGGGGCCCG
>CAYFQC010000005.1:49339-59843 GCA_964345155.1 uncultured Actinomyces sp.
CCCGCTGGGGGCGTTATTCCAATAGGATTCGCGTGACTGAGCAGAAAGGGGCCCGCGTGCCTGATAAACGTCGCAGAGTGCTGTTGAAACTCTCCGGAGAAGTCTTCGGGGGAGGGAGCGTCGGTCTAGACCCGGACGTTGTGCGGGGCGTTGCGGAGCAGATCGCTGCAGCCGTCCACCAAGGAGTTGAGGTCGGTGTAGTCGTTGGCGGCGGGAACTTCTACAGGGGGGCGGAGCTCTCCGCCGCAGGTTTGGATCGCGCCCGCGCGGACTACATGGGGATGCTTGGCACCGTGATGAATGCCCTGGCTCTTCAAGACTTCTTGGAGCAAGCAGGCGCATCCACAAGGGTGCAGACCGCCATCACGATGACGCAGGTTGCCGAGCCCTATACGCCGCTGCGCGCGATCCGCCACATGGAGAAAGATCGCGTCGTGGTCTTCGGCGCCGGTTCGGGCATGCCCTTCTTCTCGACGGATACCGTCGCCGCGCAAAGAGCACTTGAAACGCACTGTGATGAGCTCTTGGTGGCCAAGAATGGTGTAGACGGCGTTTACACGGCGGATCCTAAGACCGATCCGGCAGCGACCCTGCTTCCCCACGTCACTTACGCGGACGCATTGAGAAGGCAGCTGCGCGTCGTGGACGCGTCGGCGTTCGCACTCGGGCAGGAATATGGCCTCAGCATGCGAGTGTTCGGTATGAACGAGCCGGGGAACATCACGCGTGCGCTACTTGGTGAGAGAATCGGAACACTAGTGACCGGCGCAGTCGGCGAAGCGTAAGGAACCACGAATGATTGATGACATCCTCCTCGACGCAGAGGACCGCATGGGTAAGGCAGTGGAAGCCACCCGACACGATTTTGGGACCATCCGCACCGGCCGTGCCAACCCCCAGATGTTCACGCAGATCATGGTCGACTACTACGGTGCCCCGACCCCTCTTCAGCAGCTCGCGACCATCAACATTCCAGAGGCGCGGACGGTCTTGATCTCTCCCTTCGACCGGAATGCCACGAATGAGATCATCCATGCGATTCGGGACTCCGACCTGGGCGTCAACCCCAACGATGACGGCAAGGTGATCCGGGTTGTGCTTCCCGCTTTGACGGAGGAACGCCGCCGGGAATACGTGAAGCAGGCAAAGACCCGCGCCGAAGACGGACGCATTGCGGTGCGCGCGATACGCCGAAAGGCTAAGGAGCAGATCGAAGCTCTGAAGAAGGACGGCGAAGTGGGGGAGGACGAAGCCGAACGGGGTGAGAAGGCTTTGGAAGCGACCACGAAGGAATACGTGGATATGGTCGATTCAGCGCTGGCGGCCAAGGAAGCGGAGCTGCTGGAGGTCTAGTTCGACGACGCTTGGAAGTGTCGAACTCTCAAAGAACGGTATTGCGGCGAAAAGATGAGTGCCAACAGAAGGTCTTTCGGGTCCCGGATCATCCATCCGGGGCCTACACCTGACACGACGCCGCTCCCGGCCACAGGCAAAGCGGGGCGCAACCTTCCGGCGGCGGTCTCATCTGGCTTGGCTCTCGTAGTGATTGTGGGGTTGGCGCTTCTCTTCGCCAGGCCGGTTTTCCTCGTCATCGTGGCGCTGCTCCTCCTGCTCGCCATTTGGGAGGTGGCCGGGGCACTGGCTCGCAAGGATCTGAATGTCACCCTGGTCCCCGCCTACATTGGCGGGTTGGGGATCTTCTTGGCTGGAGTTTTGGGCTCCGTCCCCTGGGTGATGTACGCACTGTACTTGGCTGTCCTCGTGTCGGTCGCTTGGCGGATGTTCTCTGTGAACCTGCCGGGACGGCCGATTATGGACGTGATGGCCACGGTGTTCGTCCTCGTATACCTGCCCTTTATGGCTTCCTTCGTGGGTCTCATGTCGACGCATTCGCCGGAGCCTTGGCCACTGATTTTCTTCATCGTCGTGGTGGTCTGTAACGACCTGGGCGGGTGGATTGCAGGAGTGCTGTTTGGGAAGCACCCGATGGCTCCTCGCTTGTCGCCGAAGAAGTCGTGGGAGGGTTTCATCGGTTCCGTGCTGATGAGCGGCGCCGCCGCGTGGATCGGCACTCTGGTCATGGACCTGCCTTGGTGGTGGGCTCTGATCATGGGTCCGGTTGGGGCGTTCCTTGGCACCTTAGGTGACCTGACAGAGTCGCTGATCAAGAGGGATGTTGGCCTGAAGGACATGTCGTCGATAGTGCCCGGACACGGCGGTATCATGGATCGCCTGGATTCGCTGCTTTTCGCGGCTCCGGCTTTCTATTTGATCTTCGCTGTGGCGTTCGGCTGGTAGACCATGGCCACTTCCCGATCCCGATTTTCCGTTGACCTGGACGAGGGCGGACGCAAACGCGAAGTCCGCCCAACGGACCAGCCGCCCGAGGGCGCGGCTTCTCCCGACGCCCGTCCTGTCCTGTCTTTCACTGCTAAGCGGCGAGGCAAACCGCCAGTTCACTTCGTCGATATCGATCCGGCTAAGCGGAAGGCCTGGTTGAAGGAACTGGGCACTCAGCCGTTCCGGGCAGACCAGATCGCGCGTCACTACTTTGGCGCGAACCTAGCGGATGCCGCGAAGATGACCGATCTACCCCCGAAGTTCCGGGAGCAGACGAATGAGCTTCTGCTGCCACAACTTGTCACGGAGCTAAGCCGGCAGACCGCAGATCAGGGCTCGACGATCAAGAGCCTGTGGCGCCTGTACGACGGGGTGAACGTCGAGAGCGTCCTCATGGAGTACCCGGAGCGGGTCACATTGTGCGTGTCTTCGCAGGCGGGATGTGGAATGGCCTGCCCGTTCTGCGCAACTGGGCAAATGGGGCTGACGCGGAACCTGTCCACGGCAGAAATCGTGGAGCAGATCCGGATCGCTCGTCAGATGTGCGAGGACGGGGCGCTGGCAGGCGGACCAAAGCACCTGTCGAACGTCGTATTCATGGGAATGGGTGAACCGCTGGCGAACATACGGGCACTCACCGATGCGCTTCATCGGCTCACCGACCCGGCTCCTGACGGCTTTGGAATGTCTGCAAGGAACATAACCGTCTCCACAGTCGGGCTGGTCCCGGGAATCAAGAAGCTCGCAGAACTCGACATCCCGGTCACCCTGGCTATCTCCCTGCACGCCCCGGATGACGACCTGCGCGATGAGCTGATTCCCATAAACTCCCGGTGGAAGGTAGGGGAGTTGCTTGACGCAGCTCGGGCCTACTTTGTGCGGACCGGACGGCGCGTTTCAATCGAGTACGCTCTGATCAAAGACATGAACGACCAGCCGTGGCGGGCTGCGCTCCTGGCTGAGGAACTCAACCGGAGAGGCCACGGCTGGGCCCACGTGAATCCGATTCCTCTAAATCCAACGCCGGGCACTATCTGGACCGCTTCCAGCAAGAAAGCGCAACAGGAGTTCGTGCGAGTGCTTCGGGAAGCGGGCATTAGGACGACAATCCGTGACACCCGGGGCGCAGACATCGACGGAGCGTGCGGACAACTGGCCACCAATTGGGCGAAGAAGCAAGAGTCGAAGCAGCTCGAGAAGGCAACAAAGGAGGACTGATGGCCGACTTGTTCCCAACAGTTACGGGACTGCGCAAGGGGTACGACGTTGCGCAGGTGGACGCGTTCTTCACTCAGACGCGTGCTGACTATGAGAACGGGGAGCCAGCCGAGCGTTTCTCAGGAGAGAAGCTGCGGGCGGCAGCATTCGACCTGGTGCGTGGCGGCTACCGGGCGGACGCAGTTGATGCGGCAATGAGCCGGCTGGAAGGGGCGTTTATCCAGCGCGACCGCTCTGCATATGTGGCCGAGCATGGGGAGGCCGCGTGGTTCGACCGCATTGCTGACGAGGCCACTACTCTCTACCCGCGCCTGCTGCGCCCTGCCGGGGACCGTTTCGATCATCCATCCGGTCGGCGCCAGGGCTACTCAGCAGCCGAGGTCGACGCGCTGCTCGACCGGCTGTCAGCCTTCTTCGATGACAAGGACACGCTTACAGAAGCACAGCTGCGATCTGTTACGTTCAGGCCGGCGCGCGGAGCCAAAGCGTACAGGGAGGAGCAAGTAGACGCTTACTTAGGCAGGGCAATTCAAGTGCTTTTGGCCGTATCGTGACCCAGCCGATCGAGGTTGTTGTCTTGGGTTCCACTGGCTCAATCGGAACCCAGGCGCTTGAAGTGGTGGGGGAGCACCCGGCACACTTCTCAGTTGCGGCCCTGGCCGCCGGAGGGCGTTCGTTGGAGACTCTGGCTGCGCAGGTCGCGCAGTTCAGCCCGCGCACAGTCGCCGTGGCCTCCGTTTCTGATCTGGCCTCACCTGGCTACGAGCTGCTCGCCTCTGCCTGCTCGCAGGTGGGAGCCGAGCTGTGGGTCGGTGCGGACGCTACCCAGCAGGTTGCCGCTTCCATCCCGAACGCGACGGTGCTGAACGGTGTGACGGGCGGTATTGGCCTGGCAGCCACCCTGGCGGCCTTGGAAGCCGGGTGCACCCTCGCCCTCGCAAACAAGGAATCGCTAGTAGTCGGCGGCCACTTGGTCAAGGCGGCGATGCAACGTCCTGGCCAGATAGTGCCGGTCGATTCTGAGCACTCGGCGATAGCGCAGGCGCTGCTGAGCGGAGTGCATAACCGCGGGCTGGTGGCTCCGGTGTTGGACGGCCGGAGCGAGCTGGCGTCCATCGTGCTTACGGCCTCCGGCGGACCTTTCCGTGGGAAGAAGCGTTCCGAGCTGGAGTCTGTAACCGCCCAGCAGGCGTTGGCGCACCCCACCTGGTCCATGGGTCCCGTTGTCACGGTGAACTCTTCTACCCTCATGAATAAAGGTCTGGAACTCATTGAGGCCTCGCTGCTCTTCGACGTCCCGCCGGCCCAGATCACTCCGGTGGTCCACCCGCAGTCGATGGTCCATTCGATGGTCACATGGCAGGACGGATCTACGATCGCGCAAGCTTCCCACCCGGACATGAAAGTGCCCATCGCCTTGGGCCTCGACTGGCCGAGCCACCAGCCGCACGTCGGCGTTCCGCTGTCGTTTGAAGAAGCGATGAGCTGGGAGTTTGAACCGGTGGACGCAGCGACGTTCCCGGCCCTGTCTTTGGCAGAAGGAGCGCTGGGCGCGTCCGCGACCCACCCGGCTGTCCTAAACGCCGCGAACGAGGTTGCAGTGGACGCGTTTCTGGCTGGCGCCGCGAAATGGACCGCCATCGTGGACACCGTCGCGGAAGTCTTGGGAGAACATGCCGGCCTGACTGCACCGACGTTCGAGGACGTCGTGGAGGTACAGCGCTGGGCGGCCGCGCGGGCCGCGGAGCTTCTGGGCGTCTGAGATCCATGCTTTTCGTCCTCGGTCTGCTCGTACTCCTATTCGGACTTGTAATCTCGGTGGCACTGCACGAACTGGGGCACATGCTGCCAGCCAAGAAGTTCGGTTCTCTGGTGCCCGAGTATTGGATCGGCTTCGGCCCGACCCTTTGGAAGACGAAACGCGGGGGCACCACGTACGGCGTGAAGGCACTGCCGCTCGGGGGCTACGTGCGGATACTGGGAATGTTCCCTCCGAGCCCTGCAGGCCGCAAGGTCAAAGCGGACGGCTCGCCGACACTGCCGGAGCTGGCACGACAAGAATCGGAAGCCGACGTGGCTCGCGCACGGGAGGCCGGGGCAACCGGGAAAGCATTCCACGAGCTAACGGCACCGCAGAAGCTGGTGGTCATGCTGGGGGGTCCGGTCATGAACCTCCTCCTCGCCCTCGTGCTCACTGCGGTCGTTGTGCTGGGATTCGGATGGTCTGTCCCTTCAACGACGATTAGCGAGGTCAAAGCCGAGTCAGCGGGAGAAGCGACGCCCGCCGCGGCCGCCGGTCTGCAAGCTGGCGACACCATCGTGTCCTGGGACGGGGTGCAGGTGGAGTCGTGGGACCAGCTCACTGAACTCATCGCTGAGTCGGAGGGGCCAGCGGTGGTTGTCGTCGAACGTGACGGCAGAGACGAAGAGGTGCAGGTTGAACCCTCGGTTTCCGCCGATGGAACCCACTTTGTTGGGATTGTCTCCTCTCTGGAGCGCCAGAGGGGGAGCGTCGGAGAAGTCTTCTACCAGGTGGGACAGCAGGTCGCCCTTACCGCGAAAGCCATAGTGGCGCTTCCAGTGAGCCTCTTCGAGACGACCAAGTCGATTTTCACCGGCGAGGAGCGGGACTCTAGCGGCGTCGTTTCCATCGTCGGGGTCGCGCGGATGGCGGGGGAGATAACGTCAACCCCTGTCACAACAGACGGGTCGGCCAGCTACTCGGTTGGGATGCAGGTCCTTGACCGGGTTGCTCTCATGATCTCGCTTTTGGCTGCCCTGAACGTCGCGTTGTTCGTTTTCAACTTGATCCCTTTGCCGCCTCTGGACGGCGGACATGTGGCAGGAGCGGCGTGGGGCGGACTGAAGAACGTATCGGCGAAAGTGCGGGGAAAACCGCAGCCCGCACCGGCTGACACCGCTCGAATGGTCCCGTTGTCCTACGGCGTTTTCGCCGCTTTGATGGTGATGACTGTCATCCTCGTCATCGCGGATGTGGTGAGGCCAATTACGTTAACTTAGGCTCCCCCGCCCGAGTGCGATAATGGCCTGCGTGAGCGAAGTTTCCCTAGGCATACCGAAGGTGAAGGAACCTCCCTTCCCGCGCAAAAAAACTCGGCTGATCCACGTGGGCAAAGTCCCGGTGGGTGGCGGCAGCCCCATCTCTGTGCAGTCGATGACCACGACCAAGACCCACGATATTGGTGCAACCCTGCAGCAGATAGCGGAGCTAACCGCAGCGGGCTGCGACATTGTGCGCGTTGCCTGCCCGACGGACAAGGATGCGGATGCTCTGCCAATAATCGCCAGGCAGTCAACTATTCCGATCATTGCCGACATACACTTCCAGCCGCGCTACGTGTTCCAGGCGATTGAAGCCGGGTGCGGCGCCGTCCGCGTCAATCCGGGTAACATCCGGAAGTTCGACGACCAGGTCGGGGCCATTACGCGTGCCGCGGCCGACCACGGGGTTTCACTGCGGATCGGTGTGAACGCCGGTTCTTTGGACAAACGCATGTACGCGAAGTACGGGGGCGCAACGGCGGAGGCCCTGGCCGAGTCCGCGATTTGGGAGGCGTCCCTGTTTGAGGAACATGGCTTCCACGACTTCAAGATCTCCGTGAAACACCACGATCCGGTGACGATGATCAAGGCCTACGAGCTCTTGTCGGAGGCGGGGGACTGGCCCCTGCACTTGGGAGTGACTGAGGCTGGTCCCGCCTTCCAAGGAACCATCAAGTCCGCTACTGCCTTCGGCGCGCTCCTGCGTGAGGGGATCGGAGACACGATTCGGGTGTCCCTGTCCGCTCCGCCTGTCGAAGAAGTGAAGGTCGGTATCCAGATCCTCCAGTCCATGGGTCTGCGGGACCGGACCTTAGAGATCGTCTCGTGCCCGTCCTGCGGGCGCGCGCAGGTGGACGTCTACACGCTCGCGGAAGAGGTTACGGAGGGGCTGAAAGACCTGACTGTTCCCCTGCGCGTAGCGGTGATGGGCTGCGTCGTGAACGGTCCAGGTGAAGCGCGAGAAGCCGACTTGGGTGTGGCCTCTGGCAACGGAAAAGGACAGATCTTCATCCGTGGCAAAGTCGTGGAGACGGTGCCGGAAGGCCAGATCGTGGAGACTCTGATTCGCCACGCAAACCTCCTGGCTGAAGAGATGGGTCTAGAAGCGGGAGAGGGCGAGGTGGAGGTCATTGCGTAAGCTCGCCAAGTCGATTGTGGCCTTCTCCGCGGCCGGTGCGGTTGTCGCTTATCTGGGTTTCCCATCACGCCTTGGGTTGACGAAGGCGCAGGCGGCGGTCTCGATGCCGGGTGACCTGATCTTGCCTGCCGCGGACGTCCAGGCCGACCGTGCGGCGACAGTGGTTGGAACCGCACGTGAACTCTGGCCTTCTGTTTCAGATTTGAAGACGGTGTATGAGGGCCTCTATGACATCCCCCTGGCCCCCGTGTACCGTCAGGCCCCGAACCTGGTGGTGTGGGAGGGGACGCGAACGGTGCGGGACTCACGTCATGAGGAGGACCTGTTCAGGGTTACGGTGGCGGTCACAATGAACCCCGAATCCGTTGACTCCACCTTCGTTCACGTCCGCGAACGTTACCGGACTAGTTCGGGCCGACGAGGGCGGATGGCCGCCCTCACCGAGGTCACCACTACCGCCGCAGTGGTCGGCGGACTGCTATCGAAGATGCGGCGGGCCGCCCGCAAGAGGACCAGGAACGAGAAGTAGAAACATGCTCACACGGATGAACAAGCTCTTTGTCCGCACCCTGCGTGAAGACCCGGCGGAGGCAGAACTCGCCAGCCACAAACTCCTGGTTCGCGCCGGCTACATTCGTCGGGTTGCTCCGGGCATATACACCTGGCTCCCGCTGGGTTTGGCAGTGCTGCGCAACATTGAGGAGATCATTCGGGAGGAGATGCGTCGCGCGGGCGCCCAGGAGGTGCTCTTCTCTGGTCTTCTCCCCGCTGACCCCTACAAGGCCACGAACCGGTGGGAGGAGTACGGCCCGAACCTGTTTCGTCTGAAGGACCGGCGGGACACCGACTACCTGCTGGCGCCGACCCACGAAGAGATGTTCACCCTCCTGGTGAAAGATATGGTCTCTTCGTACAAGGAGTTGCCGTTGACCCTCTTCCAGATTCAGGTTAAGTACCGCGATGAGGCTCGAGCGCGCGGCGGCCTTCTGCGTGGACGTGAGTTCACCATGAAGGACGCATACAGTTTCGACCTGACGGACACTCAACTGGACGACTCCTACCAGGCGCAAAGGGATGCGTACCAGCGGATCTTTGACCGACTTGGGCTGGACTATGTGATCTGCTCTGCCATGTCCGGCGCGATGGGCGGGTCACGCTCGGAGGAGTTCCTTCTTCCCAGCCCAGTTGGGGAGGACACTTTTGTGACGTCCCCGGGAGGGTACGTGGCCAACGTGGAGGCCGTGACCACTCCCCAGCCCCCCGCCCGGTCTGCGGACGGTGATCCAGCCCCAGTAGTGGTGGACACTCCGGGCGCTGACACGATCACCGCCCTCGTCGACTGCATAAACCAAGCGCAGCCCCGTGATGGGCGTCCGTGGACAGCCGCGGACACACTGAAAAATGTCGTCTTCGCGACCACCGACTCGGAAGGGAACCGGGAACTGGTTGTGATCGGCCTGCCCGGAGATCGGGAGGTGGACTCGGCGCGTCTGGAGGCCGCCCTCGCTCCTTTGCAGGTGGAAGTAGCGGGCGAGGACGACTTGGCCGCCCACCCCGAACTGGTCGCCGGATACATCGGCCCCCAGGTAGTCGGACCGAACTCTGCGAGCCGAACGGTCGGGGAAGATGGTCGGCCCACCGGTTCCATCCGCTACCTCGTGGATCCGAGAGTCGTGGAGGGGACAGTCTGGATCTCGGGGGCCAACCAGAAGGACAAGCACGTAACCGGACTCGTGTTCGGCCGGGATTTCACGGCGGATGGCTACATCGAAGCTGCTGAGGTACGGGAGGGAGACCCGGCGCCCGACGGCTCGGGTCCTCTCACTCTCCACAGGGGGATCGAGATTGGCCACATCTTCCAGTTGGGACGCAAGTACGCGGAAGCCCTGGGGCTAACGGTGCTGGATGAGTCGGGGAAAGCGCGAACCGTCACGATGGGGTCCTACGGCATTGGCGTGTCCCGCGTGCTGGCTGCGCTTGCGGAAGTGACCCACGATGATAAGGGCCTAGCCTGGCCCGCAGCCGTCGCTCCTTACGACGTGGACGTCGTCGTCGCGGGTAAAGGTGCTGATCTGGAGGATTTTGCTCTTCGGCTAGCTGAGGATCTGAGTTCTTCCGGCCTAAACGTGCTGCTAGACGACCGGCGCGCGGCCAGCGCAGGCGTGAAGTTCAAAGATTCCGAGCTTCTTGGAATTCCGCTGACGGTGGTGGTTGGTCGAGGCTTGAAGGCCGGCAAGGTTGAGCTGCGACTGCGCCGAAGTGGCAAACTTCAGGAAGTGGCAGCTGAGGACGCGTACATGGCTGTCGTCCAAGCCCACCAGCAGCTTCTTGACGACGAGCGGGGCGAGCTCGGCTTACCGGAAGGGGAGTAGACGATGGCGATTCGTGAGATTCGAGTAATCGGTGATCCTGTACTGAGGACACCATGCGATTGGATAACGAATATTGACGACAAGGTCAAGGCGCTGGTGGAGGACCTTTTGGAGACCGTCGACATGGACGGTCGCGCAGGTTTGGCTGCGCCTCAGATTGGTGTGGGACTGCGGGCCTTCTCTTGGAATATCGATGGGGATATCGGCTACGTCTTGAACCCGAAACTCGTGGAAGTCTCTTCAGAGGAATACCAGGACGGGGACGAGGGGTGCCTGTCCGTCCCGGGTCTGTGGTACCCCACCGAACGCGCCTGGTACGCGCGCGTTGAGGGGATTGACCTGGATGGCAAGCCATTGGTCGTGGAAGGGGAAG
>CAYFQC010000006.1:0-47797 GCA_964345155.1 uncultured Actinomyces sp.
TCCGGGAGACGTGAAACATCGTCTGATCACAACGGTCCGGGGGGTCGGATATCGTTTCGAGGACGACAGCCAACGTCCTTCAGATGCTAGGTGAGGTCGGCTTGGACAGCCAGAATCTCTTTTATCGCGGATTCGCTGGCTGCGTTGTATCGACGGACCTCCGAACGAAGCATGGGCAGACCTGCGTCCGCCTGCGGGTTCTGCTCCATCTCCACGGCTTGATCGCGGATCGCGTCCAGGCTTTCGGCCAGCGTTGCGATGTGAGACATGAGGTCCTGGACGTCGGCGCTGGCCGCGAGGAATTGCGCCCAACGGGCGAGGACGGCCGTGATTTCGTCCCGCTCGACCACCACTGCTCGGATGGTCGAATCCAGAACCTCCGGCTCGGCTGTTTCGGGCAGTTCCAAGGAGCGGGCGACTACCTGCCCGCGGTGGATGTCGCTGCGTTGGTCGTCGGCGATAGTGTGGAGCAAATCCGACAGGGCGAGCCGCGTGACGGGATGCCACTTGCGATGCTCACGCCTGGCCATTGCTCTCTCCAGGAACAGCGCAGTGAGCAAGAAAGTGACCAGCCCCGCTGCCACCCCGGACAGGATCACGGTCTCTTGCCACACCTGGCTGGTTACGTCGATCCAAATCACCGCCGCCAAGATGGCCAGCGTCACCGCTGTAATGGTCACGTTGACGATCCGCGCGTTACGCGCCGACCTCGGCTCCGGCATCGACCCTCCCCATCAGTTCTTACCCCGGTCAGACCGACCATAGCCGAAGGGGCGAGGGCGTTGTCCTTGTCAGCCGGTGCCGCCCCTGACCGCCACGATGTCGAAAGGGTGCGGCTGCCCTACAATTGGCGTTCCAACACGAAGCGTTTGGGATGCCAATCCGCACCGGAATGGCGGCGCCCAACCCAAGGAGGATCCATGTCAGAGCGCAAGCACCACCGTCCAGCTTCCCTTGATCAGGCAGAGGCAGAAGCGATTGTGGGGGATGAGGATCCGGCCGCCGAATCTGAGATCGCGCACACGACCGCGTGGGCGCTCCTGGGTGTACCGAACGCCGACTTCGATGAGACCGCGGTGAAGAAGCTGCAACACACCGTTCGCACAGAGGGCGTAGACACGATCGCCGCGGCGTGGGCAAAATCCCCCGACTTCACCCTTCCCGGTGCTCTCTGGCGGCTGTACCTCCTGTGGCAGTGGCACCAGATGAACCCGGAGGTACTGCAAGACCGCTTCGATGAGGGCCTAAAGGCTGCAGCAGACAAGGGGCTCAACGTCGACAAGGTGGCGCCCCTAGATGAGGTGATTCGCGGTGCGGAGGGCATCCTGGCGGGCTACGGTGATGAAGATCAACTGGGTCCCGTGCTGGAGAGCGCCGCACAGTCGATGCGGATCATGGCCATGGGCGTGCGGTTCGGGCCGGAGTGGATAACCGAAGATGGTCACGTCCTCGCCCACACGGTGACCCGCCGTCCACAGGCGCTTTTGGACACGGCGCGGGAACTCGATGAGAGCGCCAAGCAGGCCGAGGCGGGCACGCTGGACTGACCTAGACAGAGTGGACGGAAGTAGAAAGCATGGATGACAGGGAGAGCATCGCCCGCGATGAGGCGGCATTAGATGCCGCCGCGGACGACGTCGACTCGTTCGATGCGGTGGACGCCGCGGAAGACGGCGCCCCCATACTTGAAACGGCGACAGCCGACGAGCTGTTCTTGCCGGCTGATTCAGACGTCTTAGTCGGAGAAGAACACGCGGATGAGGAGTACGAACTGGGGCCTGAAGCCGAGGCCTCGGAGGAAGACTTCGACGACCTGCGCTCCACCCTGCGCACGGGGCTGCCGGTTGATACCTCGCAACCGCTCGGTCTGGATCAGCCTTTGCCGGAGGGTCGGTTTGCGGATCGGGAACTGTCCTGGCTGAGCTTCAACCAGAGAGTTCTGGAACAGTCCGAGGACACGGCTGTTCCGCTGCTGGAACGGCTGTGGTTCTCCGGCATTTTCTCTTCCAATCTGGACGAGTTCTACATGGTTCGGGTTGCCGGTCTGAAGCGGCGGATCCAGGCGGGGATCGCGCGCCCCGGTGCGTCCGGCTTGGCGCCGCGGGAGGTGCTGGAGCTAATCACATCCCGAACCCGAGAACTGGTCGAAAGACAGGCCAACAACTTCGTTGAGGATTTCAGGCCCGCGCTTTCAGAGGCTGGAATTCGCTTTGGAGAATGGGCTGCACTTGACCGGGGAACGCAGGACCGGCTTTCTTCCTACTTCCGGCACAGGGTTTTCCCGGTCCTCACGCCGCTGGCCGTGGATCCGTCCCACCCGTTCCCCTACATCTCCGGGCTTTCCCTAAACATTGCAGTGGTGCTCACGAACCCGGTTTCAGGGAAGCGGCACTTCGCTCGGATCCGGGTGCCTGAGTCCCTACCGCGCCTCATAAATGTCGACACTGCGCTGCGTGAAGGAAGACCAGAGCAATATGTGCGACGCGAGTCCGGGGCCACCTTCCTAACTATCGAGCAGCTGATCATCGCTCACCTGGATCACCTGTTCCCAGGCGTGGAGGTGCAGGAGGCCTACACGTTCCGGGTGACCCGCAACGAGGACCTGGAAGTCGAGGAGGACGACGCGGAGAACCTCCTAACCGCGATGGAAGAGGAGCTGGTGCGCAGGCGTTTTGGCGCTGCCGTGCGTCTTGAGGTCGAAGAGTCGATGAGCCCCTTCGTCCTCAACTTCCTGACGGACAAGTTGGAGATGAAGTCGGAGGACGTCTTCAAACTTCCTCCCCCCCTGGATTTCACCCTCTTCAACGAACTCCACGATCTGGATTTGCCGTCCCTCAAGTACCTCCCGTTTGTCCCGGTTACGCCTGCGGGCCTGACTGAGGTGGAGTCCTCGAAGCCGCAAGACATTTTTGCCACTCTGTCGCACCACGACGTGCTTTTGCACCACCCGTACGACTCCTTCGCAACCAGTGTCCAGCACTTCGTCAGCCAGGCTGCCCGTGACCCCAACGTGTTGGCTATCAAGCAGACCTTGTACCGGACGTCCGGTAACTCGCCGATCGTTTCGGCTCTCATAGAGGCCGCGATGAACAACAAGCAGGTCGTTGCGATTGTCGAGGTCAAGGCTCGCTTCGACGAGGAGGCCAACATCGAGTGGGCCCGCAAGCTGGAGAAGGCAGGCGTCCACGTTGTGTACGGCATGCTGGGACTCAAGACTCACTGCAAGCTCTCCTTGGTGGTTCGTCAGGAGGGGGAGTCCTTGCGGCGCTACTGCCACGTGGGAACCGGCAACTACCACCCGGGGACGGCGCGGGGATACGAAGACTTAGGGTTGCTCACCTCCGACTCAGAGATCACGCAGGACCTGACGCGGCTGTTCAATCAGCTTTCGGGCTACGCACCCAAGTCCACGTTCCGGAAACTTCTGGTGGCGCCCGTATCGATTCGCTCTGGCTTGCTGGAACGAATCGAGGAGCAGACTAACCGCAAGCTGGCGGGCGAGGACGCGTGGATCGGGATCAAGGTCAACTCGATTGTGGATGAGCGCATCATCGACGCTCTCTACAGGGCCAGCCAGGCAGGCGTGAAGGTCGACATCGTTGTGCGTGGCATCTGCGGACTGAAGGCGGGGGTCAAGGGCCTGTCGGAGAACATTCGCGTGCGTTCGATTCTGGGCCGCTACCTGGAGCACTCCCGGATCTTCGCTTTCGGGCCGCCCGGAAGCGAAGAAGTCTGGATCGGGTCTGCTGATCTCATGCACCGGAACCTGGACCGGCGCGTGGAGGCCCTGGTACGCATCGACAACAGGGACTTCGCCGACTACCTGGCGGGCCTTGTGCGTACTGAGGCATCCCCGGGCACGTCATCTTGGCACCTACGCAAGAATGGGCGCTGGACCCGTCACACCCATGACAAGTACGGCGCTCCGCTACGGGACATTCAGACGGAACTCATGCAGGAGGCGTCCTCGAGAGTCGTGGGGCGCTGATCAGAGCGGGTCGAGGGTTATATGGTTCTACCATGTCCTCTCGCGCTCTTGTGTTCCCCAAAGGTATGGTCCGCTCTGCGGGGGCCGTCGTCTGGCGGCGGGCGAAAGGCGCTCCGAAGATTGTGCCGGGTCGGCCCGTTCCCCCTGGGGACCTGCAGTTTCTGATCGTCCATCGCCCTCGCTATCGGGACTGGAGTTGGCCCAAGGGTAAGGCAGAGCACAACGAAACCATTCCGGCGGCCGCCGTTCGGGAGGTGGAAGAGGAGACGGGTTACCCGGTTGCCCTGGGTGTTCCGCTTACGACGCAGAGGTACCGTCTCGGCTCCGGTCACCTGAAAGAGGTCTATTACTGGACCGGGACGCTGTTGAAGGACGGTCCCGGATTAGCATCCCGTGCGCCGGTGAAGCGCGCCTCCAAGAAGGAAATCGACATCGTCCAGTGGGTGTCGGCTGACCGGGCGCGTTCCATGCTCACCCGACGCGGGGACAAGCGGCTCCTCACTGAGGTGATTAACCGTGCTGGCAGGGGTGAACTAATCGCTTCAACCACCATCCTCTTGCGCCACGCCAAAGCCGTTGACCGCGCCCTGTGGCGTGGCAAGGAAGGTAAGCGGCCACTGACCCGCCAGGGGGGCGTGCAGGCTCTCGACCTGGTGCCCTTGCTTTCGGCTTTCGGGGTCAAGGCCGTGCATACGTCTCCGTGGAAGAGATGCGCGCAGACAGTGCTGCCCTACGCGGCGATCGCGGGGGCAAAGTTTCGCTCCCATGCTTTCTTGAGCGAGGACGCGCTGGCGGAGAACCCCGAGCTATCCGGGCAGCTGGTTGCGGAGATGCTTGAGAAGAGATGCGGTGCTCGCGTGATTTCCTTCCATCGGCCCGGATATGACGCCTTGCTAGAACCGATTCGTAAGGCTGCTCCGCGCCGCCTGGCAGCCGTGATGGATCAGCCACGAAAGACCCTGTCACGTGCGGAGATGCTGGTCGTTCACGTTGCGCACACTTCCGCCCCCCGGGTCGTTGCGGTTGAGCGTTACGCGCCCCTTACCAAGTCGCCCTCGAAATAGGTCGCTTGCGGCGTCTAACGGTGCGAGTTAGCGAAGCTGCTGTTCACTTCCTGGCCCGCGAAGGTTGAGGCCACACAGAGTACCGACGTGTCCCCGCTTTCCCACGACGATTCCGAGGGCACCAGCGGATACAGATCCAGAACCGAAGTGGTTGGGTCGGAGCCGACAAAGGTCTCGAATGCCTGAGCGCAGAATCCCGATGACTCCGAAGAGAGGACGTCGACTCCGGGGTAGGGGCCAGAAACTGCCTCAAACACGCCGACAACCTGGGCTGTGTGGGCGTCCTCGCACGGCACCACCTGTACGGATGTGGAGTTCGGAGACGGGTCGCGTAGGCACGTGCCCTCGACCGGATCCAGAGTAGAGTCCGAGCACCCGGCCAACGCGGCCAGTGCCATTGGGGTAGCGGCTATCCAGAGCGCTGATGCTCGCCTCATGATGGCAGGACGTCAGGCTGGGATCAGCCAGTGGAACAGGTAGTACATCACGGCTGAGACGGCTGCGGCCGCGGGTAGCGTCAGCACCCAGGCGACGGCGATGTTGCCGGCAACTGACCAGCGCACTGCGGAGAACCGGCGGGTCGCACCCACCCCCAGAATCGACGCGGTCATTGTCTGGGTAGTGGAAATCGGTGCGTGGAAAATGTACGCCGCTGAGTACAGAACGCCTGCGGATACCGATTCGGCCACGAAACCGCGGGCCGGATCCAGATCAATCATCTTGGAACCCAAGGTCTTCATGATGCGCCAACCACCCGAATAGGTACCTAGGGCGATGGCGATTGCGGCCGCAAGCTTCACCCACAGGGGGATTGTCATCTGGCCGGTCGCGTCGTCGAAGATGTTGTGGTGCTCTCCGTAACCGCCTGCGAGAAGCGCCATGACGATGACACCCATCGTTTTCTGGGCGTCCTGCAATCCGTGGCCCAGGGCGATCGCCGCAGCGGAGAACCGCTGCATGAAGCGGAAGTGACCCATCGTCCGGTGGTAGGGGCGGTTCTTGAGCCAGGCCATCAGGGCTTTCATGATCAGGAACGCCAGCCCGAATCCGATGATTGGTGACATGAACATCGGAATGATCACCTGGTTCAAAATCCCGTGCCACTGGATGGTGGTGAAGGATGCCAGACCCGCGCCGACCAAGCCGCCGATTAGAGCGTGGGAGGACGAGGACGGCAGGCCGAACCACCACGTTATGTAGTTCCAAGTGACCGCGCCGACGAGGGCGGCTAAGACGATGATCAGTCCGGCCCTTTGGATGGACGTGTCCGTCGATGTGGTGAAGGAGTTGATGTCGATGATCCCGCCGCCAATGGTTTTTGCCACCTCTGTGCCGAGCAGCGCGCCGACCACGTTCATCCCCGCGGCCATGATCAATGCGGCGCGGGGTTTCAGGGCCTTCGTCGACACGGACGCGGCGATGGCGTTCGCGGCATCGTGGAAGCCGTTGGTGTAGTCAAAGAGAAGGGCAATCCCGATGACGATGATCACCAGGACCAAGTTCAAGTCCACTGGTCAGGACTCCTTCACCGCAATCGCCTCTACCCCGTGGGCGAGGGATTCGAAAGCGTCCGTGCACTTTTCGAGGACGAGGACCACGTCCTTCAATTTGATGATGGTTACGGGGTCCAGGCCGGAGTCGAAGAGATTGGCGATGGTGCGGCGGTAGGCCTGGTCGCCTTGGTTTTCGAGGATGTTTATCTCCAGCCAGTATGGCTTTAGATCCATCGGTTTCTTCAGCTTGGGCATCGCCTCGGCGGTGAGTTTGGAGCACTTGCGTAGGACCTCAACCTGCTTGTGGAGCAGATCTTCGAAAGGCTCAGGAATGTCATCCATCTTGTAGAGGACGATCATGTCTCCAGCTTCGTCCATGAAGTCGACACAATCGTCCATGAGATGCGCGAGCCGCTGCAAATCCTCCCGGTCGAAGGGGGTTATGAACGACTGGTTGATCTTGGAGATGAACACGTGGTTTAGCTCATCGGCCTCGTGCTCAACATCGTGAAGTCGATCCCGGAGAGATGCCCGCTCGGATCCTTTTGCCTCGAGGAGCTCCTGCAACAGGTCGGAGGCAACAACGAGTTTTCCGCCCTGTTGCGCCAATAGATCGAAGAAGGAGGGGCCGCGTTCCGCTTTCAGTGCCACAGTTGTCTCCGTTAACTAGAAGTTGCGCAGTTGTGAACAAACACTGACAGCCTAACTGCGGTTGACCTCTCTCGTTTCTCCACGTGCCCCTTTGCCCCGCTGGAAGCCCGAAATCGTGGTGATCCAGATCATGAGGGGGGACTTAACGACCAAGCATTTTTGCGATTCTTTTGCGATAATGGAACGGCGAAAGAGGGGGCGCAAACCCCCTATGGCAAAGCCCTTTTATAGGAGGCAAGCAACTTATGTCCGTCACTGAGCAGGATGTGCGCGCAGCCGCCCCGGCCAACACCCCAGAACAGGTCATCGACTGGGTAACAAAGATTGCAGAACTGACCAAGCCCGAAGCAGTTGTGTTCACAGATGGTAGCGAGGAAGAGTGGACTCGCCTTACCGATGAGATGGTTGAAAGTGGCGTGTTCACTCGCCTGAATGAGGAGAAGCGTCCTAACTCCTTCCTGGCGCGCTCCCTCCCCTCAGATGTTGCCCGCGTTGAGTCGCGCACCTTCATCTGCTCGGAGAAGGAAGAAGATGCTGGCCCGACCAACAACTGGGCAGACCCGAAGGAAATGAAGGAAATCCTTCATGAGAAGTTCGACGGGGCAATGAAGGGGCGCACGATGTACGTGATCCCCTTCTCCATGGGTCCCGTCGGCGGTCCGATCTCCCAGCTGGGCATTGAAATCACCGACTCCCCCTACGTCGTCGTCAACATGCGCATCATGACGCGTATCGGCACGCCGGCCATGGAAGAGATCGCTAAGGGCAAGGAATGGGTTCCCGCCGTTCACTCCGTGGGTGCCCCGCTGGAGCCCGGTGAGAAGGACACCACCTGGCCGTGCAATGAAGAAAAGTACATTACGCACTTCCCGGAGACCCGTGAAATCTGGTCCTACGGGTCCGGCTACGGCGGGAACGCCCTCCTGGGTAAGAAGTGCTACGCCCTGCGTATCGCCTCCACCATGGCTCGCGACGACAACTGGATGGCGGAGCACATGCTCATCCTGGGCCTGACCCGTGAGTCTGACGGCAAGAAGTTCTACGTGACTGCAGCGTTCCCGTCGGCTTGTGGTAAGACCAACCTGGCCATGCTGCAGCCGACTATCCCCGGATACAAGGTGGAGACGGTCGGTGACGACATTGCCTGGATGCGTCCGGGACCCGATGGTCGCCTCTACGCAATCAACCCCGAGGCCGGCTTCTTCGGCGTTGCGCCGGGCACATCCTTCGACACCAACCCGATGGCCATGGAGTCGATGCGGGCCAACACCATCTTCACCAACGTTGCGCTGACCGATGACGGTGATGTGTGGTGGGAGGGCATGACCGAAGAGGCTCCTGAGCACCTGATCGACTGGCACGGAAACGATTGGACCCCTGAGTCCGGCACTCCCGCCGCGCACCCGAACAGCCGCTTCACCGCCCCCGCTTGGCAGTGCCCGATCATCTCAGAGGACTGGGAGGCGCCCCAGGGCGTTCCGGTGGACGCGATTCTCTTCGGCGGCCGCCGCGCCACCAACGTGCCGTTGGTCGCTGAAGCTTACGACCAGGACCACGGCGTCTACATTGGCGCCACGGTTGCCTCTGAGGTCACCGCAGCGGCCACCGACGTCAAGGCCGGATCTCTTCGCCACGACCCCTTCGCCATGCTGCCCTTCTGCGGTTACAACATGGCTGACTACTGGGGTCACTGGGTCGATATGGGCAAGGAACTTGGAGACAAGTTCCCCCAGGTCTACCAGGTCAACTGGTTCCGCAAGGACGACGACGGCAAGTGGCTGTGGCCGGGTTATGGGGATAACTCGCGCGTTCTCGACTGGATCGTCCGCCGCTCTGCCGGTGAAGTGGACGCAATCGACGGTGTTACCGGTCGCTACCCGAAGTTTGAGGACTTCAACCTTGAGGGCCTTGAAGGTTTCACTGAGGAAGACTGGGACAAGCTCTACGCAATCGACCCCGATGCCTGGGCTCTGGAGACCGACGACTCGGAAACCTACTTCGAACAGTTCGGTGACCAGGTTCCCGAAGCTGTGCGTGAGCAGCTAACCCAGCTACGCGAACGCATCGCGGAGGCCAAGAAGGCTGACTAATACGTTGCGGCTAGGGCGCTCCTAGCAGTTCGGAGGCGGGTGGGACCGGTTCACGGTCTCACCCGCCTCTGCTTGTCGGCAGAACTTCGGGCCGCCCTCGTCGTCCTCTTCGCTGGTCGCCTGTGGCGCAGTGATTGCGTTGTCGCTGGTCCGTGCCAGACTTGACCGGTGACGAACACGGAGGACCGGATGACGCAGCAGGCGGACCCCACCCATTTGACGGAAGCAGAGCTGGACCGTGCCCAGACCCTCTTGGGTCGTGTAAGCGCGCTGTACGGCCAAAGAGTGGTCGGGCAGGAGGAACTGAGAGAAGCGCTCCTTGCGACAATGGTGTCCAAAGGACACGTGTTGATCGAATCGGTGCCTGGACTTGCGAAGACAACTGCCGCGCAGACGCTGGCCAACTCAGTGTCTGGGAGTTTCCGCCGGATCCAGTGCACCCCCGACCTGATGCCCAGCGACATCGTCGGAACCCAGATTTACAACCAGCAAGACGGAGCTTTCGTCACGCAGCTCGGTCCTGTCCATGCGAACTTCGTTCTGCTAGACGAGATCAACAGGTCCTCCGCCAAAACCCAGTCGGCGATGCTTGAGGCCATGCAGGAGGGTCAGACGACCATCGGCGGACAGAACTACCCTTTGCCGAAGCCTTTTATGGTCATGGCGACGCAAAATCCCATCGAGGAAGAGGGAACATACGTCCTCCCCGAAGCCCAGATGGACCGTTTTCTCATGAAGGTGATCATCACCTACCCAACCCCTGCGGAGGAGGCGAAGGTCTTGGACTTAATTGACCGTGACGCCTTCCAGCAGGAGATCTCGGGTGACCCTATTTCTCTGTCTGAGCTGGAGGAGCTGCAGGCTCTAGCCGGCCGTGTCTACGTTCATCCGGCCATCAAGTCCTACATCGTCGACGTCATCAATACCACTCGCGGCGGAGGGCCCAATCCACTTCCGGGCCTCGACAAGCACCTGAAGGTTGGCGCATCGCCTCGTGGTGGGATAGCACTGATGAAGGTCGCACAAGCCAACGCGCTGATGCGTGGACGCAACTACGTGATCCCCGACGACGTGAAGGCGATGCGTCATCCGGTGCTCCGTCACCGGCTCGTCCGCACCTGGGACGCAGTGGCCGACGGTGTCTCCGTTGACGGTCTGATCGACGCCGCTTTCAACGTCGTACCGGTCCCGTAAAAGTCATGACTCAGCCGCGACTTCAGGACTACTCCCGCCTGGTTCCGTACCCGGTGCGCAGGAAGCTCCTCTCCCTCTTGGACGGTTACCACCGGGGCGAGGGTGCGGGGAGCAGCCAGGAGTTCTTGGACATGGCCGAGTATCGCGTCGGCGATGACATTACAGATATCGACTGGAAGGCGACTGCTCGCCTGTCACAGCCGGTAGTCAAACGCTTCGAGGCTACCGCCGTCTTGAGTGTTGTGATAGCAGCCGACACCGGTGCTCAGATGGCCGCCCTCGCCCCGGATGGGCGTCCGAAGAAGGACACAGAAAGGGAGCTGGTGCGGGCGCTGTCCTGGTTGGTCTCCTCACACGGGGACCTGCTGGGCTTGGTGGCGGGAAACGCCGCTGGGGTGGAGAAGCTGCCAGCCCGGGCTGGGGTGGCCCACGCCGAGGCTCTTCTCCGGGAGGCTACTGCAGCGTCCGTCAGTGGTGCGCCATCCGATCTGGCTTTGGTCCTTCGGCAGGTGGAAATCGGAAGGCGACGTTCAGTTATCTACGTCATCACTGACGAGTCTCAGATCAATGAACGAACGGCTGCCCTGATGCGACGTCTGAGTTCCAGGCACCAGGTGGGGCTGTTCCTAATTGATGACTTGGACCCCACCGAAGCTTCCTCGCATACTGGCGTGCGTGACGTGACTGCAGGCCCGGTTCCATCCTTCGTTGCGGGTAACGACGATATTCAAGCGCAGTGGAGCCTGTTTCGGCAGGTTCGGGCTGCGCGGGTGGACCGCCTATTGAGCTCGCTACCTCTCCGATACGGGAGATTGGCGGGAACCGAGGACGTGTTGCCGGCGCTGATCGAAGTGCTCGGAGGGAACCGCCGTGGCGCCTGACCTACGTGAACCGCTGGCCTTTTCGAACTGGGTGTGGCTGCTGGGCGCGGTGATGATCGTCCTCGCCCTCCTCTGGGTGATTGGCTTGGCCGTTGCGTACAGGATCAAGCCGGTGAAAGCGTCACGGTCGATCCGCACCCTGGGCCAGTTGCAAAGGCGGCGCTACCTGCGACAGGTGGAGGAGATTGAGGTGAGCTTCCAGCGTGGCGATCTGACTGGAAGAGAGGCCCACTTCGCGCTTGCGGCCCTCATTCGTTCCGCCGGAACGGAGAAGTCCGGCATCAACGTGGAATCGATGACCGCTGCTGAGGTCAGGCGCTACCTTCCCGGCTGGAGCGTCCTTTCGGAAGCGTTGGCGTGGTGCGAAGATGAGACCTTCCCCCCGGAGGCCGCTGCGCAGCAAATCAGCCGAGGGGTGGAGTTCGCTCGCGAGGTGGTGGTCGGATGAAGTATCCGGCTTTGTTCGCCCTGGCACTGATCATCCCCCTGGTTCTGGGTGTGGTCGCGTGGCTGGTAAACAGGAAAGCGGAAACCGCCAGCGCCCAATGGTTGGCCAACACGGAGGCGATGCGCAGGTTGCCGGCGTTTCAGAAGTCTCGTGCGCGGGAACGTGCCGCCGTGTTTTCCGGGGGTGCAGCTCTTCTGGCGCTGGTCATTTCTACCGCCGTTTCAGCCGGGCTCCCGGTGAAACGCACGGCCGAGCATCCCGACCTGGCAACCCGTGACATTGTGCTGTGCCTGGATGCTTCCGGGTCAATGCTCCCCTACGACGGGCAGATCCTGCGTAGCTTCCAAGACTTGGTGGATTCGTTCGAGGGCGAGCGGCTTGCCCTGCAGTTGTGGAGCGCGCAGACCATGGTTCGGTTTCCTCTCACGGATGACTATGAACTGGTCTCAAGTGTCCTTGGTGAAGCGGCCGATGTGATTGATCGTGGATATCTGGGTCCCGAGGGGGACTATGTGCTGGTAACCGAGGAGCTCTCCGATTACCTTTCCGGAGTGGAGGCACCCGGCGGGGAGAAGATTTCCTCGCTGGTGGGAGACGGTTTGGCAACCTGCGTTTTGGGATTCGACAACCTGGACCAAGAGCGTTCCCGCACCATCTTGCTGGCTACCGACAATGAGGTGATGGGGGAGGAGATCTACACTTTGGCTGAAGCCGTTGAGTTCGCGACGAAGCAGGATGTGGAGATCATCGCGCTGTACCCGTCGGAGGGCGGGGTTCTCACTGCCGAGGGCGAGCAGTTGCGCAGTGTGGTTGAGGGCGCCGGCGGCGACTTCTACGACGCTTCTGACCCCGGAGCTGTGGCGGCGATAGTGGAACGAATCCAAGCCCAACAACTGGCCGAACTGGAGGGCGACGTGCAGACCGTGGAGACGACTCTGCCCAGGTCTGCTCTGCTCTGGGTGTCGTGGTCACTCCTCGGATTCTTAGCGGTGGCGGCGGTGAGGCGATCGTGACGTGGCAGCCACTCGTTTCCGTCCCGCTGCTTGGGGTTTTCCTGGTGGTGGGTTTGGGCCTGGTCGTTTACTCCGCGATTGGAAAGCACCGGACGGCCAGCTGGCTGGCGGCCCTGCGCCGGGGAATGATGGTCGCGTTGGCGGCGCTTGCCTTGGCCGGTCCCGCCATTGCGGTGGAGCAGGAGAATGTCGTTTCGAATGTGGAGATCGTCTTCGCTGTGGACCGGACCGGTTCCATGGCAGCCGAGGACGGCCCCGGAGGATTCCCACGCTTGAGTCTCGCGAAGGAGGACATCCGAGCTCTCGTCGAGGGCGCGGGATCCGCTCGCTTCGCCGTGGTCACCTGGGACTCTTCGAGCCGCGTCGAGCTGCCGGTGACAACCGACAGTTCCGCCGTCATAAACTTTGCTGAGACTTTGCACCAGGAGGTCTCTGAGTTCTCGACGGGTTCTACCCTGGCTCGACCAGCGGATACCGTGCGGGAACTCCTGGAGAACTCAGTGGAGGAGCGGCCGCAGAACCGGCGCTACCTGGTTGTAATGACTGACGGGGAGTCCACCGCCGGGTCTCAGGACGCAACTGGCTCGGATTCTCTTGACGCTTGGGCGGAGGTGTCCGATCTGGTCGACGGGGGAGCCGTCTTCGGCTATGGGACCGCGGAAGGCGGCCCAATGAGGATCTACGGTGCGGGAGGAGTGGGTGTAACCGAGGAGTACATGCAGGCCGAGGACGGACAGCAGGCAATATCCAAGATGGACGAAGAGGCGTTGGCGACGCTTGCTGACACCTTGGGTGTGGAACTACTCCTGAACCCTTCAGCCGAGCAGTCCACTGCTCTGGGAGAGGCATTCGTGTCGGACGCGACCACTTCTGGTGATGAGAGGAAGAAGGCGTACACCTACTCGTACGTGACTTGGGTTCCGGCGCTTGCTTTGGCGGCCTTGCTGGCGTGGGAAGTGTGGGAGTTCGTTGCCTATGCGTCCCGGGAGAGGAAGACCGGTGCGATCTAAGCAGAACTTCGATCGGGGCGTGGCAACGGGGGAGGTGGCTCAGCCATTTGGGGCGGTCAACTTACCAACGGGCGAGGGCGAAGCGGTTCGCGACCGTCGGCTCCTCAGGCTGCTGTGGTGGACCCTGCCGCTTGCGGTTGCGATGGTGCTCGGTGGCGCAGGACTCATCGGCTTGTACTTGTGGAGCGCAACGTCGGCCAGGGCGGCGAGTAACTCGGACTGGTCGCAGGCTGAAGTCGCTTATCGCGAGCAGATGAGTGTTACTGCCCACTTCCCTCAGCCTTGGCTTTCCCAGTACAACCTGGGGACAGTGCTCCTTGGAGCGGGGGCCGTGGATGAGGGACTGGAACTGTTGAACTCCGCCCTGATCGGCGTCCCGAAGGCGAAAATCCAAGAGGACGGAACCATCGGGGCGTTTTCCTACGAATGCGCAGTTCGGTTCAATCTCTCCGCGGGCGTCGAGGTACAAGGTGACACGTTAGCCGCGCACGGGGACGACGAAGGGGCATTGGAGCAATATGAAAATGCCCTGGCGATTGTCTCGCCCTGCCAGATTTCCGGAGCCGGCGGGGGTGGGAGTGAAGGCAGTGAGGGACAGGGAAACTCGGACGGAGAATCGGATTCGCAGGGTGAAACTGGTTCCCAAGGCGATTCTGAACAGACAGATTCGACTGACGGATCCGGTTCCGACTCCCCGGAAGAACAGGGAGACCAGGGCCAGGGGAGTCAGGATCAGGACGTCCAGGATCAACAAACAGGCGAGAGCGCGGACCGCTTGAACAAGAAGATCCAGGAGCTGAAGGGCGAGGGGGAGGGTGCGGACTCCTCGGGGGAAGAGACAGAGGGCACCGGTTCGGGCGGCGAGGCTTCCGAAGAGAGCGCGGAGGAACAGGAAAGACGGGAACAGCTAGAGGAGAAGAACCAGCAGCAGGCGGAGAGAGAGCGGGAGAAGCAGGAATCCTACAACCGGAATCCGGGTACCGGCGGATGGTGAAAGTCAGGCGCCCTCGCCTGTCCACATCTGCTTCCACAGAGTTATCAACAACTGGGCATAGACGGTGCAAGGGGCTGTGGGAAAACCTGTGAGTTTGCTTGCCCACGCACAGGAGAATCGATCTGTCAACTGACAGCTCTGTCCACAAGGAGTTGGCTCGTCCCCAATCTGGGACGGGTGCACAGACGGGCCCTGCAACGCGTTTAATTGGCGGCGCCCGCCTTACAGCGGGTCCGCTTCGCCGCGGAAGCCTTAGGAGGGTAGGACCAAGAATGCACCCACAGGTTGAACGAACCCTGGAAGAAGTGAGACGTCGAAACCCGGGAGAGCCCGAGTTTCTTCAGGCCGTCCACGAGGTGCTTGAGAGCATTTCCCTGGCTGTAGAGCGGGATCCCTCCATCGCTGACCATGCATTGCTAGAGCGGATGGTGGAACCGGAGAGGCAGATACTGTTCCGGGTTCCCTGGGTTGACGACTCCGGAACAGTACAGGTCAACAGGGGCTACAGAGTGGAGTTCAACTCTGCCCTAGGGCCATACAAGGGAGGCTTGCGCTTTCATAAGTCGGTGAACCGTAACATCGTGAAGTTCCTTGGGTTCGAGCAGATCTTCAAGAACGCTCTAACTGGCCAGGGCATTGGGGGCGCCAAGGGAGGCTCTGACTTCGATCCGCATGGCAAGAGCGACTGGGAAGTTATGAACTTCAGCCAGGCGTTCATGACTGAGTTGGCGCGCCACATCGGCGACAAAACAGACGTTCCCGCCGGAGACATCGGTGTCGGCCAGCGCGAAATCGGCTTCCTATTCGGCCAGTACCGTCGCCTCACGAATCGCTGGGAGGCGGGCGTGCTCACTGGCAAGGGGCTGGACTGGGGCGGTTCTTACGCGCGTCCAGAAGCAACCGGGTACGGAGTGGTCTACTTCGCGCAGGACATGCTGCGGACCAAGGGCACCTCCTTGGAAGGCCGGGTAGTGGCGGTTTCCGGTTCCGGCAATGTAGCCACCTACGCGATTGAGAAGGCCCTACAGTTCGGCGCGAAGCCAGTGACGTTCTCGGATTCATCCGGGTGGGTCTATGACCCCGACGGCGTTGACTTGGACCTCCTGAAGGAGATCAAGGAAGTGCGTCGCGGTCGCGTCGCCGACTACGTGGCGGAACGGCCCTCTGCAACTTTGCACACAGAGGGTCACCCGTGGTCGGTGCCATGCGACGTGGCGCTGCCCTGCGCAACGCAGAACGAGCTCTTGGAGGAAGACGCGCGGGAGCTGGCCAAGAACGGTTGCCTCGTTGTGGCTGAGGGTGCCAACATGCCGACCACCCCGGAGGCGATCCACGTGCTCACAGAGGCGGGTGTGCTGTTCGCGCCTGGAAAGGCTGCTAACGCCGGTGGCGTTGCGGTGTCTGCGTTGGAGATGGAGCAGAACGCATCCAGGGCTCATTGGACCTTCGATGAGGTTGAGCAGCGTCTAGCGCGGATTATGGGGGACATCCATTCCGCTTGCCTCGATACAGCTGATGAGTATGGGCGTCCAGGTGACTACGTGGTGGGCGCGAACATCCGTTCGTTCTTGCGCGTGGCGGACGCCATGCACGCTCAGGGAGTCTTCTAGGAAAGGTCGGGGCGGTCCAGCAGTCCCGGGCCGACCCCGCAACGGGGGGGGGATCATCTTGCGTCGAATCGGCGACCAGGAGGGCAGGCAAGCCGCCGAAGCCTGGCATCCTCAGGCTACTCGACCCGAGCAGGCTACGGCGGTTCGCTACACGCTTCAGTGCCTGGCTGACCGCGCTCCCGGCGGATCAGTGGAGGTCCGTGTGCCTCCCTATGGGGCGGTTCAAGTCATCGAGGGCGCCCACCACAGGCGCGGCACACCACCCGCCGTCGTGGAGATGTCCCCGCAGACTTGGATGCGTCTGGCTCTGGGGCAGCTCAGTTGGGGTGAGGCAATGGAACTCGGCTTGGTCGACGCATCCGGGCAGCGCGCCGACCTAGCCGAGTTTCTTCCTCTGCTCTAAGTCCCGCGCTCAGGACTCCGCTGACGTGGATTCCTGGGTTTTGGCGGTCAGCTTGTTCGTCATCTTGCCGGTGATCTGCTGCATCGTGCTGACGATCACGGCGGAGAGCACCGCAAAGGCCAGGATCTGCGCGAACTTGCTGCCCTCTTCTTGCGAGGGCGGCTGCTTCCCAGTCACCATTTTCCAGCCGGCTGCCGCGATCTTGGGGGCAACGAAGCTGGCCATTCCCATGCCTGCCAGGCTTGCCAACTTTGTCTGGATATCGTTCATCGTCGCTCTCCTGCTTCGTTAGTTCTGATCTGCCCTGCCATGCGTGCTGCGGGCAGCTCCAACCACCTCCTAAAGGGTACCTTTGAACGGTGAATACGGTTACCCCACCACGCCTCCACACACCGCCAACGCTGCGCCTTGCGACTCTTTCTCTGGCGTGCCTGGCATCCCTGGGGGCGTGCAGTAACGCCGCTCTGTCGCCCTCGATCGTGTCTTGGTCCGGGCCGGCGGAGGATGAGGATTCGGCGGCAGTGGTCGTGGGGGTACCCGAGGGCGTCAGGTACCAGCAGGCGTTCTTCGACCAGGTCGCCGCGCAGACGGGTCTGGAAATTACCCAGGTGGCGGTCAACGACGAGGGCGCGGCAATTAGCCTCGCGGACGTGGATTTGGTCCTCGGCGTTACTGACGAGTGGGTGGATGCGAACCGGGACGAGTTAGCTTCCGAGGCGCCGGATGCAGATGTTGCGGTGGTGAAATACGGGGAGGACGACGCGTGCCTTCTTGTGGATTCGTCCTGGTATTCAGCCAATAACATTGCACTTCCCAAGAAGCTAAGTGAAGTCGCGCAGCCCCAGCTGGAGTCGGCAGTTGCTGATTCCGACCCGCTCCTTTCGCCCTACGCTCTAGCTGCTCTCCCGCAGTGGCAGGCGATCATGGAGGCGTGGGCGGAAGCCACGCCACAGTCCGGAGACTTGGTGGCCGAGCACTCCGGCGGAGGTGGGGCCGTGGTCGGCTCCGCCCTCGAACCCCGCCGTAATCCAAACAACCTGGGCACAGACACCCGCTACCGCGTCCTGTCCGACACGTGCGTTCAGATGGAAGCCGCGGCCCTGATCTTGTCTACGGGCGAGGACGTAGCGGAGGCACCGGCCCAGGTCCTCGTCGATTTCCTGACCTCCGATCTCGGGCAGGAACTTGTCGCAGAATACGCAGTTGCCATTCCTGCCGAAGTGGCCGCAGGTGGGGAGTACGGCGACTGGAAGCGGGCCACCGGCCACGACCCCTTCACATCCGAGCAAGTCGTGCATGCGCTGGAGCTTTGGGAATCGCTATTCGCCGCGGAACCGTCAGTGCAGTAGGGAAGGGTCGACGTTGCACTCTGCGCCTATCCGCATGGGCGCGATTTGGCCTTCGGCGCGCAGCTTCTCCAGACGGCTGACGACTCTGGAGTGAACCCGCCACGGGTCGATGGTGTTCAGGTAGATCCGGGTTCCGCCTTCAAACCCCGCAAGGGTCGACACCCTCCATTTGAGAAGGATCCTCCACCGCATCGGAATATCTACGGACGGGGGACGGTGATACCACTCCTCGTTTGAGGGGATCTTGGTGCCGGTTGCAGCGTGAACCGCATGCAGGATATCTGACACGCCCCTGAGCTGTTCTGGGCTGGCCTCCCACGGGTTGTAGGGGGCACCCGTCGGCCACACCGCGATTGTCGGGTACCTGTGGCCAAAGCCAGCCAAGGCCAACGCATGGTCGTTCTGGGCAATCACCAGTTTGCGGGTGGCCGCGACACGGAGAATCTCTTCATAGATCTGAGGCTTCTTCTTGAGCCGCTCCAACTCTGATTGGGATTGCACGGAGAGCTGGTCGATTGCCACCAACTGTTTGTGGAGGTGATCGAAGGATGCACCCGCTGGCTTGAGCCAGTTTTGAAATGCCACGACATACTTCACTTGGGGGTCAAGGCCGTACAGGCTCTCCATCGACTCCACGGTGAGTTTCACGTACTCGTTGTGTTCGTCAGGTGTCAAAGTCCCGGAGCCGGCAAGCTGATCGGTCATCGTGGCCCCGAAGGTGTAGTGGCGTCGGGGAACGATGAGGTCGTGGCCGCCTGAAAAAAAGCCGTTCGCCTGCTGGAGCTTCTCAGAATCTGAGAGCTTGGAGAACTCCTTCTTTGTCATCCCGGAGGCCATCAAGCGGGCCTTCACCAGGCGCATGACGTGGTCGTATCCCGCGTCCGACGCCAAATACTCGGCCATGCGCCGGTGCTGAGCCTCGGTTGGGACGTGGCCGTGGTTTAGGTGCCAGTAGTTGTAGGAAACGATCTCAAACAGATTCGGAATACGGCGAAAGTCCGCCACCGTGTCGAACAAAGCGTTGGCCGGCAGATCGCGTCGCCTCTCCCACTGCGCCGCACCTACGCGCACCAGACGCTCCTTCTCGGGGGGCGTCTCCAAGTACCGTTTCTCGCAGAACGCGCAGAACGCTCCGTCCTCGTCGGGATTGATCGGTTCCGGTTTGGGTAACGCGGACGGGATTGGGCGGTCACCCCGGCCAGGCACAGTCCAGACTTCGGTTCCCGACAGCAGATTCGTCTGCTTCACGGTCCCGTCGGCCATGCGGACGATTGCTTCATCGCGATACGTCGCAGGTAAGGTCATGTCTTCAACCCTAGCCGCCAAATCGGGCGCCGGGACATTTGGGAGAGTACGCCCTCTTACTCTCCCAGCCACCCCTGGGCGTGATTAGAGAGGTTACGCAGAAGTGCAACCGCATCTTGCGCCTTATCGGCGGGAACGAAAAAGTGGTCGTGGTAGTAGCCAGCTATCACGTTGCACGGGATGCCCCGGGACGCAAGCGTCTGCGCGATCGTGGCGGTGATGCCGACGGAGTCAAGCTCCGTCACAGCGGTAGGGGTGATGCGGGTGAACAAGGGATGTGTCCCCAATCCGAACTCTGCGGCTTCCGTCGCCCTCGCTACGACTGTCACTCCCTCCGCCTCGCGGACAACTGCGAACGGTTCCAGCCCCGGGGGCACCGAATCTGTGGTTGCAAAGACGTAGTTTCCTTCGACCTGGGCGTCCAGGGAGGCAAGAGCGCGGTCAAGAGAGGTAGCGGATTCCATGGGGAAACAGTGTAGTTACGGACCATGCCACCTGCTTATTGCGTCTCATAAAAACGAGGCAGGTCAGCGGTGAGATGAGTGACTAAAGGACCTCTTCGGAACCCCAGTAACCGGCTAGCTCAAGTTCGCGGTCTCCGAAGAGTTGGGAGACCGTTACAAGCGTGAAGCCCCGCTCCAGTAGGCCGTCGGCTATGTCCGCAGCAGCCGCGACGGTTGGCTCGTGAATATCGTGCATCAAAATGATTCCGCCCGGGTGAGCGTTCCCCACGGCTTCCGCCATCAAGGCGTCGTATCCGGGAAGCTGCCAGTCGTTTGTGTCCACTGACCACAAGATCGCAGGCATGTTCACCACGGAGAGAACATGCTCGTTGTAGTCGCCGTACGGCGGACGCAGGTGTTTCACTTCTTCGCCCGTGACTGCGGTGATAGCAGCGCTGGTGTCGTTGATTTCGGCCAGAATCGAGGCGTCATCCAGCGTGGTCAACGCCGGGTGATCCCAGGAATGGTTTGCGATTTCGTTTCCGGCGTCGTAGGCCTGTTTGACGATTTCTTCTTGTCCGGCGATGTTCTGGCCCAGGACGAAGAGCGTCGTGGCTGCGTATGGACGTGCCGAGTAGACCTCCACCACCTGTGGCGTGAGGCTGGAGGGTCCATCGTCGTAGGTGACGGCCACGCAGGGGACCAGGTCGCAGTCCACGTACTCCCTTCCTGACGGCAGCGCTTCCGGACCCGCCCATGCCTCCGCGGTGGCCTTCGACTGCGAGATGCCGGCGCCCAGCTCCGTGAGTAACTCGGTTGCCCGCGACGCTGGGATCTTCAGCGTGGTCGGCGCTATCTCCACGCCCTCTTGGCCTCCGGCGAGGAAAGCAATGAAGTTCTGGTCCACGGTTACGAAGATATCGCCGCCGTCATCGAAGCCCACATTGGACAGAGAGCTTTGAAGGTCAGCTAGCGTCTCAGCACTGGGTGCCACGGGTTCATCCCCGCTCATTGGACCCTCGATGCCCTTGAGCTCAAGGACGGCCTCGTACAGGGTTGGGAGCCCTTCCTCCTGAAACAGCTCCTTTCCACGGGCCACGTCACCGGTTTCCGTGTTCGTGTACAGGATTTCCACTTGGTCTGACACGACCTCTGAGGAGTTGCCCCGAACAAAGCGGAGGCGCTGGCCGTAGTTTGTGCCTGAAGCAAGCACGGTGTCGCATGCAACGGCCAGAACAGTGTCGGCACCCGGGGTTATGGACAGCTCTGGGTTGTCCAGAATTTCACGGCCCGTGAGAGCCGTGGATCCGGCTACGCAGCCGCGATTCAGCCATTCGGCGTTGCGTTCATGAGCTTCCGGACTGTAGGTTGCATCCCGTGTTTGGGCCTGCGCCTGCAGCTGGGCTCCCACAGTCTCCGCGAGGACGTCGTTGAAGGGGAGATCTCCCGGCAGGTACGACCAACGCGCCTCAGAGCCGGTGGAGGACTCTATCCTCTGTCCGGTTAGCCCGGGAACTTCGATGTCGGTGGGCTGGACGAAGTACTCTGCGAGCTCAAGCTTCTCTGGTTCGGGGGCATCTGCGCTGGCAGCGCCACTCTGCCCCCCTGAAGGTGTACACGCCGCAAGCATCAACGTCCCGGCGGCGCTGAGAGCCACCAGTGCTGACCAACGCGACTTTCTGACGACGCCAATCCCCATGCGCGCACTCCTTAGGCCCGAAATATAGTCGTTGAGCTCTGGCCACTCTAGCGCCGAGGTCCATTGGACGCCCCGGGGCACGCACCAAACCGCGCGATCTCCGCCCTGTCAGAGGCGAACTTCACTCACATTCGGTCCATCAGGTCCGGGTGCTTGCCTGTTCTCCCGTCCTCGCCCCGGTCGAGGGCGGCGATCGTCAGCATCTCTTCGTCGCTCAGTTCGAAGTCAAATACCTGGGCGTTCGCCACCTGGCGTTCCCGCGTGGAAGCCTTCGGGAAGACCACGTCCCCTCTTTGAAGTCCCCACCGGATCGCGACCTGGGCCGCTGTTTTCCCGTGGTGACGGCCGATGCGGGTCAGAGTCTCGTCCTTGGTTGCCGCGCCGCGTGCGAGGACGGACCACGCCTCCGTCACCATCCCGTGGTCGGCGTCGAAGGCGTGCAGTTCGTCTTCTTGGAAGTAGGGATGGGATTCGATCTGGTTCACTTCGGGCAGAACCCTTGCGGTTTCGAAGAGCCTTTGAAGGTGGTGGACCTCAAAGTTGGAGACGCCTATCGACCTTGCCCTGCCTTCCCCCTGGAACTCCTCCAAGACCGCCCAGGTGGTCCCGAAGTCTCCGCCGTAGTGCATAGGAACCGGCCAGTGGATAAGGAAAAGGTCTACGTAGTCGGTCTGTAGTTCTTCCAGAGAGCGGTCAAAGGATCTGCGGGCCACGTCCGGGTCATGGTTGGGATTGTTTAGCTTGGAGGTGATAAAGAGTTCGCTTCGGGGTAGCCCTGAACTGGACCAAGCGCGTCCGATTTCGGCTTCGTTTCCGTACATCTGCGCTGTGTCGATGTGGCGGTACCCCACCTCGAGGGCGCTGCGGACAATGGCCTCGGTCCCCTCGGTGACCTTGTAGGTCCCGAACCCGAGCGCCGGGATCTCCACCCCGGATCGAGTTCTGATCTTCGGGGTCGGGATGGGCTGGAGTGCTTCGTCGGGATTCATGTGTCTCTCCCTGTTCTTCATTCTTCGCCGCTGTGCGGCCCCGCGAATTGCGCCTTGTAAAGGCGGGAGTAAGCACCGTTTCGCTTGAGGAGCTCGTCGTGCGTGCCTTGCTCCACGACGTCTCCGTTCTCCATGACGAGGATCCTGTCTGCGTCACGGATGGTGGACAGGCGGTGGGCAATGACAAAGGCCGTGCGGCCGTGCCGCAGCTTGTCCATGGCTTTCTGGACCAGCACCTCGGTCCTGGTATCGACTGAAGATGTGGCTTCATCGAGGATCAGCATTTCCGGGTTCGCGATGAAGGCGCGGGCGATCGTCAGGAGCTGGCGTTCGCCAACGGAAAGGGTGTCGCCGTCGTCGGCAATCGCGGTTTCGTATCCCTCCGGCAGTTGCCGGATTAGGCGGTCCACGGAGGTCTCCTGGGCGGCTTTACGAACCTGGTCGAAACTGGCTCCCTTCTTGCCGAAGGCTATGTTTGCTTCGATCGTGCCATCGAAGAGCCAAGTGTCCTGCAGAACCATGCCCATGTGGTGGCGCAGAGCGTCCTTGTTGATGTCAGCGATGTCTTTACCGTCAACCAGAATTTCCCCTGAATCCACTTCGTAGAAGCGCTCCAGCAGGTTCACCAGCGTTGTCTTACCGGCGCCGGTGGGCCCGATTATCGCCACCATTTGTCCGGCTTCTACGGTTAGGGACAGGTCTCGTATTACAGGTTTGCCGGGGGTGTAGCTGAAGTTGACATGCCTGAACTCGACTCGCCCGCGGCCTTGGGGCATAGGGCCGCCGGTGTCTTCACTCATCTCCGGACCGTCCAAGAACTCGAAAACGCGCTCCGCCGATGCCAGTCCAGACTGTAGAAGGTTGGCGATGGAAGCGAGTTGTCCGACAGGTTGCGTCAACTGCCGGGAGTACTGAATGAACGCCTGTACCTCTCCTATGGTCAGCGAACCGGCGGTTACCATCACCGCGCCTCCCACGGCTACCACCACGTAGGACAGATTGGACACCAGGCTCATTACTGGGTTGACAAGACTTGAGATGAACTGGGCCTTGAAAGAGGCTTGGAAGAGCTTGCGGTTCTCTTTCTGGAACTCTGCCTCATACTTGTCTTGGAGGTTGAAGAGCGACACGACCTCGTGGCCGGTTGTCGTCTCCTCTACCGTTCCGGACAGCCCACCTGTGGCTTTCCATTGGCTGCGGAAGTGCGGTTGAGCCTTGCGCATCAGCACGCCGGCGATAGCCGCGCCGAGGGGCAGGACGAACAGCGCGATCAGCGTAAGCGACCAGGACATTGTGAACATCATTGCCGTGATGCCGATGATCGTGAGCACGGCGGAGAAGAACTGTGTGATTGTCTGCTGCAACGTCTGCGTGACGTTGTCGACGTCGTTGGTCACGCGGGAAAGGATGTCGCCACGCGAGTGGCGGTCCAGGTAGGACAAGGGCAACCGGTTGATCTTGTCCTGGATCTGTTGCCGGAGCTTCCATCCGGTGTTCTGAACGACCAGCCGCGCGATTTGACTGGCGCCCCAAGTGAGAAATGCTGACCCCACGTATATCGCCGCGATGATCAAGAGGAGATGCGCGAGGGCGGTGAAGTCGATCCCGGCCCCGGGTGTCACATTCATTGGGCGCAGCATGTCCGCCATGGTCTGCTGACCGGACGCCTCCAACTGCGCTATGACCTCTTCCTTGGTCATGTCTGCCGGGAACTGAGAGGAGATGTAGCCGTTGAACACGACGTTGGTTGCGTATCCCAGGACTCGAGGTGCGAGCACTGAAAGGGCAACTCCCGCCACGCTGAGTAGCGCGACGGCCCCCAGCATCCACCTGTAGGAAGCGAGCATTCCAGCTACGCGCCGGAAGGTGCCTTTGAAGTCCTTGGCTCTGGCCGGTGGACGTCCACCCGGCCCCCTGGGCCCGTGCCCGCTCATGCTGCTTCCTCATCTGAGAGTTGAGACTCGACGATCTCCCGGTAAGTTGGGCTGCTCTCCAGCAGTTCTGTGTGCGTCCCCACGGCGGCTAGGCGACCCTCGTTTAGGACAAGAATCTGGTCCGCATGTCGGATCGTTGCCACCCGCTGCGCGACGATCAGCACGGCCGCGTCTCCCACGTAGGAGCGGAGTCCATTGCGTATCTTCGCGTCTGTCTCATAGTCCAACGCGGAGAAAGAATCGTCAAAGACATAGAGGTCGGCCTCGCGGTAAAGGGCTCGCGCCATGGTCAGACGCTGCCTTTGACCGCCGGAGAAGTTCTTCCCGCCGGCCTCCACGCGTGCATCCAGCCCCCCTTCCAACGCTTCCACGAAGTCGAGGGCGGCCGCCCCCCGGAGTGCTCGGCGGATGCGTTCGCGCTGATCCTCGCTCGGGTCGTCCTCGCCCGACACCGTCGAAGCGACGGTGCCAGAAAAGAGGTACGCCGTTTGGGGAACGAAGCCGATGCGGGAGCGCAACTGACCTGGGTCCACTTCGCGCGCGTCGATGCCACCGACGAGGACGGCGCCCGAGGAAGGATCCATCAGGCGAGGCAGAAGATTAGCCAGCGTCGACTTTCCAGAGCCTGTAGACCCAACAATCGCGGAAACGGTGCCCGGTGCGAATAAGGCACTCACTTCCGTAACAACGGGCTCTTCCGCCCCCGGGTACTGCACCGTGACATCCCTCAGGGAGAAGAACAAGGGGTCTGCGGGCAGAGCGACTGGAGTCTGGGGATCGCGTATCTGTGGAACCGTGGAGAGGACCTGGTGGATGCGTTTCGACGTCACTGCGGCTCTTGGCAGCATGAAGAACAGCATGGAGGCTGTCATGGTCGCACCGAAGATCATCGCGAAATAGGAAATGAACGCCAGAAGAGCCCCAATCTCCATGCTGCCGGAGTCCACGAGGCGTCCCCCGAACCAGACCACGGCCACCGTGGCCAGGGAGAAGATGAGTTGCAGGAGAGGGAACATGACTGCGAACACGGCGCCTATGCGCAGTGCGACTGATTTCAACGAATCGTTGGCGCCTGTGTAGCGGTCTTGGAACTCGTCTTGGCGGACAAACGCGCGAATGACCCGGATGCCACTGAGTTCTTCGCGCAAAACCGTGTTCATCCGGTCGATCCGGCCCTGCTGGCTGCGGAACAGCGGGTTCAAGATCACGAAGGCGATGGAGACCACAACGGCGATCAGAGGCACGACGATGATTAAGAGGCTGGCCAGTTTGGCGTTCATCCTGAGCGTCATGACGATGCCACCGATCCCCATGATGGGGGCGGAAATCATGAAGTTGAAGATCATGAGGACGACCATTTGGACCTGTTGGACGTCATTCGTCGCCCGGGTGATCAAAGAGGGAGCGCCGAAGGTATGGACCTCACGGCTGGAGAATGACTGGATCTTGTCGAAGACCTCCTGCCGGAGGTGCTCACCCAGACCCATAGCAAGCCGGGCAGACAGGTAAACCGCGAAGCCTGCACTGATACCTTGGGCGCCGCTCACCGCCAGCATCACCAGACCCAGGTGCCATACTCGGTCAACGTCGCCCAGTGCTACGCCCTCGTCAATAATGGCGGCGTTCAGGTCAGGCAGATACAGGGCTGCGACGGTGGAGACGGTCTGGAGAGCGATAACAGCCAACAGCTCCACCCAGTGTTTGCGCAGGTAGAAACGGCTGATCCGCCAGAGCATAGATTCCTCCATTCCGGTGGGTGATTCAGCAACGCTAGCCTACGACTCGACATTCAGAGTCGCCGATTCGGTCTTCCGCGGGCCCGCTTACGCCGGCCGTGAAGAAGCGCACACAGGCGTCACTCATTTTCTGGTGTCCGTGTAGCGAAATAACGGTGTGTGCGCAATCCTTAGAGTCGAGCAACAATGCAGGAGGGGATGATCGGTGGGCCACGCCACAGGCATCAGTCCGAGCAGTCAGGGACGTCCAGATTACGGGGAGAGCCATTCGGACCCCGCAGTTAAGAGCTCGGAGCAGCCGTCAACCGGTAGTGCGCGTGTTCGTGGAGCCAGCTTGTCAAGGGAAGCCGTAGAACTCGGCTTCTGGGCCGTGGTCGCTCAGATGCTGGGCCTTATATCGAAGGACCCCGCCACTGCGCGGAGTCGCTCCAGGCGCGTGGAAGTGGTCGTGTCCCGTAGGGCCCGCGAACAGATCGAGAAACGCTACGACGGGCGGACGGATCAGATCTTGGAGAAGGCTTTAGAAGCTCGGGATCGGGTCATCGGCGCCGACAAGGTCCTGAACCTGTCCTTGGGGCGCTACGAGAAAGAGAGGCGCAGGCTTGCCAGCTCGAACTCCCGTCCGCACCGGCCCGGGAGTGCGGCCTGGCCGCCGGGTGCCCAGACAATAGCGGCTCGGCTGGGCGCGGGGTCCTGGGCAACCGCTATGCGGAACCTGGGCGTGGAGGCCGAGGGGCAGGGACGTCCCAGGGGGTCGGGGAAGCTCCAGGAGGAGGACTTCTTCCGGGCCCTGTCCGACTTCCTGGCTGTGGAAGAAGTGGCGGGGAAGCGCGCCACGTACGCCTGCTACTCCGAGTGGGCGCGCACATGTGGTTCGGATCGGAGGGTGCCGTCCGGGTCCACAGTTAGACAACGGTTCGGTACTTGGTCTGCCGCGCTGGCCGCCCTAGCCGAATGGCAGTCGCAGTCACCTTCTTGAGTGCCGGGCCCACTCCTCTCCCCGGAGAGCCTCCAACTGGCGACGCTCCTTCTTGGTGGGCCTGCCGCTGCCGGGGTCTCGCAGCGGGATTGCACCATTCAGGCGAGGGCGGGGCGGGGAGTGGTCCGCGTAGCACTCCCGGGCAAGCGGAGCGCCAAGCCGGGTTCGCGGGAGTTCTTTGACCTCCAGAACCCGGTCAAAGCCTTGAACTCGGATCCGGACGGTGTCCCCGATACTGACTTTGGCCGAGGCCTTCACGGGGACGTCATTGATGCGGACGTGCCCAGCGCGGACCGCGGCGGTGGCCAGAGAACGGGACTTGAACTGTCGCGTGGCCCAAAGCCATAGGTCTATCCGCATTTCGGCCTCTCAGGCGACTAGTCGGTGAACATTCGTGTCCAATAGGAGCCGATGGCTTTGGCCAGGAAGTAGGGGTCCTCGACGTGGCTCATCTCCCGTGTGGAGTGCATTGCGAGCAGCGGGATACCGACGTCCACGGCTGCCACGCCCAGCGCCGTTGACAGCGCGGGCCCAACAGTGGATCCAGCTCGCATCGAACTGTTCATCACGAAGTCTTGGTTCGGCACTTCTGCTTTTGAACAAACCTCCCGCCACATGGCGACCCCATCAAGTGAGGTTGCGTAGCGTTGGTCTGCGTCTACCTTCAACACCGGCCCCCTTCCCAGCATCGGCCGTACCAGCGGATCATGCATCTCCGGGTATGAGGGATTCACCCCATGGGCAGCGTCCACAGAGATCAAGGTGGTGCGCGCCAGCATGCGCTGGAAGCCGTCGGTGTCGGAGCCGAGGTTGTTCGCGACGCGGAGTAACAGGCGTGGAAGCAGCGAACTTCGGGCGCCCGTGGAGGTTTCCGACCCGATCTCCTCATGGTCGAACAGGGCGAGCACCGGCATTCTCCTTGAAGGCCATCGCATCTCTGAGTCACCGCGCGGGTGGCTCTGCCAGGCGTCGACCAGCGCCTCCAGGCCGGCGAAGCAAGAGGAGAGATTGTCCTGCCTGCCTGCGGCCAGGAATTCGTCCTCGAAGCCGAAGAAGCCTGGCGCCTCGGAAGGAACGAGGAAGAGCTCCGAAGCCAGGATCTCCTCCGGCGAAGACAGGCCGGCTAACCGCGCGACTTCCTCCATGACGTCGATCTCGGGGTGGTCCACCGCCCAGACCGGTTGCATATGCTTCTGCGGGTCGAGGACGACGCCATCCTGGTTTACCGATCGCCCGAGGTGGGGCGCCAGTTGTGACATGCGGGCGATGGGTGCGGAACTGACGAGGGCGGTGTTGCCGTGGCGGTCCCTTACGGCGCCCGCGATCCGCAGCTCGCGATCCAGCCAAGAATTGTTGAGCAGGCCGCCGTATGTTTCCACCATGAGCTGCTGCCACCCGTCAGCTGTCGTGTGCTGGGGGCGAGATTTCAGCTTGAGAGCCGGGGAGTCCGTGTGAGCAGCGGCGACAGAGAAACCATCCGCGTCTTTGAACTGGATCCAGGCGATGAGGGCGCCATCGATTCGTAGGAAGAAGGCGCCGTCCTCGGCTGGCCAGTCTTCCTCCCCCTTTAGGGCTTGGAAACCGACCCGGCTCAGGCGGTCGGCGGCCGCTTGTGAAGCGTGGTAAGAGGTCGGGCTGGACGACAGGAAGTCTGCGTATCGATGAGAGAAGCTCTCAGTCGTACGGGGCGCAGAGTCGGCTCCCTGGCTTGCCGGAGACGTCTGCTTGGTCAAGGGAATCACCTAGTTCTGGTAGCGATAAATGTTGGTCTCACGCGGCTTGAATCCGCACCGCACATACAGTCGGTTGGCCGCCTCCCGCGAGGGACGCGAGGTGAGGTCGACCGTCACGGACCCGACCTCCTGCGCCTTGGCAATGGCTGCTTCTACGAGTGCCTGCCCTGCGCCTTGGCCGCGCGCGTCCTCGTCCACGACCACGTCCTCAATCCACGCGCGCTTGCCGGTGGGGATGTCGAAGGTCACCAGGGTCAACATCCCCAAGATCGGGTCCAGTCCTGGAACCGGTTCCTCACCCGTGGGCACGGCGCGGTATACGAATAGGAACACATCCGGTTGGGCCAGGAACTTCTTCAGCTTCTTCTTGCCCATTGGCTTTGCCGATCGAGACAACTGCGGAATTAGCCGTTCGAAAGCTTCCACCAGTTCCGGGCTCACCTCTTGCACTTCTGATACGGACATCGTCTCTTCCCCTTGCATGCGTTGCTGGCAGGTGGCTGTCAACACCTGGTTCCCAAGGTTACAACCCCAATCCCCAGGGAATCCGTCCCCGCGCCAGCCAGTGCTTCTAAACCGGACGTGAACAGCGGATACGCAGCTCGTCGAACCCCGCGTGGCCCAAGTTGAGTCGTAGACGCTCAACATCTTCAAAATGGGGGTTGCGTGCGTGCGACTCAACTCTTAGACTTGAGTGCATAAGGCTCAAGGTCTTGGGGAACCGGGCTTGGGCTCAGGAAACAGAAGATGAACTTGAAAATAGGAGGCACGACTAATGGGTCGAGCAGTAGGTATTGACTTGGGGACCACCAACTCTGCGCTGGCGGTGCTGGAAGGTGGGGAACCCACGATCATCGTGAACGCGGAGGGTGCGCGCACCACTCCGTCTGTGGTCGCCTTCTCCAAGGGCGGAGAGGTCCTCGTCGGCGAAATCGCCAAGCGCCAGGCAGTGACCAACGTGGATCGGACAATCTCTTCGGTGAAGCGGCACATGGGCACCGATTGGAAGCAGGGCGTAGACGGCAAGGAGTACACGGCGCAGGAGATTTCCGCCCGCATTCTCTCGAAGCTAAAGCATGACGCGGAGACATACTTGGGCACTCCGGTCACGGACGCGGTGATCACGGTTCCCGCGTACTTCAACGACGCTGAGCGTCAGGCAACCAAGGACGCCGGTCAGATCGCGGGTCTAAACGTCCTGCGTATTATCAACGAGCCGACTGCGGCAGCCTTGGCCTACGGACTGGATAAGGGCAAAGAAGAAGAACTCATCTTGGTATTCGACCTGGGTGGCGGCACCTTCGACGTGTCCCTCTTGGAGGTCGCCAAAGATGAAGACGGGTTCTCCACCATCCAGGTCCGTGCAACCGCAGGAGACAACCGACTGGGCGGTGACGACTGGGACCAGAGGATCGTCGATTGGCTGATCCAGCAGGTCAAGTCCAAGACCGGCGTGGACTTGGGTAAGGATCCCGTGGCTCTGCAGCGGCTCAAGGAAGCCGCCGAGCAGGCTAAGCGTGAGCTGTCCACCGCGACCACCACAACCATCTCCTTGCAGTACCTCTCCATGAGTGAGGCTGGCCCGATCCACTTGGATGAGAAGCTGACCCGCGCAAAGTTTGAGGACATGACAAAGGATCTCCTTGACCGTACGGAGAAGCCCTTCAAGGACGTCATCAAGGAAGCCGGTGTCGCGGTTTCTGACATCGATCACGTCGTCCTCGTCGGCGGCTCAACGCGTATGCCGGCTGTGAACGACCTGGTCGTGAAGCTAACCGGCGGCAAGGAGCCCACCCGCACGGTGAACCCGGATGAGGTAGTGGCCATCGGCGCTGCTCTCCAGGCCGGTGTGATGCAGGGTGACCGCAGTGACGTGCTCCTGATTGACGTGACCCCGCTGTCCTTGGGTATTGAGACCAAGGGTGGCGTGATGACCAAGCTGATTGAGCGCAACACAGCTATTCCGACGCGGGCAACCGAAGTGTTCTCCACAGCGGAAGACGGCCAGTCTTCGGTCCTCATCCAGGTCTTCCAGGGTGAGCGTGAGTTCACTCGTGACAACAAGCCACTCGGCACCTTCGAACTCACGGGCATTGCCCCGGCGCCGCGCGGTGTGCCGCAGATTGAGGTCTCTTTTGACATCGACGCAAACGGCATCGTGCATGTCTCCGCCAAGGATCGCGGCACCAACAAGGAACAGTCGATGACTATCACCGGCGGTTCCGCGCTTCCCACCGAGGACATTGAGCGGATGGTGAAGGAAGCCGAAGAGCACGCAGAAGAGGACAAGAAGCGCCGCGAGGAGCAGGAGACGCGGAACGTCGCAGAGCAGACGGCCTACGCGATCGAGAAACTCTTGAAGGAGAACGAGGGTAAGGTCTCGGAAGACACTCGGAAGACGGTTCAGACCGCTATCGACGAGGTAAAGGGCGCCCTGGATGGTGACGACACCGACGCAGTGAAGAAGGCCTTGGATCACTTGAACGAGGTCGGAATGAAGATCGGTGAGGAAGTCTACAAGGCAGCTGAAGCTCAGGCCGCAGAGGAAGAGCTCCCCAGCCAGGACGATGTCAACGCCGAAGAAGAGGTAATCGACGCTGAGATTGTCGAGGACGACGACGCCAAGTAGGAAGAGCAGCTGACAAGTACCGTCAGTAGTTCATGAGAGGAGGGGGTCGCGTGTGCGGCCCCCTCCGCGTCTGCCCGCGGTTTGGACCCGGGAGATTTGGCGCCACAAGACCTGAGAGATGAGAGATGAGCGAAGAGAATAAAGACGAGATGGCCCCCGAGAGTGCGCAGCCGGAGGGTGGTCAGGACCGGTTCGCCGGGGAGACGGCGGACGATGCCGCGGCCGGCTTTGAGGCTTTCGAGGAGGACTTCGGAGACGGATCGGAACTGTTGAAAGCTCAGAAGAGCCTAGAGGACGCGCAAGACGAGCTTGCGCGTGCACGTGCGGAGATCTACAACGTGCGCCAGGAGTACGGCGCTTACGTTCGTCGAAGCAAAGATGAGGCTGCCAAGCGCAAGGCTGCGGCGCAGGAGGACGTGGTGGAGATTCTTCTGCCCGTGCTGGACGACATTGAGGCAGCGCGGGCCGCAGGCGAACTTGCCGAAGGGCCCTTCGCCTCCATCGCCGACAAGCTTGAGGACATCTTGTCTTCCCGTTTCGGCCTTGAACAGTTTGGTGCGGTCGGTGATGTATTTGACCCGAGCCTCCACGACGCCCTGATAGCTAACACCAACCCGGAGGTGGAAGAGGCAGTCATCAGTCAGGTGCTCCAGCCCGGCTTCCGGGTGGGAGAACGCGTGTTGCGCCCTACTAAGGTCATCGTCGACAACCCAGCGTAGGACCGAGCGGAAAGGAGAGTTTCATGGCCGAACAAGATTGGCTGGATCAAGACTTCTACAAGGTCCTCGGCGTGGACAAGAAAGCCGACGACAAAGAGATCCGCAAGGCATACCGCAAGCTTGCGCGCAAATGGCACCCTGATCAGAACGCGGGAGACGCCAAGGCGGAGGCGAAGTTCAAGGAAATAGGGGAGGCTTACGCGGTGCTCTCCGACAAAGAGCAGCGCGAACGCTACGACGCTATCCGCGCCATGGGTGCGGGAGGACCGCGCTACACAGGGGGCGGAGCAGGCGGCGGCTTTGAGGACATGTTTGGCGGCATGTTCGGAGGTGGCCAAGGTGGACCCGGAGTGCGCTTCCAGAACTCGGGAGGCGGCGGTTTCGGCGCCGACGACATCCTTTCCTCTCTTTTCGGTGGCGGATTCGGGGGCGCACAGCAAGGTGCCAGCGGTGGTTCGCCCTTCGGCGGTTTCGGCGGCCAGTACGCGGCCCCCCAGCCCCAAAAAGGCGCGGACCTCACCACTTCCACCACGCTGAGTTTCAAACAGGCGTACCAGGGAGAAACGCTGCAGTTCGCCCTCGACGGTAAGACGATGAAGGTGCGGATCCCCGCGGGCGTGCGCGACGGACAGAAAATACGTCTGCGAGGCAAGGGACAGCCCGGCGTTGCCGGTGGTCCCGCCGGTGATTTGGTGGTCAAGGTAACGGTGGAGAAAAGCTCTGTCTTCTCGATGGAGGGATCCAACCTCCGGGTGAAGGTACCTGTCTCCTATCCCGAGGCGGCCCTGGGTGCCAAGGTGGATGTTCCGCTGCCCGATGGGACTTCCGTAGGCGTGAAGGTCCCGGCAGGCAGCTCGTCTGGGCGCGTCCTGCGACTACGGGGCAGGGGAGTCAAGAAGGGGAGCAAACAGGGGGACGTGCTGGTGGAGCTCCAAATAGCGACTCCGCCGCAGTTGTCTGAGCAGGCTGTCCAAGCAGTGGAGCAGCTCCGCGAGGCGCTGTCTGACTGGGATCCGCGTGAGGCACTCAAGGCGGCAGCTTCGAAATGACCAGAGAGCGGCCGCATGCCCAGCCAGGTTCACCAAACGGGGCCACCTACACGGTGTCTGTGGCCGCGAACCTGGCTGGAATGCATGCGCAGACGCTGAGGCAGTATGACCGGCTGGGCCTGGTTACTCCCGGACGCACAAAAGGGGGCGGCCGACGCTACGGCCCTGCAGACCTGGAGAGGCTGCGCCACATTCAGGAGCTGACCCAGACCGAAGGCATCAACCTGGCTGGCGTCCAGAGGGTCCTCGATCTAGAGGACAAGCTGCAGGAGCTGCAGAAGCAACTTGAGGAGCTGGCGTCGGAACTGCGGGTGCGCCGCAAGTCTCGGTCGGGCGTTTTCACTGCTGACTCGGAAGGGAAAGTTCAGTTCCAAGAGAGGAAGCTTCCGGTGCCACCTGGGCTGTCGGTTTCGCCGCAGGAAGTAAATCGGACCAACACAGTACAGTTAGCTCGTCCCTCGGGTCGTGCTCTCGCGCGGCCGGGCCTCACCGGATGGCAGCTTTTGGCGGCTTTGCGCCTCCGCCAACTACTACGCACAAGCTAGAGCAGGAGCCAGGATGCGACGATTCCACTTGCCACCTCGGAGGCTTCCGCTCCGGGCCGGGATTGCAACCACGCTCGGTTTGGGGGCGCGGCGTGCCTCCCAGATCTTGGGTCGCGGTGCAGGCGGCATGTTCGGTGGCCATGTGGCTTTGAAGGTGGAACCCGAGCTCATCCAGGTGCTGTCTCGCAACAAGAAAACCGTCCTGGTGACTGGCACCAACGGCAAGTCCACAACTACGAAAATGACTGCACAAGCAGTCTCTACCCTCGGCCCGGTCGGAGCCAACCTGGGCGGGGACAACATGCTTACAGGGGTGGCGACGGCGCTGATGACCGATCGCGAAGCGCCTTTCGCCGTCCTGGAGGTCGATGAGATGAACCTGCCGGCCGTCGCTGCGCGGACTAAGCCCCAGGTGATCGTGCTGCTCAACCTCTCCCGCGACCAGCTGGACCGGGTAGGGGAGATCGGCACAGTTGAGAAGCGGCTGCGGGAGGCGGTGAATCTTTCCCCCCAAGCCACGATCGTTGCTAACTGCGACGACCCCCTAATCGTTTCTGCTGCCTGGGACGCCAGGAAAGTTGTCTGGGTTGCGGCCGGCGCGCCGTGGAAAGACGACGCCACTTCTTTCCCCCGCACCGGAACACTGGTGATCCGTGAAGGGGACGCCTGGTCGGTCGAGGACGATGAGACTTTCCAACGTCCCAACCCCGACTGGTGGCTGACCAGCGAGGACGGATCCTTGGCCCATGAACTCCACGGACCCAATGGGTTCCACCATCCACTGACGCTTCGCTTGCCGGGGCGCGCCAACCGCGGGAACGCAGCGCAGGCAGTGGCAGCCGCAGTCGCGCTCGGCGCTGAACCCGTGCGCGCCTTGAAGGCTGTTGAGGGCGTTAGAGCAGTTGCCGGCCGTTACCAGACCTACAACGTGGATGGTCGCTCAGCCAATCTTCTGCTGGCAAAGAACCCTGCCGGTTGGCAGGAAGCACAGAGCGCAGTTTCCCCAAACACGCGTCAAGTCGTCATTGCGGTGAACGGGCAGGAACCGGACGGGGAGGATCTGTCCTGGCTCTGGGACGTCGATTTTGCTCCGATCCGAAAACTTGGCGCAAGTCGAGTTGTGGCCAGCGGAGAGCGAGTCGCGGACCTGGCTGTTCGCCTGGAATACGACGGCATCGAGGCCGTCTCGATTGACGATCCGGTGGAGGCTATACGCTCGATGCGGCCCGGCCCGGTCCAGGTTCTGGCGAATTACACTGCATTCCGGGACCTGAAGAAAAGGATCGAAGGGAGATCCGGTGAGTGACACGACGCTCCGCATCGGAGTTATCTACCCGCAGGTCCTGGGCACCTATGGGGATGGCGGAAACGCTCTGGTCCTTGCGGAGCGAGCCCGCCGGAGGGGTTTCAAGGCCACGGTGGTCACCGTGGGGCTAACCGAGTCCATACCCTCTGAACTTGACGTCTACACGCTGGGCGGCGGTGAGGACACGGCGCAGGCCCTGGCCGCCCAGAGGCTTCGCGGCCAGAAGGGTCTGGTGCACGGTGCCGACAAAGGGGCGCCGGTGCTGGCTATCTGTGCTTCACTGCAGGTGCTTGGCCAGACCTACACGGACGCGCGTGGCAACCAGGTTGAGGGCCTGGGTCTTCTGGACGTAGTCACCACGCCGCGCGGACAGCGCGCAATCGGCGAACTTGTGGAGGAGCCGCTCCTTCCCGGATTGACGGAGGTCCTCACCGGCTTCGAGAACCACGGCGGCGCCACCGCCCTCGGGGCGGAAGCGGCCCCACTCGGGCGCGTGGTTGCGGGGGTTGGCAACGGGGTCGGCGCAGGTCTCGAAGGGGCCGTGCAGGGCAGCGTAATCGGAACATATCTTCACGGGCCCGCACTGGCTCGAAACCCGCAGTTGGCGGACTATCTGCTGGCAAAGGCCCTCGGCGTTGAACTGAACGAGATCGAGCAACTGGAGGTCGCAGGCGTGGAACGCTTGCGCCGGGAGAGACTGGCCGCCGCGCAGCGGTAGTGCCAGGCTGGGCATACGCAGAGGCGAAGCCGCAGCCGGAGAGGACGCATAGATGAGCAACGATCAGGGAAACCCCAACCCTTGGCCCACATACGGCCAGAGCGGGGACCAGCAGCCGTCGCAGTCCCCATGGCCGGTGTACGGGCAATCCTCCGGGTCCGCTCCCGGCAACCCCCAGTCCCCGTACGGACAGACCCCCCAGACTCCGGGTTCGCGACAAACCGGTCCTCAGCAGCCAGCTTCTAACCCATACACTTCCGGGGGTGAGAGCTGGCCGGCCGGAGCGCAGACACCGTACGCGCGGCAGAATGCGCAGCCGTCCCAGCAGGCGTATTCCCCCGCCAGCCAGCCCGGTTCGGGGCCGTTCAGTGCGGGCCAAGGCGCCACAGCACCGCTGCCTTCGCGTACCGGTCCTATCTGGACCATCGTCCTTGGAGCCGTGATGATGCTGGTGATCGCCCCGATCACCCTGTTTTCACTTCTGCTCAGCGGAGTTGGGATCAGCTCTGTCGTGGAAGAGTCAATGAACGTGGAGAACAGCGGCACCGTGGTCGTGGACGAATCCGGGGCGGTAGGGGTGCTGACCACCTCCTCGGACCCGATCTCCTGCACGGTCACGGGCGCGTCTGGAACGGCAGAGATGACCGAGGAAGTCAATGGAGCCGTCCTGGTGGCCCGCGGACTGACCCCGGGTGAGTACACCCTTGCGTGCGAGGGTCTGGCCAGCACCGATCAAATCGTTGTGCTCTCTGGCAGCACTCTGGACCGGTTGGCGCCTGCATCCATGAGCGCCTTCGGCTGGTCAAGCGCAGTGGGAGTCGCCGGGTTCATCGTGATGATCGTGGGCATAGTGTGGCTTGTCCGGCGTAACCAGCAGCGCAACGCGATGCGACCCCGCAACTACGGCTACGGCTACGGTTACGGGCGGTAGATTCGCGCTACCGCTCGCGACTGGCGCCCAGCGTTTCCCACAGGAACGCCCAGGCTAGCGCTTGGTTGTGTGCGCGTTGTCGATTGTCTGCCGCACCCGCGTGTCCGCCCTCGATATTTTCGAAGTACAGCACATCCTCACCGGCCTCCTCCGCCACATAGGTGAACGCGCGGGCGTGCCAGGGATGGACTCGATCATCTTTCGTCGAAGTGGTCACCATCAAACGCGGGCGGTCCATGTTCCGGGTGAACTGGTGCAGCGGACTGAAGGTGTGGATGAACTCCCATTCCTCTGGTTCGTCAGGGTTGCCGTATTCGGCGATCCAAGAGTGCCCCGCCAGCAGATGGTGGTATCGGCCCATGTCAAGCAGTGGTACCTGGCACAGAACGGCCCCGAACAAGTCGGGGTAGAGCGTGTACATGTTCCCCATCAACAGGCCGCCGTTTGAGCCTCCTTGCGTCCCCAGTTGCGCACGCGTTGTGACACCGCGTCGGACGAGGTCGCGCGCGACGGCAGCGAAGTCCTCATACGCCCGGTGTCGGTCCGCCCGGAGTGCGGAGCGGTGCCAGTTCGGTCCGTACTCTCCTCCGCCCCGGATGTTGGCGACGACGTAGACGCCGCCGCGCTCCAACCAGGCACGCCCCAGCGCCGGCGAATATGAGGGGAGGAGCGACACATCGAACCCGCCGTAGCCGTAGAGAAGCGTCGGGGCCGGGAGCTCCGCCTCCGCGTCTCGGACTTCGAAATAGGGGACGCGGGTGCCGTCATCCGAGGTCACGAAATGCTGTTCCACCTGCAGGGACTGCGCATCGAAGAGCGGCGGTACGGAACGCACGCGGCGGGCGTAGTCGTCCTGACCAATCCTCAGGGGGTCGACCAACCAGAGTGAAGACGGCTCAGCAAATCCGGTAACCACCATCCACAGCCGGTTTTCTTCCGCGGGCGCAAGCGGGGTCACGGCCACCGTCCGCCCGATGCTTGATCCCCCGGTTTCTGGGAGCGGCAGATCCGTGGCGTTCCAAGTTGTCGGGCTATCGGGCGAGGGCGGCGAGGCCCACACGACTTTCGAGTTCACGTCTCGAATCACCTGCAGAACGAGGGCGTCGCGCGCGGCCTTGACATCCTCCAGTACCTCGCGCTCGTCAGGTTCAAAAATCTGCCAGGCGTGCGCACCTTCGGGGTCGGTCAGGAGTTCATCGGTTTGGAACGCCAACAGCGCGCCCGCCGGGAACGCTCGTCCGTCGTGCTCCCAGTCCTCACGCAACCAGAGCACGGCCCACTCGTTCCACACGAAAGTCTCTCCGGAACGTGGAAGGGGAAGCAGCTCCAAGGACTGGCGGGTTATTTGGTCGGCATCGGCGGAAACCAGATAGCGGTCGGCGGTGTAGAAGTCCTCCATGGCTTCGATCATGGAGCGTCGTCCTAGACGGTCTCTCCAGGATCCCGCCCAAGCCCCCATCATTTCTGGCTGGGCCGTGAAAATGGGCTCTGCCTCCTGCAAGGGCTCACCGCGACGCAGAAGACTAACCTGCAGCGGGTAGCCGGAAGGAGAAGTCGTTGCGGGGGTGTCAGGCTGGGCCAACCAGCACAGGTCACGGGTGATCCAGGAAAGTGAACCCTTGGCCTCAGGTCGGTAGAAACCGCCTTTGACCCACTTCTTAGCGTCCAGGTCAAATTCTCGTGTCTCGTCGGCATCGCTGCCTCCGTCGGACAAAGAGATGAGGGCCCGGTCACGTTCCGGGTAGACGATGGAGGCGCCGTGCCATACCCAGGATTTCCCTTCCTCCCGAGCGAGGGCGTCCACATCCAGCAGGATCTCCCACCGGTCACTTCCGGCCAGATAGGCCTCCAAGGGTTGCCGGCGCCAAAGCCCCCTCGGATTCTCCGCGTCCGTCCAGAAGTTGTAGGCCAGCCCGCCGGATACCGAAGCCATCGGTATGCGGCTCTTATCCTCCAGGACAGCCAGAATTTCCTCCTCCAACTCCGATACCGACGGAGCTGCGCTTGAGGACAGGTGTTCCTCTGTCCTTCTGTTCTGGTCGCGGACCCACGCTAAGGCGTCTTCACCCTCAATCTGCTCAAGGAATGCGGGTGCCAGTCTCTCCAGCGGGTCAGGGGTTGCAACAGGGTGGGTGCTTTCGCTCATGGCTACAGGATCTCACGGCGCACTCGGGGCACGTTCGCGGGTGGCAGCCTAAGCTCATATGTGTCACGAACAGCAGTTCAGCCGTGGAGAGACCGGGAGGTAACTGGTGAGTACCAAACTGACAACTCGGGCGCAGGAGGCCGTGTCCTCCGCCGTTCAAATGGCATCGGCCGCGGGTAACCCGCAGGTAGAGCCACTACATCTGCTTGAAGCGCTTCTGGAACAGCCGGAGGGAATAGCCCTTTCCTTGCTTGCAGCAGTGGGCGTGCAGCGCGGTTCGATTGGTGCGCAGGTGCGTACCGCCCTAGTCGCTTTGCCGCAGACCTCTGGTGGCACCGTCGGGCAGCCCCAGACATCCCGCGCCTTAATGAACGTCATAACTGACGCGCAGAAGCGCGCCGAGGCGAAGGGAGACGCCTATGTCTCCACCGAGCACCTGCTCATCGCCCTTGCCGCGTCTGATTCTGAGGCGGGAAAGATCCTGCGCGGGGACGGCGCCACCCCCGAAGCACTGGAGGACCAACTGGAACGTCTGCGGCCGGAGCCGATCACGTCCGTGGATCCGGAGGGAACCTTCCAGGCATTGCTGAAGTATGGGCGTGACCTGACGGAGATCGCCCGGGAGGGGAAGCTCGACCCGGTAATTGGCCGTGACTCTGAGATTCGCCGAGTCGTTCAGGTGTTGTCGCGCCGATCTAAGAACAACCCGGTGCTAATTGGCGAGCCAGGCGTCGGGAAAACTGCGGTCGTTGAGGGGCTAGCCCAACGGATCGTGGAAGGTGACGTCCCCGAGTCCCTGAAAAACAAGCGCCTCATTAGTTTGGATTTGGGCGCCATGGTTGCCGGGGCTAAATACCGCGGGGAGTTTGAGGAGCGCCTCAAGGCCGTCTTGGATGAGATCAAGAACTCCGATGGCGAAGTGATTACCTTCATCGACGAGCTCCACACTGTTGTCGGAGCTGGTGCCTCCGAAGGGTCCATGGATGCCGGGAACATGCTGAAGCCCATGCTAGCCCGGGGGGAGCTGCGCATGGTCGGAGCCACGACCTTGGACGAGTACCGGGAGAACATTGAGAAGGACCCCGCGCTTGAGCGTCGATTCCAACAGGTGTTCGTGGGTCAACCCTCGGTTGAAGACACGGTTGCGATTCTCCGCGGGATCGCCCCCAAATACGAGGCTCACCACAAGGTGACTATCTCCGACGGCGCGCTCGTTGCAGCCGCCGAACTCTCAGATCGGTACATAACCGGGCGCCAACTGCCCGACAAGGCGATCGACCTGATCGACGAAGCGGCCTCGCGCCTGCGGATGGAACTTGACTCATCCCCCGAGGAGATCGACCAGTTGCAGCGCGCGTTGAATCGTCTGCAAATGGAGGAATCCTACCTAGAGGAATCTGATCCGGAAGGTGAAGACGAGGCAACTCAAGATCGCTTGTTCCGACTTCGCGAGGACATCGCGGAGAAAGGGGAGGAGCTAAACGCCCTCGTCTCCCGCTGGGAGAACGAGAAGGCGGGACGCAACAAGATCGGTGACCTCCGTGCGCAGTTGGACGAGCTTCGAACGGCCTTCGACGTCGCGCTTCGCGAGGGACGCTACGAAGAAGCGGGACGCATCCAAAACGGAGAGATACCCGCCATCGAAGCCCAGATTTCCGCTGCGGAGTTGGAGGAAGTCGAGGAGCGGGCCACCACCTCGGAGCCGATGATCGCAGAGAAAGTTGGAACCCAGGAGATCGCCGCCGTCATTGAGTCCTGGACGGGGATCCCTACCGGGAAACTCCTTCAGGGCGAGACGGAGAAACTGCTGGAGATGGAGGAGTGGATAGGCAAGCGGCTTATTGGCCAGTCTGCTGCCGTGAGGGCGGTGGCGGACGCGGTTCGGCGCTCGCGAGCCGGGGTCTCGGATCCCAACCGGCCGACTGGGTCCTTCCTCTTCCTCGGGCCCACCGGTGTCGGCAAGACGGAGCTAGCAAAGTCGCTTGCGGAATTCCTCTTTGACGATGAGCGCGCAATGATCCGCATAGACATGAGCGAGTATTCGGAGAAGCACGCGGTGGCTCGCCTCGTCGGCGCCCCTCCCGGGTATGTGGGATACGACGAGGGCGGACAGCTCACAGAGGCAGTACGTCGCCGCCCCTACTCGGTTGTCCTGCTGGACGAAGTGGAGAAGGCGCATCCGGAGATTTTCAACATCCTATTGCAGGTTCTTGACGACGGGAGACTCACTGATGGCCAGGGCCGCACGGTTGATTTCCGAAACACCATCTTGATTCTCACTTCGAACCTCGGGTCGCACTACTTGATTGACCCCGACTTGTCTAAGGAGGGCAAGTACGAGTCGGTGATGCGTGAGGTTCGCTCTGCTTTCAAGCCTGAGTTCCTGAACCGTTTGGACGAGATCGTGGTCTTCGACCCCCTCGACAAGGAGGAACTCGGGAAGATCGTCGACCTTCAGGTTGAGCAGATGGCACGTCGTCTGCGCTCGCGTCGCATAGAACTTGAAATCACAGATGAGGCGCGGGCTTGGCTGACGGACCACGGCTATGATCCGGCCTACGGGGCTCGCCCGCTGCGCCGTTTGGTTCAGAAGGAGATCGGGGACCGTTTGGCTGTTCTCATCTTGGCGAACGAGGTCGAAGATGGGCAGACCGTCCTCGTCTCCACGGATGAAAACGGAGATGGCCTGACAGTCACTGCGGTGACGGATGTCGAATAGTTACCCGGTTCCTTTCGATCACGCGGTCGCGGCGATTGATGCTCGTGGCCGCGTGATCTGGGAGCAGGGAGACGTAACGCGGGTGTTTCCCCTCGCTTCGGTAACTAAGATCGTGACTGCCCTGGCTGCGCTGCGGGCAGTGGAGGAAGGGATGACCGCCCTCGCCCACGTGGTAGGGCAAGCGCCAAACGGCGACCCGTACACGGTGGCGCACCTGCTGTCTCACTCCTCGGGCCTGGCTGCGGAAGGCGGAGGAACGGATTTCAAGGAATCGCCGGGTCGCAAGCGCATTTACTCCAACCAGGGTTTCGACGTGCTTGGTCGCCATCTTGAGCGGGTAACCGGCGCGACGACTGCGCGCTGGATTGACAGCCAGGTCGCCAGGCCGCTGGGGCTGAGATCCACCACGGTTCCTTCATCGCCAGCGAGGTCAGGTTTTGGGTCCGCGCTTGACCTGACGCTCCTGTCTGAAGAACTTATGGACCCACAGCTACTTGAGGGCAAAACCTACGCGGCTCTGACCACGGTTGCACTTCCGGGACTGCGGGGGATTTTGCCGGGGTATGGGATGCAGAAGAACAACGCCTGGGGTCTGGGCGTGGAGATAAAGGACGGGAAGAAACCACACTGGACCCCACCCAGCGCCGCGCCGTCCACCTTCGGCCATTTCGGAATGTCCGGGTCATTCCTGTGGGTTGAGCCAGAGCGGCAAGTGTCGGCGGTGTTCTTGGGGTCGGAGCCATTCGGACAGTGGCACAAAGACAACTGGCCCGCCCTGGGAGAACAGATCCTGGACGCGGCGTGACAGGCTGACGGGAGCCGAGAGTCAGGCGTGCGGCAGGTGGTTCATTATGGAACGAACCAGGAACCGAGGCATCAACCTGGTCGTGTGATAGATCAGCTTGTACTTGAGTGACGGCGTCACCAAGGGCTGCTTGCGCTTGACCGCGTCCATTGTTTCGGTGACCACCTGCTTTGGGGTCATCCACAGCAGCTCGGGTGCAGTGCCGTAGTAGGCCTCCCCCCCGGCCCGCTCATGGAATTCGCTGTGCGTGAGGCCGGGCATCACTGCAGTGACCATGACTCCGCTGTCTTTCAGTTCCTCATACAGGCCTTCCGAGAACGCGCGGACCCAGGCTTTGTGCGCGGAGTACGGACCCATACCGGTGTCGGCCGCGATAGACGAGATGTTGATGATCGTGCCTTCACCCAGATCGCGCATCGTGCGTCCGGCGTAATAGCAGGTGGCCATGACCGCCCGGACCATTACGTCCAGTCCGTAGAGTTCGCTTTCGAAACTGTCGTCGAGGAACGGTTCTTTGAACCCGAAGCCAGCAGCATTCACTAAGGTCGTCACGGGCGCCAAATCGCCACTCTGCTTTGCTAGGCGTGAACAGACGGCAGCCAGTTCGGCGGGTTCAGCCAGATCGGCCGCCATGATCTCCACGTTCACCCCGTAAACGCGGGTCACGTTTTCGGCGAAGGCCTGAAGGCGCCCTTCGTTTCGGGCAACGACGATCAGATCGTTGCCCTCTGCTGCCAACTGCCAGCAGAATTCTCTTCCGATGCCGGACGTAGCGCCGGTAACCAATGCTGTAGCCATAGCCCCATGGTAAGCGTCCCGCCCGGTGGAGATACGAGAGTTCTAGTTAGGCTGGGCGCATGAGACTTGCCACCTGGAACATAAACTCCATCCGCGCTCGCGCCGATCGTGCCTTGGCTTTCCTGCAAAGAGAGAGCATTGATGTTCTGGCTTTACAGGAAATCAAGTGCAAGCCTGAACAGTTCCCGGCGGCGCCGTTCGAGGCGGCCGGCTACCAGATAGAGATGGTTGGCTACGACCAGTGGAACGGGGTCGCAGTCCTGTCTCGACTTCCTCTTTCAGACGTGCGGAACCACTTCCCAGGTCAGCCGGTTTGGGAGTCCAAGAAGGGGCCCGTTGTCGAAGCCCGCGCACTCGGGGTGACGGTGAATGGTTCTGGTGCGCCTTTCGATCTGTGGAGTCTGTACATTCCGAACGGGCGCGAATTGGATGACCCGCACTACGACTACAAGTTGCGTTTCCTTGCTGCATTGCGCGCCGACATGGGATCGCAGCTCCGCGCCGACCCGAGGCGTCAGATCATGATGGTGGGGGACTGGAACATCGCGCCGCTGGACACGGACGTTTGGGACAGGGAGTTCTTCGAGGGACGCACCCATGTGTCCCAGCCTGAACGCGACGCGTTTTTTGCGTTCGAGGACGAGGGCTTCACCGAAGTGACCCGCGGACGCGCCGACAACTACACGTACTGGGACTACCAACAGCTCCGCTTCCCGAAGAACGAGGGCATGCGGATCGACTTCGCGCTGGCTTCACCGGCGCTGTCCTCCCGCGTAACGGGAGCCCAGATCGACCGGGACGAGCGCAAAGGCAAGGGTGCCTCCGACCACGTCCCAGTCATCGTGGACATCGACTAGCCGCGCACCCACTTCACAACGTCGGCGATCGAGTCGTGGATGGCGGCGGGACGGTAGGGGTAGTTGGTCACGTCGGCCAGTTTTGTTGACCCGGTAAGAACCAGGTGGGCGTGCAATCCGGACTCGATGGCGGCCAGTATGTCCGTGTCCATCCGGTCGCCGATCATCGCAGCGTCTTCAGAGTGAGCGCCCAGCTTGTTCAGGCCCGCCCGGATCATGATGGGGTTTGGCTTCCCGATGAAGTATGGTTTCCGGCCGGTGGCTTTGGAGATCATCGCCGCCACGGCGCCGGTGGCTGGAAGAGTGCCCTCCGGGGAGGGACCAGTCTTGTCAGGGTTGGTGGCGATGAACTTCGCACCGCCGTCAATCAGCCTTATGGCCCGGGTGAGCGCATTGAAGTCATAGGCGCGGGTCTCCCCGAGTACGACGTACTCCGGGTCAACTTCAGTCATCACGTATCCCGCCTGGTGGAGTGCCGTGGTGAGCCCCGCCTCCCCGATGACGTACGCGGAGGACTCGGGGGACTGTTGCTGCAAGAAGGCTGCTGTCGCGTTGGCTGAAGTCCAGATGCGGTCCTCGGGGACGTCGAGGCCTGAAGCGGCAAGGCGCGCGGAGAGGTCGCGGTTCGTGAAGATTGAGTTGTTCGTAAGGACCAGGTAGGGCAGGTCTTTCTTCTTCAACGCTGCCAAGAATTTTTCCGCGCCAGGAATCGCCGCGTTCTCTCTGACGAGGACGCCGTCCATGTCTGTCAGCCACGCCTTGATTTGGCGGCTGCCGACTGCGCTGGTTGCTGACTTGAGTTCTGGTGTCATGGCAACACAGTAAAGTTGCGGCGGGGTACTCGGGCAATTTTGCTGAAGAGATCACTCAAATATGGGGGTTCGCGGTGAGCGCGCGCACAAATCCGGGCGGGGATTCGGCCGGCGACCGGACGGAGAGAGCGGCGATGGCGGGCGCCACGGAGCGGCCGTCCTCGCCCGTTTTCGACGAATCCGCGGAGTCACCCGCCGATGAGCGGGGCGTCGGCCCGTGGGTTGGAGAGTGGCCTGAGGGTGACTGGTGGGATCCGGAACTCTTGCGCGGCGGCGATACGCGGAACGTAGAGGATGAGTTCCGGTACTGGCGTAGGGCGGCAATCGCGGAGGAGATCGCCAGGAGATCGCTTGGCTATGAGATTGCGATTGAGAACCTGGGCCACGACTTCAACATCGGGTCAATCGTGCGGACGGCGAACGCGCTTGGCGTGTCAAAGGTCCACATTGTTGGACGTAGACGCTGGAACCGGCGCGGGGCGATGGTGACCGATCGGTATTTGAACGTGGTCCACCACCGGGATGTGGACAGTTTCCTGGGGGATGTTTCCGGGAGGCTGACTGTACTGGGTGTGGACAACATTCCCGGATCCGTCCCCTTGGAGGGGTACTCGCTTCCGCGCGGTTGCGTACTTGTGTTTGGAGAGGAATCAGGCGGACTCAGCACGCAAATGGCGGCGGCGTGCGAGGACGTCCTGCACATCACCCAGTACGGGTCCACCCGGTCTATGAATGTGGGTCACGCGGCGGCAATTGCAATGTGGGCTTGGGTGTCCAAGTGGGCCTCGCAACGCTAGCCGTTTGAGTGCCATTTGGACTTTTGGTCCAATTCAGGCCGGGAGGGTTGTGGAAGAATGGTCTCGACTTAACCGGGATGCAGACTGCATCGCTTATTAGGAGGTCCTTGTGGCAATTGCAACTCCAGAGGTCTATCAGGAAATGCTCGACCGGGCTAAGGAAGGCAAGTTTGCTTACCCGGCCGTGAATGTGACCTCATCCCAGACCCTCACCGCTGCTCTGCAGGGTTTCGCGGAAGCGGGTTCGGACGGCATTATTCAGGTCTCGGTGGGCGGCGCGGAATACTGGTCCGGCTCCACCATCAAGGACCGCGTTGCGGGCTCGCTGGCAATGGCAGCCTATGCATACCAGGTGGCAAAGAACTACGACGTTACGGTTGCCCTGCACACCGATCACTGCGCGAAGCAGAACCTGGATTCCTGGGTCATCCCGTTGCTTGAGATTGAGGCTGCGGAGGTCAAGGCTGGCCGTCTGCCCGCATTCCAGTCACACATGTGGGACGGCTCGGCGGTGCCGCTGGCTGAGAACCTGGAGATCGCTCAGCGCCTGCTGGAGATGTCCCAGGCGGCCCACACCGTCCTCGAAGTTGAGATCGGCGTAGTCGGAGGCGAAGAAGACGGCGTTAAGGCGGAGATCAACGAGAAGTTGTACACCACCGCTGAAGACGGCATGAAGACGGTTGAAGCGTTGGGATTCGGTGAGAAGGGGCGTTACATGACCGCCCTGACCTTCGGTAACGTTCACGGCGTTTACAAGCCGGGAGCCGTGAAGCTGCGCCCGGAGATCCTGGGTGAGATCCAGATTGCGGTCGGCGCAGCGTTCGACAAAGGTGATCGTCCGTTCGACTTGGTTATGCACGGCGGCTCCGGCTCCGCTCCGGAGGAAATTGCGCTGGCCGTCGCCAACGGTGTCATCAAGATGAACATCGACACTGATACGCAGTACGCTTTCACCCGCCCGGTTGCCGGCTGGATGTATGAGAACTACGAGGGCGTGCTGAAGATCGACGGGGAGGTTGGCAACAAGAAGCAGTATGATCCTCGCGCCTGGGGCAAGGCGGCTGAGGCTGGCATGGCTGCGCGCGTCGTGGAGGCCTGTGAGCAGCTGGGCTCCGCTGGGAAGAAGATGTAACTCGGCTCGAAGTCGACAGGAAGGGTCCCATACCTGCGCAGGTATGGGACCCTTCCTGGTCTTGGCGCTCGGCTGCGCCGCCGGCCGGCTAGTGCCAGCCCAGTTCCGTCCCGATGTCGTAGACCCCCTTTAGGAGGTGGGCATTGAAGTCCACCCCCAACTGGTTCGGCACGGTCACCAAGACCATGTCTGCTGCCTGAAGAGCCACGTCCTTGCGCAGGCGCTCGACCAGGTTTTCAGGAGTGCCGACGAAAGACGGGCCGAAACGGGAATTGTGGCCGTCAAGGTAGCCAACGCCCTCGCCACCATCCGAACGGGCGAAGTACGCTTCCGCCTCCACCGACGTCAGTGGAATGATGCTCCGGGAGACCGAGGTTTTGGGGGCCCAGTCCCAACCGGTTTCTTTCCAGGTGCTGAGGAACGCTTCGATCTGCTCCAGCTGGAGCTGGTCGAAGGGGATGCCGCGGTCTTCCAAAAGCAACGTGGAGGACATGAGCTGCATGCCCTGCTGGGCAGCCCAGATAGCGGTGTCACGGCTTCCGGCGCCCCACCACACGCGTTGGCGCAGCGTCTCTGAGACCGGAGTGAGCGGGAGTAAGCCGTCGCCGCGGACCATCTGCGGATTGGGGCGTGCTATCCCGTTTCCCTCGATCGCGTGGAGGAACTGACTTGTGTGTTCACGTGCCATCTTTGACGCGTCCCCACGTTCGGGGACGTGGCCGAACTCTTGGTAGCCGCGGTTGGCGGTCTCCGGCGATCCGCGGGAGATTCCAAGCTGAAGCCGTTGGTCTGAGAGCAGGTCGAGGGCGCCTGCCTCTTCGGCCAGGT
>CAYFQC010000006.1:47897-52883 GCA_964345155.1 uncultured Actinomyces sp.
AGCTGAAGCCGTTGGTCTGAGAGCAGGTCGAGGGCGCCTGCCTCTTCGGCCAGGTACAAGGGCGATTCATATCGCATGTCGATCACGCCCGTCCCAACCTCCAGACGCGTCGTCTTGGCGGCGATGGTTGCCAGAAGAGGGACAGGAGAGGCCTGCTGTTCAGCGAAGTGGTGGACGCGGAAGAACGCACCGTCGATTCCGATTTCCTCGGCTGCCACAGCAAGATCGACGGCTTGCTTCAAAGAATCCTCGGCCGTGCGGGTGTGTGATCCATAGGCGGAGCTCCAGTGTCCGAAAGACAGGAATCCGATTTTCTTCACTGGTTCCTCCTCAAGACGCCGCGGCCCTCGGAGCCTATACGTGGCCGAAGCGCTAGGCGAGAGGTTTACGGTAAGGGCGAATTCTCACGCTCCAGCAAGTTCAAGCGAATCCTTCCGTTTCTCCAAAGGGGAGGCCGAGGGGGAGACAAGCGGCAGCGGACGTGTTGCAATTGGCCTAGACAAGTAGCTCTGAGTGGAAGGAAAGAGGGATGGCGGAAGGAACCTGGTCAAAGGTCGAAGGCATGGTCATTGCCGGCGCGCTGGATCCGATGAAGCTCGCGGAGGAACTGAAATCTCAGGGAGTCGTTGCGCTGCTTGAGTGGTACGACGCCACTCCTGAGTTGGTGGGAGTCAACCTGGTGGTCGAAGAGGGCTACGTGGGGACGCTTTCGAAAAGAGGGAAGACCGTGCGTCCCGGACCTTCGCTGGAGGAGGTGGCGGAATCGGTCGCGGAGAAGTTCTCGGCCGAAGTGCGCCTAGGTGACATCCAGGTCGACCGGTTCGTGGAGTCGGACGCTGTAGAAGAAGCGCGTAAAGCGGAAGAAGAAGAGGCTGAGAAGCATTCCGCGCTGCCGATTAGGGTCGCGGAAGTGAGCGCCACGCCTTCCTCGGCGATTCCGCTTCTTGCAGCTTTCGAGGGCGTTGACGTGGCGGAGCTGGGCCACGACCAGGACCGCCAGATCCTCTTGGCCCAGGTGCCCGGCAGCAAATCGGGCTGGACCTTCGGGGATGCGCCCGTCATCCGGCTCACCATGCAAGGAGATGAGTTCCACGCACACTTCATGCCTGACGATGACCCCGAAAGCGTCATCACCTACAACTGGGGGATGAATGAGCTCCTGGTCGCCGGGGCGAAGGGCTGGGACAAGGAGGCGCCGGAGAACATCTACGAACTCGTCGGGCCGGCGGGCGACATACGGGCTATTTACGAGGCTGTTCCAGGGGTATCTCTTGAGGAGGCACTTGAGGCCGCAAAGATGCGCGGCTCGGGCGCTGTCACCAGGTTCGTCCGAGCGCTTGGCCTGGATCCACAGATCGGGGAGTTCCTCCTCGGGTGGTTGAGTTTGGAACAGATCACGGGGGCCAAAGTCCATCACGCTCGTGGGATCTCCAACGCGATCGGCCGCAGCGTCGACATCCTGTTGGACGAGCGCCGGGCAGAGAAGAGTTCCAGCTTCTGGGATGCCTACACGCACATCGTGCAGACCAAGCCGTGGCTCATCCCTCTCCTTGCGGCCGGTGAGGCAGCGGTCGCGGCAGCGCTCCTGGTTGTGGCGCAACGTCCGGAGAACAAGGGCACGATCCGGGCAACTCTGTCCAAGTTCGTGGGAGTGGCGCTCATCGTGGATGCCATTGCGGACACGACCCTTGCGCGCCTGACCGCCAATCGTGTAGCCCGCAAAGAGCAGGGCCTGTCTAAGGGCTAGAAGCTAGAGGAGCAGTCTGGTCCTACGGCGCCCCCGACCAATCGTCGGGGGCGCTCTCGTTTCCACAGCCAAGAACGCTAGGCTGGCTATAGAGTGTGATCCTGCCATTGGTAGCGGTCCCAACACTGCGGTTGAACGCTACGCCAGGTCCGACGGGAAGCGGTCATACATGAAGAGAAACGCGCGCATTCAGGGTGTCTTGGAGTACATCCGATCTCGGGGGACCGTGACCATTGACGAGCTCGCGAAGGAGGCGGGGGTCTCTACTTCAACGGCCCGACGAGACGTCGATCACCTCCAGGAGCGCGGGGAAGTCCTGGCACTGAGGGGCGGCTTAGTGCAGGTCGACTCGCGGCTCACGGGATTGCCTGCCGGTGTCGGCCAGGACGCGAGCAGGAACGGGACGCAGAAGAATGCGATTGCCAGCCTCGCTGCGCAGAAAGTGCAGGATGGTGAAACCATCTATCTCGACTCGGGAAGCACCGTCCTGCAGATGCTCCCATACCTGGAGGGCACTTCAGTTCGGGTGGTCACCAGCAACACCGGGCTCCTTTCCGTGTCGCCGCCGCGGGGGGTTGAGTTGACCGTCCTGCCGGGGGACTACGTGCCGGAACTAGCCTCGATCTGCGGCGCATGGACGGACGCCACCCTTAGAGGCCTGTTCTTCGACAGGGCTTTTCTTGGTGCCTCTGGGCTCAGCGAGCGTGGCGGGATCACCGCGTTTGACCTCCGTGAGGCGGCAAAGAAGGGGATTGTTCACCAGCAGAGTGAGGCCACCTACGTCCTTCTTGACTCCTCCAAATTCGGTCAGACTGCTTTCTGTAAGGCGGTTCCGGTTGAAGAGTGCATCGTCATTTCTGAGGAGTTTGATCCGCTGCTGGAGCTGGCCGGAGGATTTGAGGTCGCAAAGTGCCAGAAGGTCCGCGCGTGAGGCAGACGAGATGTTACTAGGCTGGACTAACCCTGGACTTAGGAGCTTCGATGAGAGTTGTGCTTGCCTCTGACCACGCTGGCCTGGAGATGAAGAATGCGCTGGCCGCACACGTAGCCGAGTTGGGACACGAGACCGTGGACCTGGGAACTTACACCCCGGAATCCACCAGCTACGCGGAGCATGGAAGGCAGGCGGCCGAAGCTGTCGCGCGCGGAGAAGCCGACCGTGCCATCGTCGTCTGCGGTACGGGCATCGGCATCTCTTTGGCCGCTAACTCGGTGGACGGGGTGAGATGCGTGGTCTGCTCCGAACCGTATTCGGCGGTCATGTCACGCCTTCACAACAACACCAACGCCCTCGCTCTGGGGGCGCGGGTGATCGCCGAACCGCTGGCCGAGATGATAGTGGACGAGTGGCTCAGCGCGCCCTTTGAGGGGGGACGGCACCAGCTGAGGGTTGACCAGGTTAACGCCATGAAACTTCACGGTTCCGTCTGAACCATGCGGATGGTCGTGGCGCTGGGTGGCAACGCCCTTGCAAGGCGAGGCGAGAAGATAAGCGCTGAAGCGCTGTGGCGCAACCTGGATACGGTGGTGCCGCAATTGGCCGCCCTAGCCGACGGGAACGAGCTGGTCGTAACCCACGGCAACGGACCGCAGGTGGGGGTGCTGGAGTTGCAGAACCTGAGCTACCGCAAGGTCGCCCCCTACCCCTTGGACATTCTGGGCGCTGAGAGTCAGGGCATGATCGGCTACCCACTCCAAGCGTGTCTACGGAACGCGCTTCCGGAAGGCCGTCAGGTCGCAACCGTCCTAACGACGACGCAGGTCAGCCGGGAGGATCCGGCGTTCTTGCTTCCGAGCAAGTTCGTTGGACCGATCATGACAGTGGGCGCGGCCCGGAAGGCGGAACAGAAACGCGGCTGGCAGATCAGGGCGGATGGGGAAAACTACCGGAGGGTAGTGCCTTCACCAGCGCCGATCCTCATCCGTGAGACCGAAGCGGTGGAGTTCCTGTTGACACGCGGGTACGTGGTCGTTGCTGCCGGTGGGGGAGGTGTTCCCGTCGTTATCGAAGAGGGTGCGGAACGCGGCGTGGAGGGCGTGGTGGACAAGGACCTCGCCTCTTTCGTCCTCGCCCGCGATCTCGGTGCGGACGTCCTGCTCATCTTGACGGATGCTGACTATGTTGCGGCTGACTGGGGGCTGCCAACGCAACGCCCCATCCTGAGGGCTCACCCCGACGCTTTGGCGGACATGAGCTTCGCCGCTGGGTCCATGGCTCCCAAGGTTGAGGCCGCATCGCTCTTTGCGCGTGGTGGCGGGACCGCACTGATCGGACCACTCGATGACGTGGCAGGGACCCTTTCGGGACGCACGGGTACACGGATCGTCGCCGAGCCGGGGCTGACCGTGGAGTGGGGCGTTTAGCCAACCGCCACGATCCGGTCCGCGTCCGCCGCGCCTTCCTCCGTGTGCGTGACCTCGAGAACGGTCGTGTCTGGGAGCTCCTTGCGCAGGCTGGTTCGGATGGCACGGTCCAGTTCCGGATTCAGGTTTGCCGAGAACTCGTCGAGGACGAGGAGTTTTGGATCCGTCAGCAGTGCGCGGGCCAGACAGAGGCGTTGTGCCTGGCCACCGGACAGTTCGGCGCCGGCCTCCCCGACGGCAGTTCGGAGACCATCGGGCATGGACCGCACATCCTCTGCCAGGTGGGCGATGTCCAGTGCGTGCCACAGTTGTTCCTCGGTGGCCCGAGGATTGCGCAGGAGCAGGTTCTCCTCAATAGTGGCGTTCAGCAGCGCTGTCTTCTGCGGGACAATCCCGATCTGGTCTCGTAGGGAGTCCAGGGTGTACTCCGAAACTGGATGGCCGTCCAGCAGGACGCGGCCGCCTTGGGGATCGTAGTAGCGCAGCAGTAGGCGCAGGGCCGTTGACTTGCCACCTCCACTTGGACCGACCAGGGCGACGTGCTCCCCGGGGGCTGCGACGAAGCTTAGGGACTCGAGCACCGGCCGACCGCCCTCGTACTGAAAAGAGACATCTTCAAACTCAACCTTCGGCGCCTTCGACAAAGCGAGTTCTGCCGGGCCTGCGGAAGTGTGGGCTGGAGTATGGCTGACCTGTCGGAGCCGCCGCGCGGCAGCCAGCGAATGGTCCAGGTACGACGCTGCGTCCTCTACACCTCGAGGCCCTTCGAATAAACGCAGGGAACCGCCGGCCAGAGCTGCAAGAACCCACACTTCCAGTCCCGCGTTCACCCCGGTGAGCACGAGGGCGACCATCGACAGGACCATCAGAGCCAG
>CAYFQC010000007.1:0-5654 GCA_964345155.1 uncultured Actinomyces sp.
GTGCCTCGCTCTACGACCACGCCGTCATCCATAAACACGACCTGGTCTGCCACTTGTCGTGCGAAGCCGACCTCGTGGGTGACGACGACCATGGTCATTCCTGACTGTGCCAGGTCCTGGATGACTGCGAGTACCTCACCGACTAGCTCCGGGTCGAGGGCGGAGGTGGGCTCGTCAAAGAGCATCAGTTCCGGTTCCATCGCCAGAGCGCGTGCGATGGCGACGCGTTGCTGTTGGCCTCCGGAGAGTTCGCTGGGGTAGTGATCTGCTCGGTCGGCCAAACCTACCCGCGCTAGGAGCTTGCGCGCTGTGGCTTCCGCCTCCTCCTTCGGAGTATGGCGCACATGCACGGGTGCTTCGGTGATGTTTTGAAGGGCAGTGCGGTGCGGGAACAGGTTGAAGCGCTGAAAAACCATGCCGATGCGGCTCCGCTGCCTGGCAATAACCCGGTCGCGCAGACGGAAGAGGGTTTCCTTCCCGCCGTGTTCTTTGATCCGCAGGCCCATCAGCTCGCCGTCCACCCAGATGCGGCCAGCGGAGATGGTCTCCAGTTCGTTTATGCAGCGCAGAAGAGTTGACTTGCCAGAACCCGATGGTCCGAGCAGAACACACACTTCGCCGGGCATCACGGTCAGGTCAATGCCTTTGAGGACGTGCAAATCTCCGAAGAACTTGTGGACGCCTTCCGCGTCGACCATGGGCGTTTTGCCCCCATATTGCCTGTAGGTGACGCCGTTCTTGGTTGTCAGTCTCGGTGTTGCAGCTGTCATGGCGTCACGTCCAGGAACAAGTTAGCCTGTCCTCTGTCGGTCTCCTCGATGGAGGCCTCCTTCGGGCTGGGCTTTCTCTTGCCGCTTTCAAAGTTGAATCCGCGGCCGTAGTAGTTCTCAATGTGGTGCTGGATGACCATGAGGATGGAAGTTGCAGCCAGGTACCAGATCGCCGCGGCGATTAGGAGCGGGACGGGAGCAAAGAGGCGTTGACCGATGTGTGAGGCCTGGTAGGTCAGTTCAAGAGTGAAGGGGATGGCGGAGACCAGGGAGGTGGTCTTCAGCATGGAGATCGTCTCGTTACCCAGCGGCGGAACGATGACTCGCATGGCTTGCGGCAGGATGATCCGGGCCATGATCTGCGACCGGGACATGCCCAGGGCCTCGGCGGCCTCCCACTGGCCCTTGTCGACGGAGTTGATTCCGGCGCGGATGATCTCGGCCAGATATGCGCCTTCGTTGAAGCCCAGTCCCAGCACAGCCATCCATAGCGGCGTGATCAGGGTGAGGGTGTTGAACTGGATGAACTCGTATCCGAAGGGGATGCCTATGGAGAGTTTGGGGTAGAGAACGGGCAGCAGAGACCAGAAGATTAGCTGCGTGTAGACCGGGGTTCCTCGGAAAAACCAGATGTAGAAGGTCGCAACGTATTTGAGAATCGGATTGGTCGACTGCCGCATCACCGCCATTGTGACGGCCAGGATTGTCCCCAGAACCATTGCCCCGACGGTGAGGAGCAGCGTGTACAGAACCCCGGTCATGATCGACTTGGAGAACAACCACTGTCCGACCAGGTTCCACTGGAAATTGGGGTTCGTGAGCAGAGTGTTGATGAGCATCGCCACCAGGACGGCGACGATGACGGCACCGAGCCAGCGGCCCGGCCGGGGGACCGGCCGGGCGTGGATCAGATCAACTTTGGTGTTTGAAGCACCCATGTTGCCTGGCTCCGCCTGCTCAGACGGAGGGGTTTACCTGGGCCTGCTTGAGCGCTGAGCCCTCCGCGCCGTAGACGGAGAGGATTTGGTCTAGGTACCCCTCGTCCATCAGGTACTGCATGGCGGCCTGGATTGCGGCAGTGAGCTGCTCGTCGTCCTTAGCTACAGCGATTCCCTGGGGCGCCGACTCGATCGTCTCCCCGACCTGCTCGATTGCTCCGCCGGACTGCACGGATGCGTAGCCGATCACAGGGGCGTCGGCGAAGGTCGCGTCGTACTGACCGCCGACAACCTTCGTCGTGATGTCGGACTGGAGAGTATGGGGCTTGACCTCGATTTTCTCCTTGCCCTCTTCGACGCACTGGTTGGATAGTTCATCGGCGTACTCCTGCTGGAAGGTGCCGGTCTGAACGCCAATGGTGGCGCCGCACGGGTCTTCGGGGTCAAATCCCTTCGGGTTTCCCGTAGCAACTCCGTAGGCCGAACCGACCTCCAGATACGAGATCATGTTCACCTGCTCCATGCGCTCTGCGGTGATGGTGAAGGAAGATGCGCCTACGTCGAACTTAGTACCGAGCGCCGGGATGATCGTCGGGAACTCGGCGGTTTTAGTTATCCCGCCCTCAAGTCCCATCACCGCGGCCAAGGCCTTGACGATGTCCACGTCGTAGCCGACGGGCGTCTGACCGTCATCTGCCAGGAACTCCCCGGGCGGGTAATCGGTAGAGGCGCCGTTGGTCAGCATTCCAGGGTCCACCAGGGAGTCTGGCACCATCGCGACGATGTCCGCGACGGGCTCGAGGCTGGAAGCGTCGAAGGCCTCGGCTTCCTCGGCTGCTTCTGATTGGGCTTCCCCGGACTGCTCGGTGGTTTTCGAGGTTCCCGGGTCTGAACATCCGGCAAGGACTAGCGCCGCAGCTGCAGCGACTCCGGCAAGGGGTGCGAGTTTACGCATGGGTTTGCCTCCATCTGGAATAAGTACCAGAAAAGTATGCGCATCTCTGAATAGTATTCATCAAATCGGTCTCAGGATCTGACCGTACGATTGGACACACGAAGGGGGCACCGGATCTGCTCCGATGCCCCCCTCGCGTGGTGATTCGCTTAGCCGCGAAGAGCCTTCCGATTGGCGCGAACGTTGGTTGGGTCCACGCCCTTGGGGATTGGAATGCCCTGGTTTCCAATGGCGTTCAGGCGGTTAGCCACCGCTGGCACTTCCTGCTTGGTGAGAACCTTCTTCAACCCGCGCAGCTTCCGGTTCAGTTTCGACAAGGGAACCTGGCCCTCTCCGTGCCCGACTTCTATGAAGATAATCGGAACGTTGGATATGGCCCTGGCGATACGACGTTTCTCATTGACCATCATCGGGCGCACACGGTTGGTCGGCCCCTCGGAGATCAGCACGATTCCGGGACGTCCGACCAGTCGCCAAACCACGTCTTGAGACTTGTTGGCGGCGACAGGCTCCTCCTCTACAACCCACCCGCGGCGGATCTGAGAGATGACCGCGTAGACGGATCCGATTTTCCCGTCGAGCTGGCGGTACATGGCCGGTCGAATCATGTAGGACAGGAGCACCATGTCCGCGGTGATCGCCAACAGAACCCCGGTAATCGGCAGGAAGATTGGACGGTGCCAGAGGATACCGAAGACGATGCCCAACCCTACGAACAAGACAGCAACGCCGATCAGTGCGATGCCAATCCAGGAGTAGGTACGTTTGACGACCTTGTAAGCGTCAATTAGCGTGTGATACCAGCGCTGCTTCTTCGGCTGCCCTGCGCTGCCAGCCTTGTCTTTCTTAGCCATGATGAGCCAATCCTACAAGGTGACTAGGGGTGTACCACGCTGCTTGTCCGTCGCGGTTTCAGCACTAGGAAGGCGCCGATAAGCAGGACCACCAGGGCTACCCCTGCGCTGACCATGAAGGTCGGGTGGGAGCCCCCGACGTCCGCGACCGAGCCTCCCACTGCTGCTCCTAGCGACACTCCTATGGTGACTGCGGAGGACATCAGGGTCATTGCCACCTGAATTCCCCCCTTGGGCGCTGTTCGCTCGGCCAGGGTGAAAGCCGTGACGAGGGTCGGGCCAACGAAGAACCCGGCAACGAATAGCCAGGTGGCCGTTCCCGCCAGCGTTCCCGCGTAGGAGGCCATCACGGTTGCGCCACACAGGGCCAGCGAGAAGGAGATGAAACGCCAAGACAGGCGGAAAGCCGCGGGCAGTACCACCACGAATAGGGCCATAGCTGCCGAAGAGATCCCCATCGCCGCATAGACCAGTCCGCCGACGTTGGGGGAGCCAAGCTCTTCTGCCCTCGCCGTGACAGCCGCCTGACTGGAACCGAAGAAGGTGCCCACCGCCGTCAGCGCGAGCACCGCGGGCAGAACGGCCCAGATGATCTTGTAAATCGGAGGGTGCGGGCGGTCCGCAGGGTCCGTGATTATGGTCGGGTTCTTGCCGGGAGCAGTCAGAGCGAACGGGATTCCCGCCACCAGCAGGAGGATGAATGACAGAAGCAGAGGGGCCGAGGGTGCCGCTGCGGAGGCGGCAATGCCGACGAGGGCGGGGCCGAGGACGAAGACGAACTCGTCCGCCATCGACTCGTATGAGAATGCTGCCATCAGCGTGCGGGGGGTCGGGTTCAGTCCGACCCAGCGGGCGCGGGTGAAGGAGCCTATCGGTGCGCTGGAGATGCCCGCCACCAGACACAGCGCGAACAGGAGGAAGCCGTCCAATCCGCCGTGAGCGGCCAGGTAGAGGCCGAGTAGAGACAGTGCGTTGACGGGGGTGATGGTGATGAGCACTGCTCGTTGGCCCCAGATGTCGGCGGCTCGCCCGATTAGAGGGGCGAAAACGGCTACGGCCACAGAGTAGAACGCGGTGGCCAAACCACCGGTTGCGATGTCCCCGGTTGACGCAGTGAACGCGGTCATCAAGCCGAGCGGGAGCATCGAGTAGGGCGCGCGGGCAAGCGCCGCGATGATCATCTTGTGCAGGCCGAACGAGGCAGGAAGATCCTTGTAGTCGCGCAGGGCGCTGAACGGGTTAGTTGACACGCTGGTCCTTGAGTGAAGGCTGGCCTACCGGGGCCGCAGTAGGACTGGACGGGCCCGGTCATCCGGGTGAGCGTCGGGACGCCTGGGGTTGCCAGGGTCCGCAAGTCTGGTCGGCGCAGTAGGCGCGCGCTCGAAAGCGCTGGAAACAGTTTAGTTGCCGGGTTGTGCTATTCCGAGCAGCCGAATGGTGGGACTCGTCTCCATGTGCCGGCCCGCTCGGGTCTGCGTAGTGCGGGGCGCCCGCGCGGGTCTCCACATGGTGCATCCAGTTTCAGCTGAGGCTCCGATGAGAATCTGAGAATGGGCGCGTGGAAGCAGGCGAGCAATGGGAAGAGTCTGCGGGAGGGTGTTCACGGGCGTGGGAGGCCAGCGCGGACGAGCGAACCGCCTTCTACGCCAGGTCCGGGGCTGGCATCGTCTGGCAGCGAAGAAGCAGAAGCGGAGTGGTCGTGGCATTCCCGGCGGCCAAGCGTGGGGGACCGGCCGCCGCTGCCTGGGAGGTGCTGGCTGGAGCTACTCAGTATCTGCACGACAGGCTTGGCGTGCAGGTGGCCCGGATCGATTTGGGATCGCAAGAGTGGATCCGACCGCTCATCTGTGTTCCCGCCCTTCCCGAGAGACCGCTGTCACCCGCGCTCTCGGAAGCCCTCTCCTCCGCCCTAGCCGACCTCTTCGGCACCAACTGCTTCCCCGGGACCGTGTCCGCGTCTCTTTTTCATTCGGCTAGGGCAGGCCATCCGCCGGTGCTCGCCGTCGCGGGGTGCGATATCTCTGGCAGAGGAGGATGGACAAGTCTGAACGTGAAGCCGCAGGCGATTCTCCCGCAGCCTGGGGACGGCGGGGGGACCAATTGCCCGCCGGACCAGAATCGGCGGACACCGGCGAGG
>CAYFQC010000007.1:5754-51720 GCA_964345155.1 uncultured Actinomyces sp.
GGACGGCGGGGGGACCAATTGCCCGCCGGACCAGAATCGGCGGACACCGGCGAGGACGTCCGGTAGCTCTCCCGGAGCCACACCCGGTGCGAGCGTCATCGACAGACCAAACGGGCCGCTAGTCGACTCCGAGCTCCTCTCTGTGGACACAGTTGAACTTCCCACTCTTACCGGGCGGTGGCGCGCGCACCAGCTGCGGCGCGGGTGGAACTATCTTCTCCGTGGTTAAAGCACTTGGGCCGACTCCCGAAGGCGCCGACCCAAGTGTTATCGATTCGAAGTTCTAGCCAAGCTGGAGATCAGGCAGGAAATCCCCGCCTTCCAGACGCTTCTTCACAGCCATGAGGAAGCGTGAAGCGTCGGCGCCGTCAACCAACCTGTGGTCGTAGGTGATTGACAAGTAGACCATGGACCGGATCGCCACGGACTCACCGCCGTCGACGTCCTTCACAACCGCGGGGCGTTTCACGATGGTGCCCACACCCATGATGCCGACCTCGGGCATGTTCAACACAGGAGTATCGAACAGTGCGCCGCCCGAGCCAGTGTTCGTGATGGTGAACGTGGACCCGGTGAGCTGGTCAGGCGTCACTGTGCCGTTGCGAACAGCGGTCGCTAGCGTGTTGATCTGCTCCGCAATCTGCGGGATGGACAGGTCACCCGCGTTTTTGATGACGGGCACCATCAGACCCTTGGGAGCGTCAACCGCGATTCCAACGTTCTCGTGATCGAAGTAGGTTACCTGTTTGCCGTCTATTGTTGCGTTGAGCTTGGGGTACGCCTCCAACGCTTCGGTGGCCGCCTTCACGAAGAACGGAAGGAAGGTCAGGCGGGTGCCATGCACCTCTTCGAATTTCGCCTTGTACTTGGCACGAAGGTTCCAAATCCGCGTTACGTCCACCTCAAAGACCGTGGTGAGTTGGGCGGCGCTCTGAAGGGAGTCCACCATGCGGGTAGCGATCGTCTGACGCAGCCGCGACATCTTCTGGGTGGTCCCGCGCAGTGCTTTCGCCTCGTCAGAGACTTCGATGCGTCCCGAATCAGAAGGCGCAGGCGCAGCGGGGGCAGGCGCGGCAGCAGGCTTCGCCGCTGCCAATACGTCTTCCTTGCGGATACGTCCACCCACTCCACTGCCGGTCACCTTGGACAGGTCTACACCTTTATCCTTGGCCAGTTTCCGCACGATTGGTGTGACGTAGCCGGCGGCAGCGGGAACGCTCGGTGCCGATGGCACCTTGGTGCCCGTCGTTGCAGCCTTCGATACGGCCTCCTGGACCCGCTGGGCCGGCTCGGTGCTCGGGGCGGGCGCTGGTGGGGCGGGCGGAACGGGAGGTGCTGGCGGCACCGGCGCAGGCGCGGTTGGCGCCGGCGCGGGAGCCGCGGGAGCCGGCGCTGGTGCAGCAGGTGCCGCGGCTGCTGGCTTCACCGGGGCAGCTACGGGTTCGGCAGGAGTGGCCGCTGGAGCGCTCGCGCCTGCGGGCTGAGAAGACACACGCGCGATCACGGTGCCAACGTCAACGGTGTCGTCTTCATCCACCAAGATCTCAACCAGGTAGCCCTCAACGGGGGAGGGAACCTCAGAGTCGACTTTGTCGGTGGCTACCTCGACGATCGGCTCGTCAGCGTCTACCCTGTCTCCCACAGCCTTCAACCAGGACGACACGGTACCCTCCGTTACCGATTCTCCCAGCGCGGGCATCTTCACTTCAGTGACGTCCCCGGCCGGCGCTGAAGCAGGGGATGGGGTCTCAACTGGAGCCGCAGGTGTTGGAGCTGCGGGAGCCGCGGCAGCTGCCGGCTCTTCTGCGGGGGCGGCTTCCGGCTGGGGCGCCGGCGCGCTTCCGCTCAACTCCTCTGTGGTCCCAACGCGGGCAATCTCAGTACCCACATCCACTGTCTCATCCTCGTCTACGAGGATCTCCAGCAGCACCCCTGAGATCGGGGAGGGAACCTCAGAGTCGACTTTGTCGGTGGCTACCTCAACGATCGGCTCGTCAGCCTCAACGGTGTCACCCACAGCTTTGAGCCAAGCAGAGACAGTTCCCTCGGTGACTGATTCGCCGAGAGCCGGCATCTTTATGGACTGTGCCATCTTTATCCTCTTTCTCTTGCTTCGTGAATCTCAGTCGTGAGCGTGTAGTGGTTTGCCGGCCAGAGCCATTGCGGCCTCGCCTATGGCCTCGTTCTGGGTCGGATGAGCGTGAATGAAGCGGGCAACATCCTCAGGATAGGCCTCCCAGCCCACTATCAGTTCGCCCTCGCCAATCTGTTCGCTGACGCGAGCGCCGATCGCGTGGAAGCCGAGAATCGGCCCGTCCTTCAAGCCCACCAGCTTGATCAGTCCGGCTGCCCCCAGAATGTTTGATTTCCCGTTGCCTGCCAGGTTGTAGTCGACGACCTTCAGGTTTTCGGCGCCGTAACGTTCCTTGGCCTGGTCCTCGGTCAGCCCCACCGAAGCGATCTCCGGTTCGGTAAAGGTCACCCGAGGAATGGTGTTCTCATCCAAAGGATCCGGATTCAAACCGGCAATCTGCTCGGCCACCATGATTCCCTGAGCGAACCCGCGATGCGCCAGTTGTAAGCCGGGGACGATATCACCAACCGCGTAGACGCCCGGAACATTGGTTCGGCAGAGCTCATCGGCGAGGACGAAGCCGCGCTCCATCTCCACCCCGATCTGCTCATATCCCAAGTCCTGGGTAACCGGGCCGCGGCCCACGGCCACCAGAAGAATGTCACCGTCGAAAGTCTTTCCGTCCTCGGTGGTGGCATGCACCCCTGTCTCATCCTGGGTGGCTCCGGCGAAGCGTGTCCCCAACTGGAACTTGATGCCGCGCTTGCGGAAGGCCCGCTCCAGATTCTTGGAGATCACTTCATCTTCATTGGGCACCAGGTGCGGCAGGCCCTCAAGTATCGTCACTTCCGAACCGAAGGATCGCCACGCGGAGGCGAATTCACAGCCGATGACACCGCCGCCCAAGATGAGTGCCCGCTGGGGAATCCAGTCCATCTTGAGTGCCTGCTCAGAGGTAATCACCCGGCCCTCGATGGGTAAGGTGGGAAGAGTTTTTGAGTAGGAACCGGTGGCGAGGATTAGGTTCTTCCCCTTGATGATCTGTCCGTTCACCTCGACGGAGTCGGGGCTCACAACACGCCCCCAACCGTGGATGGTTTCCACTTTGCGGGAAGATAGGAGACCCTCCACGCCGCGGTAGAGCTTGTTTACGATTCCGTCCCGGTAGGTTCCGACCTGGACCATGTCGATGCTGTTCAAGGTCGCGTTGATTCCGATTGGCGCTGCATCCCGAATCGCGTCTGCAGTCTCCGCCACGTGCAGGTAGGCCTTGGTGGGGATGCAACCGCGGTGCAGACAGGTCCCGCCGACCTTGTCTCCCTCAATCAAAGCCACTTTCAGGCCGAGCTGGGAGGCGCGCAGCGCTGCCGCATAGCCGCCCGAACCGGCCCCCAGGATCACTATGTCGTAACTTGCTTCGCTCAAGTGCTCTCACTCCTCGGATCGACCGTCAACCGCCATGGTTGGTTCCCGTTTATTGTCCCACGGACAGACCGGAAGTCGTAGGAGTCGGGGTGCAAGACCGAACACGTTTTCTGGGACACAGGTCCTACGTAGGGGCGGGATCGGCTGCGGCTTAGAATGGTGCGGTGAGCGATGGCGAGAGCACTTCTTCGATCCCACCGCCCCTTCTGGATTCCTCCTCCTCACCGTTGTTGGAGGACAATCGCGGAGCTTCTCGGGGCTGGGGGAGGATCGTCGTCGTCGCATTTTGGATAGCTGGGGTGACAGTCACCGCCGTGGGTGTCTACCAGCTCTTTCGTGACGGCGCTTCTCCACTTGGACCGCGATTGGTGACTCTTTTTGCTGGACTGGTCTACGTGGGAGCCGCTCTCGGCTTGACGCACAACGGTCGTCGAATGAGAAAGGTGGCTTGGGCGTGCACGACTGTCGCCCTCGCCGGTCCAATCATCGTCGGATTACTGGGTCTGGGGACGGCGCCGGTGGCGGAGCAATGGTCGCCGTGGGCTCAGTTTGGAGTTCAGACCTACTTTGTTTCTATCCTTCTGCCGCTGATCGGCTTCGTTTGGTTGTGGTGGTCGAATCCGAGGCGGATAGTCGAGATCGCCGAGGGATTGGAGCGGGCTTCGCGTAAGGAAACCAGTACCAGCTAGGGGAGGGTGTCTACACGCCGCCTGGGAAACCCATCTGCCGCCACGCCTCATAGGTTGCTATCGCCGCCGCATTGGCCAGGTTCAGGGAGCGCACGTTGGGCAGCATATTGATGCGGACGAGCGCATGAATGCGTGGGTCTTCCATGACCCACTGAGGTAGGCCATCTGGCTCGGGTCCGAAGAGTAGGCAGTCCCCGTCCTCGTATGTTGCTTCCGTGTATGTGCGGGTTGAGTGGCCTGTGAATGCCCAGATCCGGCCGGGGATCTTGGCACAGAGAGAATCGAAATCTGGATGAACCGTGACGTGGGCTAGGTCGTGGTAGTCCAGTCCGGCCCGGCGGAGCTTGGTGTCCTCCATCTCGAATCCGAGGGGTTCAACCAGGTGCAATAGGGCCCCCGTACAGGCGGCTAAGCGGATGGCTGCTCCTGTGTTGCCGGGGATACGGGGTTCAAAAAACGCTAGGTGAAGCACCTGCTCATTCTTCCATCTGATTTGCAGGCTGAATCCGCAGGCATTGAGTGGAGGTACGCAAATGTCGGAGGGGGGACATAAGATCGAACATGTGTTCGATTGGAGGTGGGGATGGACGGGGACAACGTGGGGGGCGCGACTTCCCGGAATCACCGGCTTCGACTGGCTCGTGAAGCCTTGGCGCGGGCAGAGGGAGACTCAGACATGGCTTCGCTTGGGGCGCGGTCTGTCTCTGGCGCGGGCGCGGGCAGAAGCGCCTATCACTTGGATGGGAGCATCGAAGGAATGTTGGCTGCGCTGGCTCAGCGGGTAAAACCGGAGCAGTACGTAGCGGTGGTTGGGGTTGGGGATGTGGCCTGGGAATTAGCGGCTGAATTGGGTATTGACCTAAGCCATGTGGTGGTCATTCGCAATCCAGGGGTGGAAGCGGCGCGTGTGGTGGGGAACCTGATTGAGGGATTCGACGTAGTTGTGGTGGGTGAGTTGGATTTGGCGCCCCGATTTCAAAGAGCGCTGGCTGCGCGTGCGCGAAAACTGAGTTCAGTCATTTTGACTATGGAGCCTTGGCCGGGAATAACTTCTCCTACACATCGTGTGGACTTCCAGTCCAACCCGTTGCGTAGGTATCGACGGAGGGCCTCATGAGGCCTCGCTACGTTGCTTTATGGGTTCCTAACTGGGAGTTTTCCTCTCTGGTGGCTTCGGTTCCCCCCGCTGCGCCTGCAGTGGTGGCCCATGGGCGGCGGATACAAAAAGTCACGCCCTCTGCTTCTCGACTGGGGGTTCGCCCTGGGATGCCGCTGGTCATGGCACAACACCTATCTTCTAATCTGCTTGTGCTCCCTCAGGATGAAGCCCGGGATGCGTCTGCTTTTGAAGCGGTGTTAGAAGTTTTTGACCAGTTTGCTGCAGGAGTAGTTGCTGTTGCGCCAGGCTTGGCTTTTGCCCCGGCAAGGTCTGCTGCTAAATGGAGTGGTGGTGAGGATCGTTTGGCGGAGTCCCTCGTTGAAGCGGTGACCATCCAAACTGGAGTTGAGTGCTTCGTGGGGATTGCTGACACTTTGAGTGGGGCTCTCCTGGCCGCACGCTCCGGAACGGTTGTGCCTTCGGAAGAGACACAGAGATTTATGGATTCGCAAGCGCTGGGTGACCTGATAGCTGATCTTCCTACTGTCTCGCGCCTGGGCTTAGCAGAAGACTTGCGGGTGATGAGAAACCTCGGAATTGACTGTGTGGGAGATCTGAGGAGGTTGGGAGAAGGGCCGATTCTCACGCGGTTCGGACGCTCTGGAGAGGTTCTTCTTCAACTTCTTCGCGGGTCTAGTCCACTTCTTGCTGGACAGTCCCGTAATTCTCCTGCGGTGGAAGTCAGTTTTGAGTTGGATCCTCCAGTTGCTTTGGCAGAGTACGCAGCAGTGGCGATCCGCAAAGTAAGCGCTGCGCTTGCAGATCGACTAACTCAGAGGGGACTGTTTTCCTCCACTGTGCGAATCACTTTGGAGAGGGTTAATCGTGAGAAATCGGAGCGCACCTGGACACTGCTTGAGGCCACATCTTCTTCGCAGGTTGGTAAACGTGTCACGTGGCAGTTGAGGGCTTTTGCTGGGTCAGCAACGGTGAGTGACGTTCAAAACTCCTCTGAAGATAGTGGTGGGGCGTTGCAATGGATACACATTGCTGCTCTACATCCTGTTGCTGCTCCGGAGACTGAGCCTTTGTGGGGTGGTCAGCAAGGGTTGAGGCGGGCCAGCGCGGCGGTGGAAGAGGTGCAGGTTCTCCTGGGTGAAGACTCCGCGGTGGTTCCAACCCTGCATGGAGGGTTTGATCCCAGAACGCGTGTTTCCTTTGTGCCTTGGGGAGCCGCGCTGGAAGACGCCCCGGGACTTACAGGACAGTGGGAGGGGAGGGTTGCGCAGACGCCGGCTGTGCTGTTTTCCAAACCTAGATCAGCTCTTCTAATGGGGAATCTGGACGACGGGACTGTGGGCGCGATTCGGGTAAATGAAAGAGGCGCCTTGAATGGAACCCCAACCCACCTGATCCTGAAAGACGAACACCGGGAGCTGCCCGCTGGTGACTATCCGGTGAAGGCTGTGAAGGGAATCTGGCTAATTCGGGGAAGGTGGTGGAAGGAGTCAGGTTGGCTCCACCGTCCTCGATGTTATTTGCGGCTCACAAGAGATGCAGGTGGGGACTTGCTGGTAGCACAGCGTTCCCGGAGTTGGTGGGTTGAGGGAATATATCCACGTCAACTGACGGCGCCTTCGGTGGGTAGTATCGCCCCCGGAAACAAACAGGTGTGAGGAGAGTCAATGGCAAAGCTCTATTTCCGCTACGGAGCAATGAACTCCGGCAAGTCCACGGCTCTCCTCCAGGTCGCATACAACTACGAAGAGCGCGGGCAAAGGGTGCTAATAGCCAAACCCGCCATTGACACGAAGGGTGATGCCTCCGTTGTGTCAAGACTGGGGGTGACCCGTGAAGTTGACTTTCTCATCACCCCGGATGCCGACGTGGAGGCTCTGTTTGACCAACACTCTAAGGGGGAGGACCCGGATGCGCTGCTGCCCACCCCTCCAGATTTGCCTCCGGTAGCGGCACTCCTTGTGGATGAGGCGCAGTTCCTTACGCCTTTGCAGGTGGATGCCCTTCTGCGGATAGCAACTAACCGATCGGTGCCGGTACTCACCTACGGTCTGCGCACTGACTTCCAAACGCACGCATTTCCCGGAGCTTCGCGTCTGCTTGCGGTCGCTCATTCTCTTGAGGAGTTGAAGACCATCTGCCGGTGCGGTCGAAAAGCTATTCTCAACGGCCGGATGGTGGACGGCCATTTCGTCTTCGACGGAGACCAAGTGTCAATCGACGGAGAAGGGGTCGCCTACGAATCCCTGTGCGCCCAGTGTTACCTGGAGGAGTCAGGAGGGGAACTTAGCTGAGCCCACCCCTTCGCAATCGAACATACGTTCGATAAGATGGGCGCGTTGCTGTGCCCGGGGGTGAGATGGCTGAAGATGCACGTTACGCGGAGTTGCATGCTCACAGCGTCTACACGTTCCTTGAGGGGACAGACACGCCGCTCGCCCTAGCTCAGCAGGCAGATCAACTGGGTTTGAGCGGACTCGCAGTTTTGGATGTGGACGGACTTTACTCCGCAGTTCAAACCGCTCAAGCCGGGGAGAAGACAGGCTTGGATCTTGTTTTTGGGGCGGAGCTAACTCTCGATCCATCCACTGTCCCGGGGCTGAAACCGGCGTTTGGGCAGCCAATCCGACTCCCTATTCTGGCTACCAGCCAGGAGGGCTACCACAATCTTTGCGGCCTGATCTCGACTCACTTCCTAGCCGAAGAAGGCCGTAGAGAAGCTACTTTCACCTGGGAAGACCTAGCACCACACAGCGGGGATCTGTTTGCTCTCAGCGGCACAGCAAATGGTCCTGTGCGCCGCTCTTTGGATCCTGGGCAGACCATTAATCAACTGGTCGATATTTTCGGGACCGACCGTGTGGGCATCGAAGCTGCGCTGAGACCAGACGATCCTCCCGATTTGGCGCATCAACTGGCTTCATGGGCGCGCTCTTCCGGTCTGCCACTCATCGCTACCGGCGCCGTTCGCTGCGCCAGACCGGATCGCCAACCGCTGGCAGATGTGCTCACCGCGACTCGGCTCAACCTGCCGCTCGACCAAGCGGAAAAGGACCTACCTGCGTGGCGCACCTTTTTGCGTTCTCCAAAAGAGATGCTCAAACTCCACCACCTGTACCCCGAAGCTGTAGCCAATGCTGCGCAGCTGGCCTCCGACTTCACCTTCGATTTCAAGATCCTGGACCCAGGGTTGCCTAACTTCCCCGTGCCGAAAGGTCACACGGAAGCGTCATGGTTGCGACACCTGGCCTATGAGGGGGCAGCCCACTACTACGGCAGCAGAATGGTGCACCCCGCGGCGTGGGAACAGATCGACCACGAACTGCGGATTATTGAGCAACTGGGCTTCCCCGGCTATTTTCTCATCGTCAAAGACATCGTCGATTTTTGTCGAGATAGTGGCATCCTTTGCCAAGGCCGCGGATCAGCAGCGAACTCTGCTGTCTGCTATGCGCTGTCCATAACCGCGGTGGACGCCGTGAAACACAAGATGCTCTTTGAGCGTTTCCTTTCTCCCGAACGCTCGGGTGCTCCAGACATTGATTTGGACATCGAAGCGGAAGCGAGGGAAAGGGTCATCCAATACGTCTATCGAAAGTATGGGCGAACTAACGCGGCTCTGGTAGCAAACGTGATCACCTACCGCCCGAAGTCAGCGGTTAGGGATGCGGCCCGGGCCCTCGGCTACCCGGAGGGACAGGTAAACCGCTGGTCAAAGCAGACTAGTCGCAGGGGCGGGGGACCGGGCAATGGAATTCCGCAGCTCGTTGTGGACATTGCGGCTGCCCTTCAGAAGATTCCCCGTCACATGGGCATTCACCCCGGTGGAATGGTCCTTACCCGGACCCCTGTCTCCCGCGTCTGCCCGGTGCGGTGGGGTGCCATGCCAGGGCGCACTGTCTTGCAGTGGGACAAAGAGGATTGTGCCGCCGCTGGGCTGGTGAAGTTTGACTTGCTTGGGTTGGGGATGCTTACCGCGCTCCGGAAGGCATTCAACCGCCTGGAAGAAGACGGGGTTGTTTACGAAGGGCGGCCGTTAGACCTTCATAACCTCCCGCAGGAGGATCCCCGGGTCTACGACCTGCTTTGCGCGGCTGACACAGTGGGGGTGTTTCAGGTGGAGTCTCGCGCTCAGATGAATACCCTTCCCCGCCTGAAACCACGGTGCTTCTACGACATTGTGGTGGAAGTAGCTCTGATTCGGCCGGGACCGATACAAGGGAGGGCCGTTAATCCTTACCTGAATCGCAGGAATGGGCGTGAACCAGTGCGCTACCTGCATCCACTCATGAAGCCGGCACTTGAGAAAACTCTTGGCGTTCCCCTGTTCCAAGAACAGCTCATGCAGATAGCTGTTGACGTCGCAGGATTCACCCCCGGGCAGGCAGATGAACTTCGCCGGGCTATCGGCGCGAAACGCTCCGATGAACGCATGAACGCGCTCAAACCAGCATTGCTGCGAGGGATGAATGAAAGAGGCGTTGATCCAAGCGTCCAAGAACAGGTATTTGAGCAGTTAAAAGGGTTCGCGGAGTTCGGTTTCCCCGAATCCCACGCCTTTTCTTTCGCATATTTGGTCTACGCCTCCGCATGGCTCAAGGTGCACCACCCCGAACACTTCTATGCCTCCATCTTGTCCAGCCAACCGATGGGCTTTTACTCTTCAGCCACCCTCATTGAAGATGCTCGGCGCCACGGCATCTGGGTGCAGCCTCCGTCGGTTGTCTTCTCCCAGGTGGACACCCAGGTGGAGGGATCGGCGAGGGCGGGGAGGCGGCAGCTTGGTGCGCAACCGTCGCCCTCGCCTGCTACGCCGGCTGTTGACGTGCATGCGGAGTTGTCAGTGCGTCTTGGGTTAGAGGAGATAAAGGGCCTGGGGAGGGCTGCACAGCGGATTGTTCAGTGCCGGGAGCAGGGCCGTTTCAAGAACGTGGCGGACTTGGCTGCGCGGGCCGAACTGAGCAAAGGCCAGGTTGAGAAGTTGGCTGCGGCGGGAGCACTTCGCGATTTGGGATTGAGCCGACGGGAGGGTCTGTGGGCGGCGGGACCTGTCAGTTCACCTAGCTGGTACCAGCCGTTTCTGCCGGGGACCGAGGTGGGCGCGCATGCCCCTGCTCTGCCTCCCATGACTCAGGTGGAGGAGATGGCAGCGGATTTCGCCGTGACGGGAATGACCACGGAAGGTCATCCCCTCCGGTTTCTTCGCGCTCAGCTACAAGCCCGCGGAATAGTCGAACTGGAATCCCTAGCGGGAGTAGAGGAAGGCAGTCGCGTCAGCGTCGCCGGAGTTGTCACGCACCGTCAGCGGCCCGCGACTGCCAAGGGAACGACGTTCTTGTCTTTGGAAGACGAAACCGGGTTGGGAAACGTGATCTGTTCGCCCGGCGTGTGGAAGCGGCATCGACAGGTTGCCCTAGAGTCGACGGCGTTACTGGTGCGCGGACGCATCGAAAAAGGAGATGGGGCAGTTGCTTTGGTAGCCGAAAAGCTAGAGGAGCTGAGGATCCCAGTGCAGGTGAGATCCCGTGACTTCCGCTAGCTGCGCGTGCTGGTCTTCTCTTTCCCCGCACCCGGGCTGAGCTTGGCCGTAATGGCAGAGGCGCCCTTCTTGGCGGCCTCGACATGGCGCTTGGAGCTGAACAGACGCTGGAACAGCGACGGCTTGTGCTCCGGGGCGGGCCCCGAGGAAGGGGTCTGGTCGGGAAGATCGGGAAGCGGACCCTTGATCGGGGGATCGCGGTGGTACAGGGAGGAGAACACCGACCAGCACACTGCAATCAGCGGAATGGCGATGATTGCTCCAAGGAGGCCGGCCAAAAGCGTGCCGGCCATGACACCAATGCCGACGACGACAGGGCTCAAAGCAACCTGTTTGCCCATAATGAGGGGCTGGAAGACGTGGCCCTCCAGTTGTCCAATAAGGGCTATACCTATGCCCACAATCACAGCCTTCATGACACCCTCCGTGGCGAGGGCGACGATCATCGCCAGGATCATCGCGGCTGGCGCACCCACCATTGGGATGAGCGCACCGATCATCACCAGTACCGCTAGGGCGGGTGCCAGCGGGACGCCGATGATCTCCAGGAAGATCCAAGCGAGGATGCCATCCAAGAACGCAATGATGATGGTCCCGCGCCCGTAGCCGGAGAACGTCACCCATCCCGCCTGGGCGGCGTGGTTCCAAGTGGCCCGCTTGTCGGTGGGCAGCAGATTTAGGAACCACCGCCACATCTGGGCTCCTTGGAGGAGGAAGAAGATAGCTACGAAGATCGCAAGGGCGATGGACGTAATGACCAACGCGACTCCGCCCACGTTGGACAGCACCGTGGTGGCCAAGTGCTGCCAGTTGTTGTAAACGTAACTCTGGCCCTTTTGAATTAGGTCGTTCAGCCAGGTCAGCGCCTGCTCAGAGGTGATGTTGAACCCAAAGGGCGTGTGGTCGATGAAATCGACGATCATGTCCAGACCGCTGGAGAGCTTCTCTCCCAGCCGTCCCCACTGCCCGGCCACCGAAGTGACGACGAAGGTCAGGAGGCCGCCGAAGATGAGGAGGGTGCCCAGCAAGGTGATCGCTACGGCGAGCCCGCGTGGCATGCGCTGGCTCATTCGGTTCACAGTTGGATTCAGCAGAGCGGTCAGCACCAAGGCGGCGAAGACCGCCACGAAAACGGCCGATATTTTGGCCATCGCGAAAACGATTCCCGCGATCACGAGCGTCAACCCGATCAGGGCCCAAGAGGAGACACCCGCGTCCCGGAGCCACGCGGGCACTCCGGGGGCGAAGGCGCCTAGACGTTGGCTGGACACCTGTCGGGTGGACCGCTGTAGCTCCGCCTGGCTACTGGGCGTCTTGTAAACAGCTTTGGGGCTGACGCTCTTTGTTTGGGCGTCGCGGGTGGCGCTCACTGCGTACCTCCTCCTGCAGCACAGATATGTGCTGACCGCGCCCAGTCTACTTACGCCGCGGGGGCGCGGCTAGGCGAGCTCCTTGGGTCGGAATGGGGCGGGCAGCCCGTACAATAACGGCTGAAACACAGCGGCACGGCGAGGACGCGGCGGAAGAGGACAGCTTTGACCGAGAGGGCTGGGAACGGGATCGAGGAGCGGGATAACCGCAGATCGCTGGCCTGGCGCGTCTTCTTTGAGGCCAGCACCCGTCTGCAGGGCGTACTTGAAACCCAACTCAAATCTGGGGCGGGAATGTCTCTGTCGGATTACAACATTCTGCTCATGCTGTACGAGGCCGATGGGAGACAGCTGCGGATGGGTGAGCTGGCCGAAAGGCTCGGCTTTATTCCCTCACGCTTGACGTACTTGGTGAGCGGGCTAATCAAGCAGGGGTGGGTGGAAAAGAAACCTAGCGGCAGCGACGGCCGCGGCTATGTAGCGGCGCTAACGGCGGCGGGTGCGGAGATCACTGAGACGGCATCAAGAATCCACCAGGACACGGTGCGCGAACTCCTTCTAGATGAGCTGACGGATGCACACATCGACCAGATCGTGGAGGCTTTCTCCCATCTGGATCTGAGCGGCAAGGAGTTTCCCTCTACGGACGCTTAGTCGCGTGGCTCCAAATCATCCTCTGGTGTGGCTCCCGAGCGGGTAGCCCTCCTCCGCCTGACCGCGAGCACACCAAATACGATCAGCCCGGCCAGGGCAGCCCACGGCGCAGCAACGAGTAGCGCGTAGGCCACCACTCTTAACGATTGAAGGAACAGTTGCCAAGCGCGGCCAAAGGAAAAGCCGTCGCCACTCTGGTCCGCGGTGGAGAAATCTGCGGTGATCTGGGACATCTCCACCTGATTGTTCAGCCACTCCAACTGGTCTCGAAGCGAGTTGAGCTCCGCCTGCCGTTCCGTGAGGGCTGTCTCCGCGGCAATGAGCTCGTCAACGGATGTGGCCTGGTCCATCAGGTCTTGCAACCTGTCGATTGACTCTTCCAGTACTGCCGCGCGTGCGTTCGTATCTACGAGCTGCTGTCCCACGTCTGTCCGGTCGGTGGACGTGGAGGAAACCTCTCCTAGACCATCTAACGAATCCAGCGCCTCCTGCAGCCGGTCTGCTGGGACCACTCCCGAAATGGTCGCTGAGGGCTGTCCCTCGTAGTTGTACGTCGAGTCGTAGTCGACGCGGCCCCCAAGTTCCCCCACGGTCTGGGAGAATCGCGCCGCGCTTTCCGTCGGGTCGCTGGTGGTCACACTGGCGTAGGCAGACACCGCGATGGTGGAGGACTCCGTCAGAGAGCCTCCTGCTTCCGCAACCGCTGGGTCCGTGCCTCCAACGACCCCAGAATCAACGACCGCGGCATCTGCGGACGCCTGCTGAGCGGAGACGCCGTCGACGGATGCTCCGCCGGCGCTCTGCGGTTCGGATGAGCATCCAGATAAGGAGATAAGAACCAGCAGGGAGGACAGTAAAGCGAGACTGCTTCGTGGGGACATGCCCAGAGCCTAGTGATCACGATTGGAACAGCGCCTACGCCCGGACATTCGTTGCCATGTCGTGAGGTTCGCTCACCCCGCGCCTGTGCCCGAGGCCAGGGCGCCAGCGGAGGCCAGCCCGGCGGCCCACCGTGAGACGTGAGAGGTGACCCGCTCCAGTGGTCCGCGCTTGTTGGCAAAAGACAGGTAGATACCGAGGGTGAGTATGACGGCTAGTTGCCACCAAAACGAAGCGGCCATAAAAGTGGATTCGCGCTGCGCGTCCCACAGCGAGCCCGGCCCCACGAATTGGTTGTACCCCCAGATCGACAGCGAAGTCATGGCTATGTGGAGCACATACACAGTTAGGGGCGCGCCTCCAGCCCGGACTAGGGGTTTCAGAATGAGAGGGGTTTTGCGCGTGGCAGAGAACAGGAGGAGGAGAACTGCGATGAGGGCCACCGCCGCGCCGCCGGTGCGCAGAATGTCCGCCGTTGTCCCCGAGTGGGGGCTTCCAAGTAGGATCGCGTCCCACCCCCCGCTGAAAGGCCCTCCGTATTGGGCGGAGCGCAGGTAGGAGACCACCTCGTCCTCGCCCAGACCGTTGTCTGCCGCAAGCTGTGGGGCGATCGCTGCGATGCGCCGGGCTGTGCTCCCCTCACCGATTGCGAAGGCGACAACGCCCGCCCCCAGGGCGAGGGCGGCAGCTCTGACGTTCGTCCTCGCCGAAGGACGCAGCACGAAGCGGGCCATCAGAATGCCGACCGCCAGGTAGACAGTCCAGGTCAGTGCTGGGTAGGTGCCGGTGAGCGCGACTGATAGGAGGAACTTCCAGGGGCTGTCGTAAGACAGATCTCCGGGCGCGACATAGACGTATGCGGCGGAACGCACTGACTCCAGCAGAAGCGGGCTGCCCAGGGCGAGGGCGGCAGTGAGGATCGCGAGCGGCAGCTGGGGCAGAAGCACCAGTACCGAACCGACCATGATCGCGAATCCGTAGTAGACCAGGACGACCGCGATGGGGTGTGGTGGAAGCAGCTCCAACGCCAAACCCACGCCCACGACGACCAGTCCGCGGGCGAGGACGGCGACGACCGCTGAGGTCACCCTTCCTTCACGCAGGTAGCGGCGGGTGGAGAACACCACTCCGAAGCCGCCCAGGACAGCGAAAAGCGTGGAGGGGAATCCGTCTGTCACCAGGTTCAACAGGTCGGAACCTGTTGGAAACACGAGCAGATGGGCGGCCATCATGCCCACGATTGCTAGGAAGCGGGCCAGGTCGATGGCGATGTTGCGTTGCATGGGGATCATCCTGGCAGGAAAAGACCCCCACCTTGGCCTGCGGTCGGGAAAGGTGGGGGTCTGCCCGTTGAAGATTCGGGTGTTAGCTGGCGGCGGGAGCGGGGGTGGTCTTTGCCTCTACCAGTTTTCCGTCTTCCCGGCGCACGAGAACTGTGCCTCCGAGCAGGGTCACCAGGCCGGTGCCCGTGGCTAGGGCGGAGACGCCGAAGGCCAGGACCGAGGTGAAGAGCGAACCGCGCAGAAGCGAGGCGTTCATCGCGGTGGTGCGGAGGGCCTGCGCGGCCGCGGCCTCGTCGGAGTCTTCGCCGTACTGCTCTTTCGCCTCGTCCACAATCTTTCCGAGGCTGGCGTAGGTCTCACCGCCGGTGGCGGTGCGTGACAACTCCGGCGACATCTGACAGTGCTGCCTCGAAAAGACCCAAGAATTCCTCCACTTCCTCAGTGCCGACGATCAGGGGCGGAGCGATCCGAACCAGGTGAGGCCGAGGACTGTTGACGATCAGCCCGCGTTTCAACGAGGCCTCGACCAGAGCAGGTCCCTTGTCCGAGCCAAGTTCGATGGCAATGAGGAGTCCGCGCCCGCGGGTGCCGCGAATCAGCGGGTGCGAGGAAGCCAGCGCCATGATCCCGGCTTGCAGCTGCTGGCTCCGCAGCTGGACGTTGTGAAGGAGCTGCTCGCTCTCGATGGTGTCCAAGACCGCGAGGGCCGCGCGACTCGACAGTGGGTTGCCCCCGAAAGTCGTGCCATGGGAGCCGGGCCCGAACAGGTGGGCCGCGGCCCCGAAACCGATTGCCGCTCCAATGGGAATCCCTCCACCGAGCCCCTTTGCGACCGTCACCACGTCCGGGGTGATACCCGCGGCTTGGAAACCGAACCAGTCACCCAGCCGCCCGATGCCCGTTTGTACTTCGTCGATGACTAGGAGAGCCCCTGCCTGCGTGGTTGCCTCCCGGGCCTCGCGGAGGAACTCCGCGGGTAGAGGCACCACTCCTGCTTCCCCCTGAATCGGCTCCAAAAAGAGGGCGGCAGCCCCCTCGTCCAGGGCGGCCCGGAGGGCGGCGCCGTCGGCTGGTATGTGGCGGACCGGTCCCGGCAGGGGGGCGAAGGGTTCCGTGTACTTGGGGTTCGCCGTCAGCGCGAGGGCGCCCATGGTCCGCCCGTGGAAGCCCTGTTCAAGGGCCAAGACCGTGCTCGCTCCAGTGTTGCGTCCGTGCAGTCGCGCAAGTTTGAACGCAGCCTCGTTGGCTTCGGCGCCCGAGTTTGTGAACAGCACGCGCCCGTCGCCGCCGGCCCCCGACAGGCGCAGCAGGCGGGCCGCCAGATCCAGCTCCGGAGGAGTGACAAAGAAGTTGGATACGTGCGCCAGCACCCCCACTTGCTCCGAGACGGCAGCGACTAGCGCCGGATGCGCGTGACCCAGCGAGTTCACCGCGATGCCCGCCAAGAAGTCCAGGTAGCGGGTGCCGGAACTATCCCAGACGTAGCAGCCTTCACCGCGGACCAGCTCGCGCTGGGGGCGGCCATAGTTATTCATCAAGACCTGTCCCGCTAACTCCAGCGGATCAGGCCGCCCAGTGGCAGCCAGGTGCTCGCCCTCGTTTGTGCGCGGCTCTTCAGTCATCGGCCCGCACCTCCGTGCCGACTCCACGGTCGGTAAACAGTTCGACTAGGACCGAATGCGGCACGCGGCCGTCAACAATCGTCGCCGAGCCGACCCCGCCCTCGACCGCATCTAGACACGCCTGCATCTTGGGTATCATTCCCGATTCCAGGTCCGGCAGCATCGCTTTCAGGTCCGAAGCGCCTATGGAGGAGACCAGCGAGTCCCGGCTGGGCCAGTCCGCGTACAGGCCGGGCACATCCGTCAAAAGCACCAGCTTTTTCGCCCCAAGGGACCGGGCGAGGGCGGCCGCCGCCAGGTCCGCGTTTACGTTCAGAATCTCACCGCTTCGGTCAGCATCAGGCGAGATAGAGGAGATCACCGGGACACGTCCGGCTTCGATCTGGTCCAGAACCGGATCTGGGTCCACTGAGACAACTTCCCCCACTTGGCCCAGATCCACCACTTCACCGTCCAATTCCTTGCGCATTTTGCGCGCCGAGAAGATCGCCGCGTCTTCACCGCTGAACCCCATGGCCTTCGGGCCGTGCCCGTTTATTAGGGAAACGATCTCAGGGTTCACCTGCCCTTGCAGGACCATGCGGACGACGTCCATAGCTTCCGGGGTGGTGACTCGAAAGCCAGCCTTGAACTCCGAGGGGATGTTCAGACGCTCAAGCATCTGGGAGATCTGCGGTCCGCCTCCATGCACAACGACCGGGCGCACTCCCACATAGCGAAGGAACGCAATGTCCTCCGCGAAGGCTTCTTTCAACTCCTCGGAGACCATGGCATTGCCCCCGAACTTTATGACCACTATCGCGTCGTTATGCTCCTTCATCCAAGGCAGTGCCTGCACCAGGGTGTTTGCGAAGCGACGCGCTTCCTCGGGAGCGGAGAAGTGGTAGGAAATCTTTGTCATGAGGAGTAGGCGCTGTTCTCGTGTACGTAGTCGTGAGTCAAGTCGTTGGTCCAGATCGTCGCGGACGCATCCCCGGCCTTCAGGTCGACATCCACTGCCACCTCTCTGGGGGTCAGGTCCACGAGGTCACGGGGCTGATCGGGGCCACCTGCTGAACAGACGCGGACCCCGTTGATGGAGACGTCCACCTGATCCGGGTCAAAGGCTGCTCGCGTCGTGCCTATGGCTGCCAGGATGCGGCCCCAGTTCGGGTCATTCCCGAACACCGCGGCCTTGAAGAGGTTGTTGCGGGCTATGGAGCGTCCAACCTCCAGGGCATCGTCCTCACTTGCTGCGCCAGCGACGTTGATTGCAATGTCGTGGGAAGCTCCTTCGGCGTCCCCCAGAAGCTGGAGCGCCAGGTCCAGGCAGAGTGAGGTCAACGCCGCCGTGAACCGATCCGCATCCGGGGCCACGCCGCTTGCGCCAGAACACATCAGAGTTACCTGGTCGTTGGTGGACATACAGCCGTCGGAATCAAGTCGGTCGAAGGTTAGGGCCGTGGCCGCGCGGAGTGCCTGGTCCGCGCCTGCGGGGGTCAGTTCGGCGTCCGTCGTAAGCACGACCAGCATGGTCGCCAGGCCGGGCGCCAGCATTCCCGCGCCCTTCGCCATGCCGCCGATCGTCCACCCGCCCGAGTCCTCCCAAAGAGCGGTCTTGGCGTGCGTATCGGTGGTCAGAATCGCCGTGGCCGCCGCCGCGCCGTCCTCGGCGGTGTTCCCGGCATCGTCGATGAGACGGGGGAGGTGGGTCAAGATGGCATTTCGGAATTCCTGGCCGCCCTCGCCGATCAGTCCCGTAGAGCACACCTGGACTTCCTCCGGCCTGCACCGCAGGAGCTCTGCCGTTTCCTCCGCAGTGAGCTGTGAAGTCTCAAAGCCAAAGGCACCGGTGAAGCAGTTGGCGCCTCCGGAGTTCAGAACAATAGCGCGGACTGTGCCTTCCGACTCCGTCAGCGCAGCCTTGGACCAGCGGATCGGATTGGCCTGAGCGCGATTGGAGGTATACACGGCTGCGGCCGCGCAGATGGGTCCTTCATTGACAACTATGGCCAGGTCCGGCTTGTCCTTCTTCAGTCCGGCGCTCAGGCCCTGCGCCTTGAATCCTTTCGGTGCCGTAACGCTCACGGTGCCACTCCATTCACTGTCAACCCGGAGTCTTCCGGCAGATCCAGTGCGATGTTGACGCACTGCAGTGCCGCTCCGGCCGTCCCTTTGGTCAGGTTGTCGAGGGCGGCAACCACCACGGCGTGTCCCGAACGCTCGTCCAGCGTCACGCTCAGCAGCAACGTGTTCGCCCCCACGGTGGCCCCGGTCGAGGGCTGCTCGCCGGGCGGAAGGAGCTGGACGAAAGCCTCGCCCTCGTACGTGTCCTCCCAGGCGGAGCGCAGGTCGTCTTCGGTCACTCCGGCCCGCGCCGGAGCGGTGCAGGTGGCCAGAATGCCTCGCGCCATCGGGACGAGGACGGGCGTGAACGTCACCTTCACCTGCGGCCGGCCCTCCACTGCCGATTCGGCGAGAGCCTGCTGGATCTCTGGAATATGGCGGTGGACCCCGCCCACCGCGTAGGGACTGGCCGAACCCAAGATCTCCGAAGCCAGAAGATTAGTCCGCAGCGTCTTACCCGCACCCGAGGGGCCCACAGCAAGCGTGGCCGTGAGGGCGCCCGGATCCAACAGGTCCCGCGCCACGCCGGGCGCAAACGCCAAAGACACCGCGGAGGCATTGCAACCCGGAGCCGCGATGCGCTTTGCGCCTCTCAGATTCTCACGTTGCTTCTTACCTTCCACGAGGAGCTCTGGAACCCCGTACTCCCAGGGAGCGTTGAACTGGCCGCCGTAGAAGGCGTCCCAGGCTTCGCGTTCGTGCAGCCGGTGGTCTGCCCCGCAGTCCACGAGCACGGTATTTGGAGAGAGCTTGGCGACCTCGGCGGCAATCTCCCCCGACTTGCCGTGGGGGAGCGCAAAAAACACCACATCATGCCCCGCCAGGTTTTCTGGCGAGGTATCAAGGAGAGTCTTTGAGGCCAGCGAACGCAGATGCGGCTGGACCTCACCCAGCGATGCGCCAGCATTCGAATGCGCCGTGACCGTTACCGGGTCGATTTCAGGGTGTCCCGCCAGTAGGCGCAGCACCTCTCCTCCCGCATAGCCGGAAGCCCCGGCCACAGCAGCGGTAAAAGTCATATTCTTTCCCTCACCTAAGTCGTGGGCCAACCTGCATCACGGCGACAACCAGCCGGTTCCAACCAGAGATGAAGTCGGGGAGAGAGCGGGATGACCCCCAGAGACGATGCATATTATGCACAGTAGTGCATATGATTTCGTCGTGCGCTCACCACTCGGAACACCAACGGGCGAGGGCGACGTCCAGCCCGCAACGTTGTGCGCGCTTGCGGACATTCCAGGCGAGCGAGTCGTCCTCACGCCCGTGCTGCCGGAGGACGCCACGCGCCTGGAGGGCTTGGCCTCAGACCCTGACTTCAAGAACTGGCTGCCCTGGAGGCGTGGAGGATTCCACGCGGACAATGCGGCCGCGTTTGCTGGCGAGTATGCGTCGGCGTCGTGGGCCGGCGGAGAGCCAGTCTGGGCTATTCGGGTGAACGGAGAGCTGGCCGGCGTAATCGACTTGCGCAACCGCGGGGATCGCTCTTGGGAGGTGGGCTTCTGGTTGCACCCCGAGCACCGCGGCAAAGGGCTTATGACGGAGGCTAACCGCCTGGTGGCGCGTGCGGCGTTCGAGATCCTTGGAGCTTCCCGCCTGCTTCACTTCGCCCGCGTTGGGAACTATCCCTCCCTGCGCGTGGCGCAGCGGCTCGGATTTCAGCTGGAGGGCGTCCGTCGGAAATATGTGCGGGGGAAAGTGCAGTGGCAGTGGCAGTCGGCCATTCTGGCCAGCGACTGGCTTGGCCGCCGCGGGGCGGTGAGTGCGGCAGAAGGCTCAGGTCTCCGCGCGTCCGTATTGCCGCCGGCTGGGGAGATCGGGGCTGAAGAGCTCGCAGAGCGGATGGCTTCAGTGCTGGCAGAAGCCTGGTCTGCGGCGCGCGAAGGCGGCCTTGACCTGGAGGGAGCCCTGCTTCGGCGCGTCCAACGTCCGCTGCGCAGCGGCGGTGTGCGGCCTCGGTGAGGCATGCCACTGCTGTGGGCGGGTGCCGAGCTCGCAGCGCAGGCCGGTCGCGTGCTAGCTTAGATACGCCCCAAAAGGGTAGACCGTTTCGGCGGTCGCATGCGCGGGTGGCGGAATAGGCAGACGCGCTAGCTTGAGGTGCTAGTCCTCGCATTAGAGGGTGGGGGTTCAAGTCCCCCTCCGCGCACAGTAGAAAACGGCCTCTCACCTGGGATTCCATGATCCGGGTGAGAGGCCGTTTCGTCATCATGGGGGAGATGTGGGGCACACGCTCCGCTTTCCTGCACGGCACCTCGTGCAAGGCGAGGAGACGGCGATGTTCGTCGGCCCCGAGCCGCTGGTGTGGTCCAGTGGAGTCTAATCTTGGCCCATGGACACCACCGGCTCAGACGCAGAGACGGATACCCGCCACTTCTCATGGAGAACGTTCGGCTCGGTTGCGCTCATACTCTTCGCTGCCCTTCTCCTCCCACTCAGCGTCGTTGCAGGCTGGGTGAAGGCGGTTCTGGTCAGTGAAGACGCTTTCGTCTCTGCCTTGGCCCCGCTGGCGGAGCAACCAGAAGTGCAGGGCGCGGTTTCGGACGCAGTGACGGAGGCCATCGAATCCCAAGTGGACATCGAGGGGTTGGTGAACACGGCCATCGACGGCTTTGAGGAACTCGGCCTCCCAGAAAGCGCGCAAGAGTCCCTGGATCTTCTGCGTGGTCCAGCGGTTGAGGGCGCCAACGCGCTCATCGCGGAGACAGTCTCACAGGTCGTCGCTTCAGACACCTTTTCCGCCACTTGGCGCGCTGTGCTCGTCTCCGGGCACAAGGCGTTTGTGGCCGTCGCTGCTGGTGGCAGTGGAGACGGAACGGTTGGGATCGATGATGAGGGGAATGTGGTGATCGACCTTTCCCCCGTGGTCGTCCAGGTGAAAGGGGAACTCATAGCCAAGGGCTTCACCGCCGCCGAGCGGATCCCCGAGATGTCGGTGACGTTCGTCGTTGCGCAGAGCGACGCCCTCGCGACCATTCGCTCCGGATACTCCGCAGCAGTCGCTGTCGGCTGGGTTTTGCCGCTGGTCGCACTGGGGTTCTTCATCGGGGGTGTCCTGCTGGCCCGCGACCGGAGGAAGGGCGCCGCGGGGGCTGGTTCCGCAATGGTGATCAGTTCAGGCGTGACTCTGATCGCCCTCGCCGTAGTTGGGCACTACGTGCGCGGCCAGGCGAACACGGTGGGCCTGGACGCGGGTGCTCTTGGAAGCGTATTTGACCAGGTGGTCCTGGGAATGAGAGAGACGCTGGTGGTCGTCGGTGTGCTCGGCGTTTTGATGCTGCTGGTGGCATGGGCCGCGGGACCCTCGGCGCCCGCCCAGGCGCTAAGAGAGAGGGCTGATGCGGGAAACTCTGCTGTGGCTCGGTCCCTCCTGAGGGCAGGCGCCCATCCCGGAGGGGCGGCGCGGTGGTTCGCCCGGCGCCGGAAATGGGTCCACGTGGCCCTGGTAGTACTCCTGATCGCTGCGCTGATCGTCCTACCCAAGAACGTCGGATTTGTCGTCTGGACGCTGGCGGTGACAGCGGTCCTCTGGTGGCTGTCGGAGCTCCTGGTGGCGCTCTCGCAAGGGTCCGCCCCACCCGAATCCGTAGACTGAGGGCATGTCGGTCTCCGAGCTTTCGTCCAGCACACAGGACTATCTGAAGGCGGTGTGGTCTATCTCCGAATGGACCGATGAGCCGGTAACTCCGAAGCAGATCGCGGAGAAGCTGGGTCTGCGCATGTCGTCGGTGTCCGACGCGGTGCGGAAGCTGTCCTCGCAGGGACTCCTAACCCACGTCCCCTACGGGGAGGTCAAACTCACCCCACAAGGGCGGGCACACGCGGTGGCGATGGTGCGTCGCCACCGCCTCATTGAGATGTTCCTTGTGGAGGTGCTGGGCTATGCCTGGGATGAGGTCCACGATGAGGCTGAACACTTGGAGCACGCGGTCTCTGACCTCATGGTGGACCGGGTAGACGCGCTTCTCGGCCACCCGGAACGGGACCCTCACGGGGATCCGATTCCCTCGGCCTCGGGCGTAGTTGAAGCCCCCCGGGCGGTGCGCTTGTCTGAGCTGACGTCGCCGGTAGTGGTGACCGTTGAGCGAATAGCGGATGAGAGCCCGGAGCTCCTTCAATACCTCGAAGATCAAGAAATAACGGTGGGCACGAAGGTACGCGTTGAGCCGGGCCCCCCATTCTCCGGGGTGACGCACGTCGAGGTGCTGGACGGCGCCGCCAAGCCGGTGCTGGCTTTGGGGGCAGACGCCGCGAAGGAAGTGTACGTGTCGGCACCGGGCACGCCTGGCGACTGACTCGGGCTCTGACGCTTCTGCTCCGGCTTCAGCTCTGCGGCCAGGGGCGGAAAAGCGGCCGGGTGGCCGCGGGTAGACTGTCTCTGCCCTCAAGCCCTAGGAGAGACCAGTGGCACCTCAGCCAATCCAGATTCCTGAATCGCTGCGTTCCGTAGTGGAACTGAGGAACCGGAGAGTCCTGCTCAGGCCCTTGGAAGAGGAAGACGCGGAACGCGTCTACGACGCCTGCCAGGACCAGAACTTCGCGCGGTGGTTGCCGTGGGCTGCCCGCGGCTACACGTGGGAGCAGGCCCAAGAATTCATCGGAGAATACTCACCCGCCCAGTGGAAGAGCGGGAATCCGGAATGGGGCATTTTCCCGTTGGGCGAGGACGGGAAGCCCGGAGAACTCGCCGGCGTCATCGGGTTGCGTCAGCGCGGAGAGGGCTCCTGGGACATCGGCTTTTGGATGCACCGCGACCAGCAGGGCAGGGGCCTGACCACTTCGGCTTGCGCGCTGGTAGTCGATGCGGCTTTCTCCGAGTTAGGCGCCACCCGTGTAATGCACTTCGCTGAGGTTGGGAATGAGGCGTCCCGCAGGATCGCCCGGAACCTGGGCTTCGTGCCGGAGGGTATACGCCGGGTGGAAGATCCGCTGGACCCCGGCCGCGTGCAGGAACAGTGGCAGTCCGCCCTCGTCCGCCCGGATTGGGAACGCACGGTAGGGGACACGGGCGAGGGCGAGTACGCACCCGTTCCCCCCGCCTTCGTCCTTCCCGGCGCCAGGCCTGCGGAGCTCGTGGCCGAGTTCCACGACGTTTACAAGATGCCCAACGCGGTGAAAGACGGTTCCGAACCAAGTCTGGACTTTGACCGCCTCGAGATGCGCATGTCCCTAATCAAGGAAGAGGTAACCGAGCTGGTGGCAGCCGTGTACGGGCCTGAAGCCGCGGAGGAACTGGCCTCTACGTTCACCGAACTGCCCGACAAAAGGGAGCGGGATCTGGTGGAGACCGCCGATGCCCTGGCGGACCTCGTCTACGTCATCTACGGGATGGCGCTGGAGGCGGGAATCGACTTGGACAAGGTTCTGGCCGAAGTCCACTCCTCCAACCTCTCCAAGCTGATGCCCGACGGCAGCGTCAGGCGCAGGGAAGACGGGAAAATCCTGAAAGGCCCGAACTTCCGCCAGCCCGACATAAGCGCCGCGCTTGACCTGGATGCGGACGCCGACTTCGCCAACTGAAACGACCGGAGCAAATACGTGGGTAATCCCCTCTACAACCCGTCAGAACTGCCCTTTGGGCTCCCGGACTTCGCAGCCATGAGCCCCCGCGTGCTGAAGGAAGCGTTCCTCGCCGGGGTGCGCCAGGAATCCGCCCAATGGGAGGAAATCGCCAACAACACGGAGGTGCCGACCGCAGAGAACACGGTGGGCGCAGTAGACGCCGCGGGACCGATCCTGAAGCGGACCATCCCTGTCTTCTACACGCTGCTCTCATCTGTAGGAGGAGTCGAACTGGGTGAGCTCTTTGAGGAACTCGCCCCGAGGCTCGCGGCTCACGAAGACGACTTCTGGCTGAATCGTCGGATCTACCAGCGCTACAAGACCCTTGCTGGCTCCGTCGACTTGGACGCTGAAACCGCGTGGCTGGTGCAGGTCACCGTGGAGGATTTTGAGCGGCGCGGGGTGAACTTGGATGAGAGCGGTCAGAAGCAGCTACGTGAGCTCAATGGCCGGATCGCCTCCCTCCAGGCGCAGGTCGATGCGAAGATCACCAAGCAGTTGGACCAAACGGTCACTGTCGGAGACGACCTCCTCGAACTTGAGGGACTGACCCCACAGCAGGTGGAGATGGCGAGGAAGGCGGGCGCAGAGCGTGGGCACGCCTGGGCTTTGCCGGTCCTGAACTACTCGCAGCCTCCGCTGATTGCTTCGCTGGCCAACGCCGGTACCCGCAGACGCGCGTTCACCGATTCGATCAGCCGCGGGTTCGGCCGGACGGGCGAGGACGAACTGGACACACGTACGCTCATCGTCGCCCTCGCGCGTCTGCGGGCGCGGCGGGCGCGTCTGCTTGGCTTCGACAGTCACTCAGACCTGGCACTCGCCGAACAGACCGTTCCGTCCCCAGAGGCGGCACGCGCGCTCCTGTCCACAGTCGGGAAGGCGGCGGTTGCGCGGTTGGAGGAGGAGAGTTCCAAGTACCGAGAAGCAGCACGGGCGGACGGGGTGGAACTGGGTGCTCCCGATTGGGCGTTCTACGAGGAAAAGGCGCGCAGCGCAGCCCTTGGCCTCGACCCGGAGGCGCTGCGTGAGTACTTCGAGCTCGACTCCGTGATCACGAACGGGCTCTTCTACGCGGCGGGGGAACTCTACGGCTTGGAGTTCCGGGCGCGCCCAGACCTCAAAGGATGGACCGAGGACGTGCGCGTCTGGGAAGTGTTCGCGGAGAATGGCCGGCCACTGGGTCTGTTCCTGGCCGACTACTACACCAGGCCGGGCAAAAGCGGTGGCGCCTGGATGAGTGAGCTCCAAGCTGGCTGCGGCCGCGAAGGAAGCCTGCCGATTGTCACCAACGACGCGAACTTCGACAAGCCCAAGGACGGCCAGCCGACGCTTCTCACCTGGGATCAGGTGGAAACGTGCTTCCACGAGTTTGGCCACGCCCTCCACGGTCTTCTCTCCAACACCTACTACTCGGCAACGGCGGGCACGGAGGTTCCCAGTGACTTCGTGGAGCTGCCCTCCCAGCTAAACGAGATGTGGGCTTACAACCCCCAGGTCTTGGCGCGCTACGCCAAGCACTACAAGACGGGGGAGCCCCTTCCGGAAGCGACCGCGCGCAAGCTTGCTGCTTCGCGTGCATTCGGACAGGCATTTGCCACTTTGGAGTACGTGCAATCAGCCCTCATCGACCAGTGGTGGCACAGGGAAGAGGAGGGGCTCCCTGATGGCCCGCAGGAGGTTGCACCTTTCGAGGCGGAGGCGCTGGAGTCGTTTGGAGTGGCCCATGATCTGGTGGTGCCCCGCTACCGCGGCCCGTACTTCGCCCACACCTTCGCCGGAGGATATGACGCCGGGTACTACTCGTACATGTGGGCTGAAGCGATGGTCGGGGAACTCGAAGAATGGTTTGCCGACCACGCCGAGGATGGGGACGGTGGCTTGAATCGCGCGGCAGGCCAGGTGCTGCGCGATGAACTCTTAGCGCGCGGGAATTCACGGGATCCGCTGAGGTCTTTCGTAGCCGTCAAGGGCCGACTTCCCGAGGGTGAAGCCGTGGTCCGCCGCCGGTGTCTGGGCTGACCGCGTAGGGTTGAAGCAACGACAAACTAGACCGGGGGAGGGCCCAGTGGCTCGTGTGATCGTGATTGGTGGGGGCTACGGCGGGATCACCGTCGCGAAGGGGCTGGATGCGGTGGCTGACGTCGTCTTGGTTGAGAGGAACGACCGCTTCATTCACCACGCGGCTGCTCTTCGCGCGGCCGTGGACGACGTGTGGGAGCAGGCCATATTCATGCCCTACTCCTACCTGCTCAACAAAGGCGAGGTCATCCAGGGCAACGTCTCCAAAGTGGAGGACAAGACCGTCTACATGTACGGGCGGGAACCAATGACAGCCGACTACGTGGTCTTGGCCACGGGTTCGACTTACCCGTTTCCCGCCAAGCACATCAGCGCCCACTCAGCGGTTGCAAAACACCGGCTGCGGGAGCTACGGGAGGGCTTGGCAGGGGCACAGACCGCCCTGATTGTCGGCGCTGGCACCGTCGGCCTGGAGTTGGCCGGGGAGCTGCGGGCCGCATTTCCAGAACTGGAAATCGAGTTGGTGGAAGTGGAAGATGACATGCTCACAGCACCCGGCTACACGCCGGAGTTCCGCGAGCTGATTCGGCAGCAGACCGAAGAGTTGGGGATCACGCTAATCCCTGGGTCCGCGCTGGCGTATCTGCCGCCGACCCCTCCAGGCACACTGGGGCGCTTCGAAGTGGAAACCACTGCGGGCCAACCGATTGCTGCGGACGTCTGGTTCCAGTGCTTCGGCTCCCAGCCGGTCACCGGGTATCTGCGCAACACGGATTATGAGGAGTCCTTGAACAAGGACGGTACGGTGCGGGTGCTCCCGACCTTGCAAGTTGCCGGGCACCCCGACGTCTACGCGCTGGGAGACATAACGGATGTCCCGGAAGCCAAGCGCGCCGATGCGGCACGGGCTCAGGCCCGAGTCGTGGTCGCGAATATCGCTTCTCAAATTGAGGGTGGGGAACCGGTGGCGACGTACACGCCGAAGCGTGACTGGATCGTTCTGCCTCTGGGCCCAAATCACGGCGCCTCACAGCTCTTCGACGGAGACGGACACACGCGCGTCGTCGGCGCACCGGAAACCGCGGAGATCAAGGGAACTGACCTGATGGTGTCGGTGATTCGGTCCCAGTTGGGGCTGCCCTAGCCGGTTCAACGGCGCCGGCTCGTGGGTTAGGCTGGTCACATGGTCGACACCCCCCGCGAAGCGCTCAGTCGCTTGATCGCTGCACTGGAACACCATTACGAAATGGCGTGTAATGCCGACGTGGTGAAGCCGGCAATGCTGGAGGACGCTGAGGTGCGCTTGGAGGATGCGTTCTTCACTTACGACGACGCGTTGTTCACCAGTTTCGGGATCGAACTTCCCTTGGAACTGGTGGATGACTTCGAAGAAGGCGACGAAGCCGAGGACGTGGACGAAGAGGACCTGGCTGATGACGTTTTGGTTGAAGAGATCGAAGCGGACTGAGACGCCTGGGGCTGAGCGCCAGGACTTAGAGCGCCGTTACACTTCCGGGCGCAGAAGAATCATCTGGTTCAACGCCCAGGGGCAGGCGGATGCCGCGCCCGCTCACGTGTGGATTGGCTCGCAGGTAGAGGATCCGGAGGAACGCTAGGACAGACTCACTTCAGTGAGCACGTCCCGCACTTCGCGTGGCAGCGGGGCGAATCCTCCGTCAACCAGTTGGTCTAGTTGGCGCAGATTCCTGGGACCGATAACGGCGGTGGACACGTATGGCTGAGAAAGCACCCAAGCCAGCGCCAGTTTGGCCGGAGTTGTCTCAAGTCCTTCGGCGGCCCGTGCAACGGCCTCGACCACCCGGTTCTGCCGGTGCCCGAGGTAGGGGAGGACCAGCGAGGAGAGGTGCCCCGTCGCGGCGCGCGAGTCGGGCGGTGTACTGGTCCGATACTTGCCAGTGAGGACGCCTTGGGCCAGCGGACTGAGGGCGACGAACCCGAGACCGGCTCGCGATCCGTGCTTGAGCATCAGCGAACCGCGACCCGCGTCTAGAAGCGAAAAGGGTCCGGCCAAGGCGGAGAAAAGCGAACCGGGGGAGGACGCTAAGGCCCCGTAGTCCCACGCGTCCAAGTCCGCGGCGCCGACGTAGAGAGCTTTGCCCTGGTCGAGGGCGGCCACGGCTGCGTCCCTGATCTCCTCCAGGCCGATTCCCAGCAGTGGTCCGTGGATAACCCACAGGTCTACCCGGTCTGTGCGCAGCGCCTTCAGTGCCGCGTCCAAGGAAGCCAGGAGGTTCCGTTTGGAGGTCCTGGGCCCCAATCTGCCCACAGGCGCCCCCGCGGTGGCGTTGTGCGGTTCCGGGAGAGTCCCCGAATGAAGTACCAGGGAAAGAGCCTCGCGTGCGCCGCTTGCCTCAAGGACCCCACCGACGGCTTGGATGCGTCCATCGAAAGTGGCACTTCCCCAGTCGGAGGGAACATCTAAGGTGGTTCCACCGAGCTCGAGGTAACGCTGGAGGAGGTCACTGGCCTCCAAGTCGTCCGTGTCCCGACCCCATGTCAGTGTGCCCAAGCTCAGGTCCGACACAGCCAGTCCGTGTTTGCCCAACCTACGTATGTCCATGTGTGCGATTCTACGGCTGAGCCGAAGCTGCCCACTGTGTCTGCCGCGCTAGGCTGACCCCCATGAACTGGCTTGACGCCCTGATTATGGGCCTGGTGCAAGGTCTGACAGAGTTCCTTCCCATTTCTTCTTCGGCGCACCTGCGTTTTGTGGGAGAACTGATTGGGGCCGGGGATCCGGGGGCGGGCTTTACTGCCATCACCCAGATCGGCACGGAGACAGCGGTATTGATCTACTTCTGGAAGGACATAGTCCGGATCATCCGGCAATGGTGGTTCTCGCTGCCGTTCTTCGGGCCGCGCCTGAGGGTGCCAAGCTCGGATCCGGACGCGCGCCTGGGTTGGATGATCATCGTCGGCTCCATCCCCGTAGCGGTGTTTGGGCTCCTGCTTGAAAGTTGGATCGACACGACATTCCGGAACCTGTGGTTCACCGTGTTCATGCTGGCTGCTTTTGGTCTCCTGCTTGGCTTCGCCGACCGCGTCGGAGCCAGTAAGCGCACAATCTCTGAGATGACCTGGGGACAGGCAGTCACTTACGGTTTCGCGCAGTCCCTGGCCCTGATCCCCGGCGTCTCCCGCTCCGGTGGCACCATCACCGCGGGACGCCTGATGGGCTTCACCCGGGAAGCCGCAGCCCGCTACTCCTTCCTTTTGGCCCTACCAGCGGTTTACGCGTCCGGTTTCTACAAGTTGTTCAAGGCTCTCGGTGGAGAGGGGGACCTCTCTTGGGGTCCAACCATCTTGGCGACCGTCGTGGCTTTCGTCGTTGGCTACCTGGTGATCGTCTGGTTCCTGAAGCTCATTTCCACCAAGTCTTTTGAGCCATTCGTGATCTATCGACTGGTGTTCGCCGCGGTGATAGCCATCACCTTGCTGTTCGGGATTGTTTCGCCGACGCCGCCTCTAGTGGGTTGAGACGCAGAAGAGCTGCTGGACCTAAGCCGCCTCGTCATTGGGCGTGGGCTGGCGGACTTCAAGGAGCTTTTCAAGGCCCTCCGAGGAGATCGGCGTGGGCGCCCCTCCGAACTTGGGGCACCGGTCTTGGAATGGGCACCACCCGCACAGCTTGGAGGGAGTTGGCTCAAAACGCTCTGCGCGGGCGTCGCTTTCGATGCGCGACCACAGCTCCACGATTCGCATCTCAAACGCGTCGATATCGCGAGGCGCGGGGTCCAAAGTGAGCACGTCCTCCCCCCGCAGATACAGCAGCTGCAAGCGCTTCGGCAAGGTCCAAGCATCCCGCAGGAGCAGGGCATAGAACCTCATCTGGAAAAGCGCGTCGTCGATGAAGGCAGGCGAGGGCGAGCGGCCCGTCTTGTAATCCACCACCCGCAACGCCCCATCGGGCGCCTCATCTATGCGATCAACGATGCCACGCAGGAGGATCCCCGAGGACAGGCGTGAGTCCACCAACTGCTCCCGGCTCCGCGGGCTAAGGTTCTGCGGGCGCTCCAGCCGGAAGTAGTGCTCCAATAGTTCCGACATGTCCCCGAGGGCTGCCTGCGCCGCTTCCGGGTCCGAAAACAATTCGGCTGCCCGCGAATCTTCAGTGAGCTTTTGATCCCACGCGCCCGGCAGGATCGAAAGGGCTGCATCCAAAGTCCGTTCCGGGTGCGGAAGCGTGAACAGATCTTCCAAGACCGTGTGAACCACCGTGCCTTTGACTGTGGCTTCGGTGGGTGGCTGGCGAATACCATCTACGACCAGGTACCGGAACTTGAGCGGGCACGACAGATAGTCCTTGGCCCGTGAAGCTGACAGCGCTGGTTTTCGACCCATGCCGCCACTCTAACGGCCCCTTCCGACAAACCTGGGCGCCCCGTGTGGTCCGCGCGTGGATCGGTAGAGTATCCATGCACAACAGAGGCGGAGGAAGATGCCACCGACAGATCAGACCTGGCTTGGCGGCCAAGCGGGTAGGCGCCGTCCCCTCTTACCAGGTGACCGCGTGCAGGTCACGGACCCTAAAGGGCGGCTTCACACGGTAACCCTCACGCCCGGCGGCCAGTTCCAGACGAACCGGGGCACGCTCCCACATGACGCCGTGCTGGGCAAACCAGACGGGCAAGTGGTGGAAGTCGAGGACGGCCGAACCTTCCAGGTCCTCCGGCCCCTGTTGTCCGACTACGTGCTGTCGATGCCGCGGGGGGCGGCCATCATTTATCCGAAGGACGCAGGTCAGATACTCCAGGCGGCGGACGTATTTCCGGGGGCCAGAGTTTTAGAAGCCGGCGTCGGATCGGGCGGCCTATCCCTCTACCTCCTGTCGATCATCGGCCCTAATGGGCTGCTGCACTCGGTCGAAAAGCGCGAAGAATTCGCCTACATAGCCGCAGCCAACGTGGACCTGTGGTTCGGGGATAGGCACCCGGCCTGGGAGTTGGAGGTCGGAGACGTGGGCCTCGCCCTCGCGCAGGCTCCGGCGGGCTTCTACGACCGCGTGATTCTCGACTTACTTGACCCGTGGACTTACGTGGGGGAGGCCGCAGCCGCTCTCGCGTCCGGAGGTGTGTTCCTCGCCTACGTTGCGACTGTTCCTCAGATGTCCAGGGTGGTGGAGGCGCTTCGCGAGACGGGGTCTTTCGCCGCTGCGCACTCCACAGAGACGATGGTGCGTTCCTGGCATGTTGAGGGCCTGTCGGTGCGCCCAGATCACCGGATGGTAGCGCACACCGGGTTCCTCATCACCGCGCGCCGGCTCGCTCCCGGCAGCCAAACCCACCGGCTCCACTCCCGACCCGCGCCCGCCGCAGAAGGAAAGGGCGGGGAATGGGACCAGGTTGAGGACTGGTCGGCAGAGGCGCTGGGCATGCGCAGCCCCAACGCTAAGAAACTGCGCCGGCTCCGCCGCGACGCGGAGGGAAGAACGAATCGGTGGCTGGAACGCGCGCAGACGCCCCCCATCGGTTCGGTCGCGAACCCGCCTACAAACGCGCACCACCCCCATGGCCAGGAGGAAAAGTGACTGACAATACGGTGCCCCAGCTGCGCCTTCAGATCTCTGGGCTGGAGGAAAAGAACGCGAACCTCACGGAAGCGTTACTGCGGGCGCGGCGGCAGATCATGGACCTGCAGAGCCAGGTGGATATGCTGAACCGCCCGCCCTCGTCCGTGGCTGTGCTGGTGCGGGGGTACGCGAAGACTCTGGAAGTGGAGGCACTCATCGGCACCCGCAGGATGCGCCTGCCGGTCGCGCCAGACTTGGACTTCGCCTCCCTGTCTCCCGGTCAGCTTTTGCGGGTGGATGAGCGGATGACGGTGGCCCAAGCGCTCGACTTTCCGAAGGAGGGGACTCTCAACACCGTTTTGGAGGTGCTGGGAAGCGACCGCGCACTGGTCACGTCAAACGGGGGACAGGACCATGTGGTCAACCTGGCCGGGCCTCTCCGTCACGGCGGGCTGCGGCCGGGGGACTTCGTAATGACCGACCTGCGCTCCGGTTTCGCCTACGAAAAGGTGGTGCGTACCGACATTGAAGATCTCCTGACCCCGGAGGTTCCGGACGTGTCCTACAGGGACATAGGCGGCCTAGATCAGCAGATAGAACAGGTGCGAGACGCAATCGAATTGCCCTTTGCCCACCCGGAGCTGTATCGCGCCTATCATCTGAGCCCGCCGCGCGGCATCTTGCTCTACGGTCCACCCGGCTGCGGGAAGACACTCATCGCCAAGGCCGTTGCCACGTCACTGTCGGCAGGGCACAAGGATCGCAAGACCTACTTCATCTCCATCAAGGGCCCGGAGTTACTCAACAAGTTCGTCGGCGAAACTGAGCGTCACATCCGCGGAATCTTCGCTAGGGCGCGGGCTCTAGCTTCGGCGGACGTGCCTGTGGTTGTTTTCTTCGATGAGATGGAGGCCCTCTTCCGGACGCGCGGCAGCGGCATCTCCTCAGACGTGGAAACGATGATCGTGCCGCAGCTCCTCGCCGAAATGGATGGTCTTGAGGAGATGGAGAATGTGGTCGTGATTGGCGCGTCGAACCGGCCCGACATGATTGATCCGGCTGTGTTGCGCCCGGGACGTTTGGACGTGCGCATTCGCGTCGAGCGTCCCAACCGGCGCGAAGCGGGGGACATCTTCACCAAGTATCTGACGCCGGAACTGCCGATCGCGCAGGAGATGGTCCAGGAAGCAGGCAGCCGGGAAGGGGCAGTCAGCCAGATGATAGAGGCCGCCCTCGACCGCCTCTATAGCCACAACCGCGAAGCGGCGCTGTTCGAGGTCCAGTCGAAAGACGGCACGCGTCGCCTCGTCTACCTGTCCGACTTGGTCTCCGGAGCCATGATTGCGGGGACAGTGGAGAGGGCCAAGAAGAGCGCAATCAAACAGTCCCTACACTCCGGCGAGGGCGGCCTGTCGACAGCGCTCCTACTCCAGGGTGTGGAAGAAGAGACACGAGAATCCTTGGAGCTGGCGTCCACGACCAGTCCAGACGAATGGGCGAGGACGGTGGGCTTGCACGGTGGAGAGGTTCAGGCTGTCCTCCCGCTGCACCGAGACTAGGACAGGCAAGGGATGACAAGCCAAGTGAAAGCCAATCCACAGCCGCGAGTCCTTGGGACAGAAACCGAGTTCGGCGTTTATCAACCCGGAGACCCGTCGGCTAATCCGATCGCACTGTCGACGTGGGCGGTGCAGACGTGGGCGCGCCACTACCGCGGCGACCTGCCAGCAGTGGGCTGGGACTACCGTGCCGAAGATCCCCTCAACGACATCCGCGGGACCCGCCTGGACCGCGCTAACGCAGACCCGTCCCTGCTCACTGATGACCCCTACCACTTGGCGCCTCCCGGTGGTTCCGAACAGCTCCCGGCCCCAACTGAGGAGGAGAGGCGTCTGCTGAAGCCGACCTCCATAGTGCTACCGAACGGAGCGCGACTGTACGTGGATCACGCGCACCCGGAGTACTCCGCGCCGGAGACGTCCAACGCCAGAGCAGCCGTGTTGTGGGATCGGGCTGGGGACCGCATAGCCCAGCGCATCATGGAGTTGAGGCAGGAGGACGGAGAGAGCCCCATCGTCCTCGTCAAGAACAACGTGGACGGCAAGGGCGCCACATACGGTGCACACGAGAACTACCAGGTACAACGTTCCGCTGACTTGGACGATTTGATCCGGTTTTCGATCCCCTTCCTCGTTACCCGGCAGGTGTTCTGCGGCGCTGGTCGGGTGGGACTTGGCCAGACCTCTCAGCGACCCGGCTTCCAAATCTCCCAGCGCGCCGACTACGTGGAGAACGACATCGGCTTGGAAACCACGTTCAACCGACCGATTTTCAACACGCGCGACGAACCCCATTCGGACCACCATCGTTGGCGCCGCGTGCACGTCATCGGGGGAGACGCCAACCAGTTCGACATCTCGACCTTCCTCAGGGTGGGCACCACGGCGCTAGTTTTCCGAGCCCTGGAGATCGGTTCGAGCCTTGAGTGGGAGGGCCTGGACCTGGATAACCCTGTGGAGGCGGTCAAGGAGGTTTCCCAGGACCTCAACCTGGATCGGGAACTGTTGTTGAGGGACGGTTCGACGGTCACCGCCCTCGCAATGCAGCGGCGCTACTTGGATTTGGTGAGCCGGACTCTGGCCGACGCTCTGAGCGACACGGAAACCGAAGTCCTGCAACGGTGGGAAGAAGTGCTCGACAAGCTCGACCACGACAAGTGGTCGGCGGCCGCGCAAGTCGAATGGATCGGGAAGCTCGCGTTGCTTACACGCCAGAAGGAGCGGCTGGGAGTGGCTTGGGATGATCCGCGGCTGGCGGCGATGGATCTGCAATGGGCGGATCTGCGGCCGGAGAAGTCTCTGGTCACCGCCCTCGCGCGGGCCGGCATGGTTGAGAGACTATTCACGGACGAACAGGTGGACTGGGCCGTGCAGAACCCCCCGCAGGACACACGGGCCCGGGACCGCGGCGAGGGCGTTGCCACGCGCCCTGACCTGACCGCAGCGTCCTGGTCCTCGCTGGTCTTTGAAAATGCCGATGGCACCCTCACGCGTAGACCGTTGGCAGAACCCATCTGACCAGGCTTGGTGCCACCCGAGTTCGGGAAGGCCGCGCAGTAGGATCACCCAGGAGGAAGATTAAATGGCACAGCAGAGCATTTACGGTGGCGGCGGAGACGACTTTGAAGAGGATGATTCGCCGCTGGGCGCCGGTCAGGTTCAAGTGAACCCATTGGACTCGATTCTGGATGAGATCGACGTCGTGCTGGAGCAGAACGCAGAGTCCTTCGTTCAGGGATTCGTCCAAAAGGGCGGCCAATAATTGCATCGACGCATTTTCGGGATCGAGACAGAATACGGGCTCAACTGCGCGTCCACCGATGGGGGCGCGCCGCCGATGGGCGCGGAAGAGGCTGCGCGCGTTCTCTTCGACCCACTGGTCGCCCGAGGGCGCTCCACCAACGTATTCCTTCCCAACGGCGGCCGCCTCTACCTGGACGTCGGTGCGCACCCGGAGTATGCGACGGCCGAATGTGATTCCCTGTGGGACCTGCTGGCGCAAGTGCGCGCTGGGTCCGCGATCCTGGGCAAGCTAGCCGTTACGGGAGACGAGCGCCTAGTAGCTGGAGGCGTCGCGGGCGAACTACACCTGTTCGCGAACAACTTGGATTCTTCCGGCAACTCTTACGGCTGCCACGAAAACTACATGCTCCGGCGCAGCCGCGACTTTCGGGAGATGGCGGACGCGCTTATCGCCTTTTTCGTCACCCGCCAGATTGTCGCGGGCGCAGGCGCCGTGGTTAAGGGCGAGGACGGAAGAGCGGCATACTCTTTCTCCGCGCGGGCCGACCAGATCCACGATGCGCTCTCGGGGGCGACGACGCGGACCCGACCCATCATCAACACGCGGGACGAACCCCTCTCAGATTCCACTTCGTATCGCCGCCTGCATGTGATAGTTGGTGACACTAATATGGCTGAGCCGACCACGGCGCTGAAGGTGGCCAGCACTGATGCCGTGCTGCACGCTATGGAGAACGGGGTTGACTTCTCCGACCTTGCCTTGGCAGATCCGATGCAGGCCATCCGCGTGATTGCCACGGATTTGGACGGATCCGCGCTGCTTGAACTGTCGTCGGGGGCTTCGATGACTTCCTGGCAGATCCAGCAGGAGATCATGATCCGTGCCCTTGAGGCCCTGGACGATGAGGACGTCCCTGAACTGTACCGGTACCTGTTTGACCTGTGGCGCCGGGCGATCGACGCAGTGCGCACGCGCGATTGGGAGGGCATAGACACGGAGATTGACTTCGCAGTCAAGAAGAAGTTGGTGGACGCCTACCGGGCGCGCACCGGCGCCGCGCTTGATGACACAAGAGTTACGCGCCTGATCCTTGCGTACCACGACATTACCCGTGGCGGACTGCTCCCAAGGCTGGAGGGGAGCGGTCTGGTAGTGCGTCTAACTACTCCTGAGCAGGTGCGCTTCGCGGAATCTGATCCGCCGGCAACGACGAGGGCGGCCCTGAGGGGACGCGCAATCGCCGCGGCCGAGGAACGCCAGCGGGATCTGGGAGCGGATTGGGTCACCCTGCGGCTGGAAGGCGCGGGTGTATCCGTCTCCCTCCAAGATCCCTTCGCCACTTCCAGCCCGCAGGTCGACGCGCTGATCGCTCAGATGGCAGAACGCTAGTTTCACCATGTCTAGTCCCTATCCGTCCCGCCGCGACGTGCATCGAGACGCAAAGCCGTCCACTGTGTCGCCCGCGTTCGCGTCGGCGGTTCCCGCCCCGCGCCGCCCTCAGCCGACTTCGCGGGCAGCAGCTGTGAGACCACGGCAGCGGGCGAGGGCGACGAGCACACGCCACAAGGTGCGCACCCCAGCCGAGAAGTGGGGCCTGGCAGTCGCCCTCGTCGGCGCACTCGTGGTAGTGGCACTTGCGGTGGTCGGTTTCCTTTTGTACCGCGCCTCCCGTCCACCGTTGATGACCGTTGAGGGACCCTTTGATCGAATCACTGTGGCCGGACGAGTGGGTTCCCAACCAATCGTGACCGTGCAGGACGCGCTGGCAGTTCACGTTACGAAGGTGCGCACCGACCATCGAGGATCCGGGCGAGAACTCACCGAGGGCAGCCCCGCACTCCTGTCCATCACCGCCTTCGACGGGGAGACCGGGGAGAACCTGAACTCCGACGGCGCCCCTAACCTTGTGCTTGGGATGGTCGGCGAAGAGGACTTCGGCGCGTCTCTGGCTGATCTCCTGGTGGGGGCGACGGAGGGCTCCCGTCTCACGGTGGTTCGCCCTCTCGCTGACGGTGGAACCGAAATAGACGTTGTCGATGTCCTGCCAACAATCGCTACGGGCGCTGCGACGCCGGAAAGCGACGGGCCGCTGACCGTGGAGATTAGCGACGAGGGCATAGGCGTTACCCACGAGTCAGGTGACCCGCCCGACGGCCTGACAGTGCAGGTGCTCTCTCAGGGGACAGGGGCTCAAGTGCTTGAGGACGACGCCGTGGTTATCCAGTATGTCGCTGGGAACTGGGGCGACGGCACGATCATAGGGAGCACGTGGACCACCGGGACTCCCGCGATGATCGACCTGAATGATGCTATGCCGGGGGTTGTGAATGCTCTCGTAGATCAGAGAATCGGCAGTCGACTGGCCGTGACCATCCCCGCCGAGATGGCTCTGGGGGAAGATACTCTGTTCGTCGTTGTAGACATCCTCGGAGCCATGCCTGCGGACTACACGGAGGCAGCAGTGGATCAGATCGGCTCTGAATGAGGCGCTCAACTTGGAAGCGTGAGGGGAGAACCATGGCACAGCGGGTGGAAGTCATTCCTTGCCTGGACATGTTCGAAGGCCGAGTGGTCAAAGGAGTGCAGTTCGAAGATCTGCAAGACGCCGGAGACGCCGCGGCCCTGGCCGAACGATACAGTGCCGAAGGAGCCGACCAAGTTGTGTTCCTGGACGTATCTGCGTCTTCTGCTGGGAGACGGAGCATGGATCAGGTTGTGACCGCTGCATCCCAGCTTGTCGATGTCCCGGTCGTCGTTGGTGGCGGAGTGGACAGCGTGGATGTGGCCGAAAGACTGCTGAGCGAGGGCGCCTCCTGTGTGTCTGTGAGTACGGCTGCGCTGGCCCGACCGGAACTCGTGAACGAGCTGGTCGATGCCTTCGGAAGTGATGCCGTAATGGTCTCATTGGACGTTCGCACAAATCCATCAGACTCTGAACTGCCGCATTTTGAGGTAACCACGCACGGGGGGAAGCGGGGAACCGGGTGGGACGCCGCGAAGTGGGCGCGAGAAGTGGTGCAGCGCGGAGCCGGCGCGCTAATGGTGAACTCGATTGCCGAAGACGGGGTCCAAGGCGGTTATGACCTTGATCTCCTGGCCTACATTCGCGAAGCGGTGCCCGCGAAGATCATCGCCTCCGGAGGGGCCGGTGAGACGCAGGACTTCGTTGATGCTGCGAAAGTTGGTGCCGACGCGGTCCTAGCAGCCTCCGTGTTCCACTTCGGGACGGTCACCATTACGCAGGTCAAAGAGGCATTGCGCGCGGCAGGCTTCGAAGTGAGCGAAACACAGTGAGCTTCCAAGCCTTGCCGAAGCTCAAGATGGGCGAGGACGGACTGGTATGCGCCGTAATCCAGAACGCCACGACACTCCGCGTCCTCATGGTCGGATACATGGACGAGGAAGCGCTGCGGCGTACTTTCGCCTCGGGTTTGGTGACTTTCTGGTCCCGATCCCGCCAGGAGTACTGGCGAAAAGGAGAGACCTCCGGCAACTTGCTGCGGCTTGTCAGCGCTGAGATTGACTGCGACGGGGACGCATTGCTCATCCAGGTTCAACCGGAAGGTCCCACCTGCCACACGGGAACCGAATCATGCTTCGACGCCGGAGGAGGAATACCGACCGCTAGACGCGATTCTTAGGGTTTCGCGATCAGTCGTACGATTCCGAAGAGGAAGGAGTCGGCCATGACAGTTCTAGATGACATCATTGCGGGCGTCCGAAGCAGGTTGGCGGTCCGCGAGCAGAAGGTCCCGCTGGAGGAAATTAAGAGACGTGCCGCAGAGGCACCGCAGGCGAAAGACGTGGTCTCAGCCCTGGTCGACGGTCCGGGAGCAGTGTCCATCATCGCTGAAATCAAACGGGCCTCCCCCTCTAAAGGAAAGCTGGGAGAAATCCCGAACCCGGCCGCCCTCGCACAGACCTATGAACAGGGCGGAGCATCGATGATCTCTGTCCTCACAGAAGAACTGCGCTTCAACGGGTCTTTGGAAGATTTCGCAGAAGTGCGCCGGGCGGTGGATATCCCTTTGCTACGCAAGGATTTCATCGTCACCCCCTACCAGGTACACGAAGCCCGGGCCTACGGGGCAGACGCAATCTTGTTGATCGTCGCTGCCTTGGAACAGCAGGCCCTGGTCTCCCTCATCGAAAGGGCGAAGTCCCTGGGGATGACACCTCTCGTGGAAACCCACTCCCGGCTAGAGGTGTTCCAGGCGCTGGATGCAGGCGCTGAGGTCATCGGGGTGAACGCCCGCAACCTAAAGGACCTGACTGTGGACAGGCGAACTGTCGAAGAGGTCATCGACGTGATCCCGGAGGGAATAGTCGCGGTAGCCGAGTCTGGGGTGCGCTCCAGCCGCGACGTCCTGGATTACGCTTTAGCCGGTGCGGACTCGGTACTTGTCGGCGAAGCGTTGGTGACCAGCCGGACGCCACTGGACCAGATCAAGGACATGGTCAGTGCAGGATCGCATCCGGCCCTGCTGACAGATCGTAAAAAAAGAGTGCGCGAAGCACGGGAAGAGGCGTGAATTGAACGCGAAGGAGTCCCGATACTTCGGGGAGTTCGGTGGCAGGTTCCTCGCTGAGCCCCTTATGGGCGCAGTGGACGAACTGGACGTAGCCTGGCGGCAGGCGTGGGCGGACCCCGCGTTTCGTCAGGAGTTCGAACGCCTCCTTCGTGACTACGCCAACCGCCCCTCGCTGCTGACCGAAGTCCCGAGATTCGCTGAGGGGACCGGGACCCGCATCTTCTTGAAGCGCGAGGACCTGAATCACACGGGTTCCCACAAGATCAACAACGTCCTCGGCCAGGCGCTCCTCACCAAGAGGCTGGGCAAAACCCGAGTGATTGCTGAAACGGGTGCCGGACAACACGGCGTTGCGACTGCTACCGCCGCGGCGCTCCTGGGCCTCGAATGCACCGTGTACATGGGATACGAAGACACGAAACGCCAGCATTTGAATGTCGCGCGTATGCAGACACTCGGAGCGGAGGTCATCGCGGTTACACAGGGAAGTCAGACCCTGAAAGATGCGGTCAATGAGGCCTTTCGCGACTGGGTCACGAATGTTTCCAACACGAACTACGTGTTCGGTACCGCCGCAGGCCCCCAACCGTTCCCGGAGATGGTCCGAGACTTCCAGCGGGTCATAGGAGATGAGGCAAAGGCCCAGATGCTGCAGACGCTGGGGCGCCTGCCAGACGCCGTTTTCGCGTGCGTAGGTGGCGGATCCAACGCGATTGGCATGTTCACGGCCTTCGTGCCCGACCAAAACGTTCAGCTCATAGGCTGCGAAGCCGGCGGGGAAGGCTTTTCAACCGGCCACCACGCAGCGTCCATAACGCAAGGCGAAGTCGGAATCCTGCACGGCGCGCGCACCTACGTCCTCCAGGAACGCGATGGGCAAACCAAGGAGTCACAGTCCATCTCGGCGGGCCTGGACTACCCGGGTGTCGGCCCGGAGCACGCTTCGCTTGCGGCGTCGGGCCGGGCCATCTACGTCCCGATCAGCGACGCTGAGGCAATGGACGCGTTCTTGCGTCTGTCGCGCACCGAGGGGATCATTCCGGCAATTGAGTCGGCCCACGCTCTGGCCGGCGCTCTCCAGTGGGCGCAAGAGCTTGGAGGGGGGGACGGGGAAGAGCCCGTCCTCTTGGTGAACCTGTCTGGGCGTGGAGACAAAGACATGGAGACCGCAGCCAAGTGGTTCGGCTTCGGGGAACCGACCTACGACCGGGTGGACCCCTCTGCGGAGGGCGGTCGCGCCACCTTCGACCCGGAGGCGGAGACCAGCGTAGATGGCGAGCCGAAGGGAGAGAGCGCATGAGACTCAGCTCCAAAGCTATTCGTGCCCAAAATGAGTCGGGGAGTGCGGCCCTCATCGGCTACCTGCCCCTGGGCTACCCGAGCGTGGACAAGTCCATAGAAGCCGCCAAGGTGATCATTGAGGGCGGGGTGGACGTGCTCGAGCTCGGGTTTCCGTACTCGGACCCGGGCATGGATGGCCCCGTCATTGAGAAGGCCGCGGTGGAGGCACTGAAAGCGGGCACTCACCTGGAGGACCTGTTCGGGGCGGTGCGGGAGATTCGCCAGACGGGTGCTCCGATCTTGTCGATGACCTACTGGAATCCGGTCCACTGGTACGGAGTAGACCGGTTCTCTGCGCACTTTCGCGACGCCGGGGGTGCCGGTTTGATCACGCCTGACCTACCGCCAGAGGAGGCGGGCCCGTGGACCGCGGCGTCGAATGAATGCGGTCTTGAGCGCGTGTTCCTGGCTGCGCCCTCGTCCTCTCCGCAGCGCCTGCGGCTGATCAGCGAGTCCACGAACGCCTGGGTCTACGCGGCCTCCACCATGGGTGTGACGGGACAGAGGTCCCATGTAGACTCAAGCGCCAAAGACTTGGTGGCGCGTTGCCGGGAGGCAGGCGCCCCGCTGGTGTGCGTGGGCCTCGGTGTTTCCACGGGGGCACAGGCACGGGAGATCGCCTCCTATGCAGACGGGGTGATAGTCGGTTCCGCGTTTGTGAAGCGCCTGTCCAACCCGGACTGGCACGCGGCTTTAGCCGACGTTTCTGAACTGGCGCGGGAACTCAAGCAGGGAACGACGGAAGGACACGTATGACTGGGATCGCCACTGCGATCTTGAACCTCCACTCCACGATCTTGGTGGCCTCAATCCCCTCGCCCTCGACCGGGACTCTCTGGCTCGGCCCGGTCCCCATTCGCGCCTACGGAATCTTCATGGTCACCGCCATGGCGGTCGCCACCTGGATCACCTACGTGCGCTACAAGGCCGCAGGCGGGGACGGCGAAGTCGTGTTGGACGCCGCTATCTGGGCGATCCCATTCGGGATCGTTGGAGCGCGCCTTTACCACGTGATCACAACGCCCTACGGATTCTTCGGGGAAGGCGGGGACCCATGGGCGATCCTGCGCATCTGGGAAGGTGGCCTAGCGATTTATGGCGCTGTCGGCTTGGGAGCCGTAGGCGCCATCATCGGGCTGCGCCGTGACGGGCAAAGGATCGGACCTTTCGCTGACGCCCTCGCCCCCGCCCTGTTGTTCGCACAGGCAATCGGGCGCCTGGGCAACTACTTCAACCAGGAACTGTTCGGTTCTCCGACCACTTTGCCGTGGGGTTTGGAGATCGACTCGGCGCATCTTCCAGCCGGCTACGCGGAGGGCACGCTGTTCCACCCCACGTTCCTCTACGAGGGCCTATGGAACGTCGCCATGGGGTTCCTGCTCATCTACCTGGGACGGAAGCTGCCCCTGAAATCGGGTCAGCTCATGGCCCTGTACTTGGTTGTCTACCCGATCGGGCGAATCTGGATGGAGACTATGCGTCTTGACGAGGCCAGGGAGTATCTGGGGTTGCGCCTCAACGCGTGGACCTCCATTCTCCTGATCGTGGCTGGCATCGTGATCTTCTTCATTGCCGGCAAGGTCGGGGCCCCCACGAAGATCTCCGAGGCTGAGCGGGAGAAGTTCTGGAGCATCCTGGAAAAGCGCAACCCGAAGCGGGCAGCAGAGTTACGTCAGACCCGTCAGGCGAAAGGCTCAGAGACCGGCGAGGGCGACGGCGCCGACCCATCGGACGACACCGATTCTTCCGGGAGTTCGGACGGTCAAGCCGGTGCACCCGCCCTTGCCGAGCCGCCCACGCCCGCCGGCGAGACACCGGGAGGGGACTAACGGGACCGCTGCGGTCTCACGCTAGGCTGTGACCGGCGGATTCGGTTCACGAATGCTTCGCCCTCGATGATGGGAAGGTAAATGCGTAGAGCAAAAATCGTCTGCACAATCGGACCGGCGACGGAGTCTTCCTCGCAGATTCAGGCACTGGTCGACGCGGGAATGGACGTCGCCCGCATCAACCGGAGTCACGGGGTGGCGGAGGAGCACGCGAAGGTGATCCGTCGGGTGCGGAAAGCGGCGGATAACTCGGGGCGCGCCGTCGCCGTCTTGGTGGACCTCCAAGGTCCGAAGATCCGCTTGGAAACCTTCGAGGACGGACCCCAGGTTCTTTCTGAGGGGGATACCTTCACCATCACCACCCGCGAGGTTCCGGGGACAAAGGAGCTTGTGGGAACCACGTTCAAGGGCTTGCCCGGGGACTGCAGACCGGGGGATCGGCTGCTCGTAGATGACGGGAACGTAGGCCTGCGAGTCGTTGAGGTCACAGATACGGACGTTGTAACCCGCGTCGAGGTTCCCGGGATCGTGTCCGACCACAAGGGCCTGAACCTGCCCGGGGTGGCAGTGTCGGTTCCGGCGCTGTCGGAGAAGGACCGCGAGGACCTGCGTTGGGGCCTGCGCGAAGGGGCCGACTTCATAGCCCTTTCTTTCGTTCGCGATGCTTCCGACGTGAATGACGTGCGCCAGATCATGATCGAAGAAGGAGTGATCGTCCCCGTCATAGCCAAGATTGAGAAGCCGCAGGCGGTGGAGAACCTGGCGGAAATCGTGGAGGCATTTGACGGAATCATGGTTGCCCGCGGCGACCTGGGAGTGGAGATGCCACTCGAAGAGGTCCCGTTGGTCCAGAAAGAAGCCATTGAGTTGGCGCGCAAGGCGGCGAAACCCGTCATCGTGGCCACACAGGTGATGGATTCGATGATTAAGAACCCGCGTCCCACCCGCGCCGAAACTTCCGACTGTGCTAACGCTATTTTGGACGGCGCCGACGCCGTGATGCTCTCCGGGGAAACTTCGATCGGTGCCTTCCCCATCCAGGCGGTGCGCACCATGGCGCGGATCATTGAGAATACTGAGGAGAATGGGGGCGACCGGATTGCTCCTCTCGGCGCTTTCCAAGCCGACCAGTCGGGCATCATCTGCCAGGCTGCGGCGGCCCTGGCCTCCACCCTCTCAGCCCGCTACATCGTCACCTTCACCACCTCGGGGCAGACCGCACGGCAAATGTCCCGTATGCGCAGCCCTATCCCGCAGATAGCGTTCACCCCGCTGGACTCCACCAGGCGGCAACTGGCCCTGTCCTGGGGCGTTCAGACGTACAAACTTCCCACCGTCTACCACACTGACGACATGGTGGAACAGGTCAGCCAGGTGGCGCGGGCCGCCCGGATTGTCGAGGGCGGTGAACGTCTGGTGATCGTCGCCGGCATGCCCCCCGGCATCGAAAAGGCGTCGAACTCCATCCGAGTCCACACCATTCCGGGGGGACGTTCGGAAATGGTTGAGGCCTTCTCCTCGGGGAGCACCGACCTGCCAACCGCGTAGGGGCTGTTTCCGCGCGCAACCCTGGGCCGCTGTGTACTCTCGTCCCATGAGTAGCGAAGCGAAGAAGCCTAAGAAGCTGCCAAACGACATTTACGAAGCCGAACTCTTCCGCCTGCAGGCCGAGCTCGTGAAAATGCAGGAGTGGGTGAAAGCCACCGGTCAGCGGGTCGTGGTCCTTTTTGAGGGACGCGACGCTGCCGGTAAGGGCGGGGCGATCAAGAGGATCACTGAGTACCTGTCGCCGCGCATCGTCCGTGTCGCTGCTCTCCCCGCCCCCAACGACCGGGAAGTGACCCAGTGGTACTTCCAGCGTTACGTCGCGCACCTGCCCGCCGCCGGTGAAGTCGTCCTATTCGACCGCTCCTGGTACAACCGGGCGGGCGTGGAACGGGTGATGGGCTTTTGCACTCCGGCCCAGTACAACCTCTTCATGCGTCAGGTGCCGATCTTCGAAGACATGCTGATCAGCGACGGGATCATGCTGCGCAAGTACTGGTTTTCGGTGTCCCAGAAGGAACAGCTGAAGCGTTTCCGCTCCCGCCTGAAAGACCCGGTTCGCCGGTGGAAGCTCTCACCGATGGACTTGGAATCGGTGAACCGTTGGGAGGAATACTCAAGGGCCAAGGACGACATGTTCATCCACACGGACACCCATACTTCCCCCTGGTTCGTAGTGGAATCGGACATCAAGAAGAACGCGCGGATCAACATGATCCACCATCTGCTGTCCACCATTCCTTACCAGGACGTCCCCATGGAGAAGGTGGTGCTCCCACCCAAACCGAAGGAATCATCCAACTATCGGCGCATCCCGAAGTCTTTGGAAAACGAGGTTCCGGATTTCGCGGCCACACTGATGGGGGACCCCGAAAAGGACCTGTGAGCGGACCGGGCCGCGGCGCCCGGATGCTGGCCCAGCGGTTCTCAGTGGCTGGGCGGACCTATGAAAGGCGTTACCCTGCCGTGACTTTCAAGCCCAGCTTGGTCTAGTGTGCTTATGAATCGTCGAAAGGGACCTATGTCTACCGCGACTACTCGTGCCAGCAAACGCCGGATCGCAGCCTCTGCTCTTGCCTTGTCGCTGCTTGCCACGCCCTCTTTGTCTCTTGTGGCCAGCGCTTCCACAGTCTCGGATCAGGAAGTAAAGGCTCAGAGCACGCAGGAGAAGCTGTCAGCAACCGTGACGCTGCAGTTCAACACCGTCGTGGTGGAGGACCCGGACCTGCCTGCGGACACAGAAGTAGTCGAAAACCCCGGGTCCACTGGCCTGAAGTACGTGTACACGGTCCCTTCCTACGTTGAAGGGGGAGTGCCGATCTACCGTAACGTGGTGGTCCAGGCCGCAGAGGACCGCGTTATCCGTAAGGGGACGGGCTTGGAACTGCCGACCGCGCAGGCCGCCCCGGAACCTGAGCCGCAGGAAACTGCCGCCTCCCGCTCTGAGACGCGGAGCGAGGACGATGGGGACGCCACCTCCACGACCACCGCAGACTCCGCCTCCGCAGCCGCGGACGTGGCAGTTTCAGCCCAGTACTCCGTAAGTG
>CAYFQC010000008.1:0-41086 GCA_964345155.1 uncultured Actinomyces sp.
TGAATCACGAAACTCTCAGAACCGCAGGAGCTGTCACCTGAGCTGTACGGCACCGAGGTTGTCGTGCCCGCGGCAGCCGCGAGGTTGTACTTGAAACCCCGGTAACGGTAGCTGGTCAGCGCGTCGGCGCTGTAGTAGAGCTGGTTGATGAAGCCCTTGTACTCTTCCTTGCAGGCCTGATTGTCAGGGCAGCCCATGCCCATCATCTTGTCCCATTGCGCCGTCGTCAGAGCTTGGTACACCCCGGAAGACTCTTTTTGGATGAACACCAGGAGCACCTGGGGATTGATCCCGCAGGCATCGCCCACCTTTTTGATTGCGTCCCAGGACTTCGTGCCCGCCGCCAGGGTGAGGGTCTTACAGCCGTACCCCATCCCTGCGAACTTGGAGGTGAGCGTCACCTTCTGCGTAGTCATGTCTTTGAGGCACGTCTTGCCGTTCCCGGTCGTGCAGGAAGCGCCCTCGTTCTGGATGTGCTCCTTCACTCCCTGGGCGCTTATCAGCGAGGACGTGTACAGGGCGGTGTCTGAGAGTATGAACCCCGGATCCCAGCTGTCCAGCAGATCCTGCCTGGTGAATGACGATCCTGACGAGCGCAGGAGGGTCCGCGACAGGCCCACACTCGAATCCTCCACCTCCCCGTTGTTGCTGGTCACCAGCTCATCGCCATCGGTGGAGGACCCAGAAGTGTCGGTTCCGTCCTCGCTCTCCTGGCCGGGAGTCTGGGCAAGTGCGGCGGGACCGACGGCCATGCCACCAACCACCAACGACGCTACGGCAATCCTCTTCCAGGTTCGCCGCCAGGTGTTCAGCCGTTTCATCTCTCCCCCTGATGCTCAGTGACTAGCAGGCCGGTGCACGCCGCAAGGATTCGGACAGGACACCCGGTCCGCCAACCAGTGTCACGCTCGACACGGAGCTGGTGCCTGCGGCTATCCACGACGAGACCGCGCTTCGCAGGACGCAGCTCCCCGATGACAACACCAAGCGCTGTCCGGAAACGCCGGCCTTGGATGCGGCCGAAAGCGCATCTGGGAAGTCCTTGCCAGTGGCTATCCAAATGCCGGTTGGTGCAGACACCACTGTGTTGAGGTACTGGTTGACAGCGTCATTCGTTGCGTACCGATCGGAACCAGACAGCCGCTCCACGGACTTCGAGGGCGTGGCGGCCTTCACGGCCGACAGTGTCTGTCCGCTGACTACCCCCGTACCGCCGACTGCGATCACTTTCGCGCTGCGCGGGAGGGCCGCGAGAGCCGCCCGGGTGGCCGCCGGGAGAGAGGCTGAGTCGCCGTCTACCAGCAGTACCGGACCCCCCAGAGTTCCTCCCGCTGCCGCCGCCGTTAGCGCGTCTGCGTACCCGGCGCCAGATGCAACAAAGGCTGTCGAGTAGTTCGAACCACCAAAGAACGTTTTGGCCACCGCCGCGGCGGTCCCATACCGGTCGGACCCCGATACTCGCTGCGGGCTCAGACCGGTCGCCTGCTTGAGCTGGGCCGCAGTTGCCTCCGACACGGCGCCGCTCCCGCCAACAATGTAAACGGCAGAAGGGGCCTTTGCCTTGATCGCCGCAAGCGTGGCGGCGCTCAAGCCCTGCGGGGGGGCCAAGAACAGCGACCCCTGGACGCTGGCTACGGCAGGACTGGTCGCCAGAGCGTCCGCGTAATCCGAGCCCGTGACGACGAAAACGGGCTTGCCCTTCACACTGGAGGCCTGGTTCACAGCCAAGTTGGTGGCGTACCGGTCAGACCCAGACAAGCGGACCGAATCATAAGGATTAGCGATCTGAGCCAGGTAGGTGTTCACCTCGCTGCGAAGCAGATCCATCTGTGCGTAGAAGGCATCCCCGGGGCAGTCAGTGGCTCCGATGTCGCGGTGTGCCGACACGGTCTTCACCGGGATGGTCGCGGAGCTACCGCTCTTCAAGTTCCAGTATCCGGGAACGCGGATCGTTCCGGTCGCGGACTCAATCCCATGCACGCTGAGCTTCCAAGCAATTGCCTTCTCCATGGCTTGGCGAGCAACCGTGGGCGGGGCTGCGTTGGTGTAGCTCCCGATCATGGAGATCCCGAAAGTCTGACTATTCGCCCCGTAGGCCTGTGCGCCCTTCACACCGTTGTAGAGACCGCCGTAGCGCCCCTCATAGACATTGCCGAATTTATCGACGATCAGGTTGTACCCGATGTCTCCCCAGTCGAGGGTGACTGCGTGATATCTGTAAACGGCGCGGATGATGCCGGGGACCTGGGCCTCGGTGTAATCGTTGCTGCTTTCGAAGTGGTGGACGACCGCTCCCTGAACGGTTATCCGCTGGACCGAACCGCTGCGCATGCTCTCGTCTGCCCCCCACCCTTTACGGGTGATGATCTTCAGACCCAAGACACCAGTGTCTTCCACCGTGCCCGAAGAGGTCAGGGAGGCCGGCACAGCCTGGAACAAAAACTGCTGGCGGGCGGCCGCGTTGACGGCCGCATTGTCCGTTTCTAGCGGCTGGTCTTCGTATCCGATGACCGCGTCTGCCTCACCCTCGGCCTCACTCCCCTGTTCAGCCGAGCTGTTCTCACTGGCTTCGCCCACCTGCTCAAGGGGCTCCGAGTTCCCTGCTTCGCTGTCCTCTGCCAAGGCATTGTCTACCTCGGCCCTACCCTCCGCGTCGATCACGACTACGTCCAAGCCCGACACCGTTTCACCGTTGGAATCCTTGGCCACCACTTCCACTGCATCGGTGTTGGTCAGACTGAACGGATCTGTGCCTGCGCGACTAGCCTCGCCAACCTCCATTTGGGGTTCAGCCTGGTCCAACTCCGTCCACTCTGACCAGGTTCCCCCCTGAAGGTACCGTAGGGCCACAGAAGCAGGCGCGGTCATGCCCGCATCCCAGGTGACGCCAACGAGGACGTTGTCCGATTCCAGGTCAACTCGGGCTATCCCGACAGACTCCAAGTCTGCGTCTGAGCTGCCAGCACTCTCTACGATCTCAGCCTGTTCCCGCGCCACATCGGCCTCGGACGCCTCCGAGCCGGAGGTGTACCCTTCGGGAGCCGCACCTTCCGCGAACTCCAGCTCCGACACGGTAAGTGGCTGCTCAGCGGCGTTTTCTGTCTCCGCTTCGTCGGCAGCTGCCTCCGGTGCCGAGGACATGACCAGCGAAGTGGCGAACAAGGCCGCAGCCGCCAGCGCCGCGAGCAACCGGCCGCCCCTCCTACTGTTAGGCGCCAAGAACCCTGTCCGGTTAGTCATGCGATCGCCTTCCGCTGGTCCTGTGCGACCCAACAATCGGGACAGTTGGATCAGCTTGTCACTTCAGTAACACTAGCAACATGAGCAACATACGCAACAGGCAGTGCGTGGCACATCCCCAGGTCGAGCGCCGTTTCCCGACTCCGCAGACGGCGCCTAGGAAATGCGGACGCTCTCACCGGTTGCAGCGGACTCCAGAATCGCCTCCGTGACCTTCAGCGCCTGCAGACCCTGACGCATAGTCACGTGGTTTTCGCCCACCCCAAGGATGGCGTCACGGAAATTAGCTTGTTCGACGGCCAACGGTTCCCGTTTCTGGAGTGCATACCGCGTTGCCTGCCCCTCGGAAACTCCGCGGAAAGCGGCAACCTGATCCCACTCAACCGGGAAGGATCCGTTCTCGAAGAAAGTCAAGTCACCCATCGCGGTGTCCGCCACGAAAGCACCGTGCTCCCCCGTCACGATCGTCACCCGCTCCTTGAACGGAGTAAGCCAATTCACCAGATTAGAAACGAGGACGCCATTAGCAAAGCGCCCGGAGACAGTAACCATGTCTTCATGTTGGCGGCCGGAGCGGTGCGCGGTCTGCGCGAAGACAAGCTCATAGTCCGAGCCCGCGATCCAAGCCGCCAAGTCAACGTCATGAGTCGCCAGATCCTTGACCACGCCAACATCGCTTATCCGTGAGGGGAAGGGGGACTGCCTACGCGTCACTACCTGATATACCTCACCGAGTTGTCCCTCCGAGATCCGCCTCCGCAACTCCAGCAACGCAGGGTTGCAGCGCTCCACGTAGCCCACGGCACCCACGAGGCCAGCGGAGTCGAAAGCCTCCGCGACGCGCTCCCCCGACTCGACGGAGTCAGAAAGAGGCTTTTCGATCATCGTGTGGACGCCCGCGGCGGCAAGTTTCAGCGCTGCGTCTTCGTGATACACAGTCGGAACGGCCACGATTGCCGCATCGATTCCCGCATCGATCAGAGCGTCGACGTCCGGCAACACGTCCAGGTCACCAGACACCCCAAACCGGTCCCCCGAAGGGTCGGCCACCGCGACCAGCTCAAACCCGTCGAGGGCGCGCGCGTTCCTCACATGGTGTCGTCCCATCGAACCTATGCCGAGGACGCCCACCCGCAGGTTTTCAGCCACGTCCGTTCTCCTCTCGCGCCCCGAGCGCCGGGCTCAGGCGCCAGCCTTCGCTGTCTTGTTAACCGCTTCGACGATCCGCTCCAGGTCCCCCTGAGTCAACGAGGGATGCACCGGGAGCGACACCACCTGGGCGGCCGCCTCTTCCGTGACGGGAAGTTCCAGTCCAGGGGCGTACTTTGCCAGAGACACGAGCCGGTGATTGGGGATTGGGTAATACACGCCGGACCCTACGTTGTACTCATCGCGGAGGGTCGCTACAAAAGCGTCGCGGTCAGACTTATCGACCCTGATTGTGTACTGGTGATAGACGTGCTCCGCCCCCGGCGCGACGGGTGGCACGACTACGCCCTCGAGATTCTCGTTAAGGAAAGCAGCGTTGGCCTGACGCTGTTTCGTCCACCCGGGGAGCTTCTTCAGTTGCACCCGGCCAATAGAGCCGTGGATGTCTGTCATTCGGTTGTTCAAGCCGACCAACTCGTTAGCGTACTGCTTGGCCATTCCCTGATTTCGGAGAATACGCGCTCTGCGCGCCACTTCCTCCGAGCCGGTCGTTATCATCCCGCCCTCGCCCGAAGTCATGTTCTTCGTCGGGTACAGGCTGAACCCGGCGGCTAACCCGAAAGTCCCGACCTTCTGTCCGTTTAGGGAAGCTCCGTGGGCCTGCGCCGAGTCCTCGAACAGTGCGATTCCGTGGCGGTCCGTAATCTCTTCGAAACGGTCCATCGCAGCGGGATGCCCGTACAGGTGAACGGGCATTATGCCCTTGGTTCGCTCGGTGATCGCGGCTTCCGCGGCGGCGGGATCCATGCAGAAGTATTCGGGCTCTATATCCACAAACACGGGCGTCGCCCCCGTTATGGCGACCGAGTTGGCAGTCGCCGCGAAAGTGAACGACGGAACGATGATTTCATCTCCCGGTCCCACGCCAGCAGCCAGGAGAGCCAAGTGAAGAGCCGAGGTTCCTGAGTTGACCGCAACTGCGAAGGAGCCATCAACCAGCTCTTCGGAGAACTCCTCTTCAAACGCAGCTACCTGAGGCCCCTGCGCGACCATCCCGGAGCGGAGCACTCCCGTCACCGCTTCTATTTCGTCTTCCCCGATGATCGGCTTCGCGGCGGGGATGAAGTCCACCACACCCGGTTCGTTGCTCATCAAACCCTCCAAAGGCAATCCGGAACCGCGTTTGGCGGTTCAATCTTGCGCGCCCAGCCAGACGCGCTGTGTTACTGGTCGGCAACCTCAGAGAGGTTCCCCTCCCCATCTTCCCTGTACAACCTGCCGGAGGCGGGACAGCGAAACAGCGACAGCTCCCCCTCCACCCGCTCCAACACTTCTCCGGACCGCCCGACCCAACCCTTCTGGCGGGCAGGGACGCCCATAACGAGGGCGTACGGCTTCACGTCCCGAGTCACGACTGAGCCGGCCGCCACCGTGGCCCATTCGCCAATGGTCACGGGGGCAACGCAGACTGCGCGGGCGCCTATGGCGGCCCCCTCACCAATCGTGACGCCCACGGCGTGCCAGTCGGAAGCGTCTTTCAAAGACCCATCTGGGTTGATGGCCCGAGGGTTGTGGTCGTTGGTTAGCACCACCGCCGGGCCGATGAACACGCCGTCAGCCAAATCTGCAGGCTCGTAGACCAACGCGTAGTTCTGGACCTTGCAGTTGCGGCCCAAGTGGACTCCAGTACCGATGTATGCCCCACGGCCAATAACGCAACCGTCACCAACAACCGCATCCTCGCGCACCTGGGCTAGGTGCCAAATGCTCACGTCAGCGCCAATCCTCGCCTCGGGGGAAACATCAGCGCTGTCTGCTATGCGTACCACGTGGCACCTCCCGGCCGGTTCGCCCCACGCGGGGAACGAACGCTCGCTTTGTCAGGATCATCGTACAACCCCGACCACAACGACAGTCATGTGGCCGACTCGCACCTAGGTGACAGAATGGGCGCATGACTCCGCCTAATCATCTGCGCTCCGAAGCCTGGCTGGTGGTCCCCCTATTCAACGAGGCCCCGGTAATAGGTGAGGTCCTTGACGAAGCGCGACAGGTATTCCCGCACATCGTGTGTGTCGACGACGGCTCCACGGACGGGTCAGCTCGAATAGCACGCGAACATGGGGCGACAGTAGTCCAGCACCCCTTCAATCTCGGCCAGGGCGCAGCGCTCCAAACCGGCATCGAATACGTGCTTCAGAAGACCGACGCCGAATACGTGGTCACCTTCGACGCAGACGGACAGCACTCGGTGGAGGACGCCCTCGCCATGGTGGAGAAGGCGGAGGATGAAAACCTCGCCATCGTTTTCGGGTCCCGGTTCTTGGACGGACAGACGCAGGTGGGCTGGTCTAAACGGGCAGTGCTAAAAACCGCCGCAGCCGTGACCAAGCACCGCACCGGGCTTAACCTCACCGACGCACACAACGGCCTGCGTCTCCTGCGGCGGGACGCAGCCGAACAAGTAGATATCCGCCAAGATGGCATGGCACACGCCTCCGAAATCGTCGCTCAACTTGCGCGGACAGGGATGCCGTGGGCGGAGATGCCAGTCACAATCTCCTACACTGACTACTCCAAGGCGAAGGGACAATCTTTGCTCAACTCTGTGAACATCCTGGTCGACCTGGTTATGAGGTAGACCAATGGCCCATTACTGGTTGATCAAGTCCCTGCTCATCCTCGCCCTAATTGCGGTCACCTATCTCCTGGTTCGTCCCACACGCTCAGCCGGCAGCCTCGCCGTGCGACGAATCGGCATGTTCATCGTCCTGGGAGGTGCAGTATTTGCCATCTTGTTCCCGAGCCTGTTCAACGACTTCGCCCGCATGGTCGGAGTAGCCAACGGAACCAACCTCCTTGTATATCTGCTGGTCATAGCCCTCTTCGCACAGATGGCGACCTCTTACAGACGCGACGCCGCCATCGAAGCCCGGCTCACGAAGCTGGCCCGCGAGGTAGCGATACAGAAGGCCCCACCCGGCCAGTCCGGCGCTGGCCCCTCCAACTCGGTGGGCCCGGCGGATCAAAAAGGTCAGGTCGACGCGGACTAGATTCGGACAAGAAGTGGTAACCAGTCCGGCGATTTTCGCCACTCACTTGGCGAAGCGTGGCCATCTCCGGTCTATGCTCAGTTCCGATGAGCACTGAAAACAGCCCCGGCGCCGCGCGGGTCACGCCGGCCCACGCAAGCAAAGCGCGCAGCTCCTGGATGTGGCTATCCGTCCTGCTGGCTGCGGTCCTCGGTGTCGTACTGTTCGTGGGCACAGCGGGCGCCATCCTCTACAACGGTCTGTCCAAGCAACTGGAGACATCCGTACTGAGCACCTCTCACCTAACCCCGGCTCAGTCGGGAAAGGAAGAGGAAGTCGTTGACTCCTTCGCTGGTAGGGCTGTAAATATCCTGCTGATGGGGATCGATTCGCGTACCGACCAGTCTGAAGCCATCATCGACCCGGACGACGTTGATGAGACCATGCGTTCGGACACGACCTTGGTAATGCACATTTCCGCAGACCGGCAGTACGTGGACCTGGTTTCCATCCCGCGCGACATGTGGCTCTATCTGCCGGAATGCTCACGCTCGGATGGCTCTGTGAGCGAGGCCCAGTGGGGCCAGTTCAACTGGGCCTTCTCCTACGGAGCTCTGACCGATGACATGGCGGCCGGCGTCGCCTGCACGGAAGCGACCGTGGAGCAGATCACGGGCCTTGAGATGGATGGATTCGCAGTCATCGACTTCAACGGGTTCTACCAGATGGTCGCCGCCCTGGGCGGGGTGGATATCTGCCTGGAAGAAGCCGTGGATGAAATGCAGTACCTCCACCTGCAACTCCCGGCGGGCTGCCAAACTCTGGATCCCGCAGCCGCCACTCAGTACGCGCGCGTCCGCTACATTGGCGACGGCTCCGACATGGGCCGGATCCAGAGGCAGCAGGAGCTGCTGGGGGCAATGGTGAAAAAGGCCCTCAGCCAGAACCTCCTGACCGACATGCCCTCGCTTTACGCTTTCATGACTTCCACCCTGCAGGCCACGAAGGTGTCCCCCTCCCTGTCGAACCTGAAGACGGACGCGGGTCTGGTCAACTCCATCCGCGGAATATCGGAGGAGAACATTCGCTTCGTCACCATGCCGGTCCTCACCACGGACTTCGACGCTAACCGCCTCATGCCGAAGGAGCCCCTGAACGGGGAGCTGTGGGACTCCCTTTACAACGACACAGCACTCCCTGCGGGGATCGTCTACAAGGATCTGAACGGGGAATACTTCACGATCAATGACGAGGGCGTTCCTGAACCCGGCGGCGACGGTCGCTACGACAACGAAGTGGGGGTCTTCGACTGGTCCACAAACGACGGCGCCTCCGGTGGACACTCGCGTAGAGATGGAGCTTCTGATACCACGGAGGACACCACCGGCGAGGACGACTCCGACGGGGACTACTAACGTCCGGGAGCAAAAACCCAGATGACCACCACTCCGCCCCCGTCTTTCGCCCCTAAATCCGGGCGGGAACGCCCCCGGCTGCCCAGCGACGCAGCCGATCAGCAGGACGTCCCCCCCTCAGATTCCGCCGAGGCCAGCCAGAATCCCAAAGGCTCGGCGCAGCTTCCACCCCCGGCCTACGCACCCTCTTCCGCGCAGCGTCCCTCCCGAACGGCCGCGAGGGCTCAGCCGGACGCCGCCCAACCCGCCGCCCGTCCACCTGCCTTCGCCCCACAGCGCAGCCAAGCCAGTAGTCCGGCGCCGACCCAAATGTCGGCCAGTGGCCCCACCGAGAGACGCACAACAACGCCCAACCCACCTGCGGGATCATCGGCCATCCGCCCGGCTCGAAAGCGGCGCAGGCGCGGCTCCACTAGACGGCGAGTAATCGCTACGCTGTCGGTCGTCCTCGTCCTGATGATCGGATGGCCGATATGGCTGCTGTGGCACACGAACTCGAATCTGAACCGAGTAGAGGCGGCCTCGACAGCGGCCAGCACACCTGGTATCACATACATTTTTGCGGGTTCCGATTCGCGCGACGGATGGGATCCGGCTGACACGACGGAGGGCGAACGCTCCGACTCGACCATCATGGTCCACAAGGCTCCAAACGGTCAGGCCTCAATGGTCTCCTTGCCGCGGGACAGTTACGTGGAGATACCCGGCTACGGCTGGAACAAACTGAACGCCGCTTTTTCGCTCGGTGGACCCGAACTCTTGGTGGAGACCGTGGAGTTAGCTACAGGAGTCACGGTCGATCACTACGTTCAGATAGGAATGAACGGAGTGAAGGACATAATCGACGCCCTCGGCGGAGTGGAGCTGTGCTGGGACAGCGACGTCGACGACGAGCTCTCCGGCTTGCAATGGACGGCCGGCTGCCACCACGCCGACGGCACGCAGGCTTTGGCTTTCAGCAGGATGCGGTACGCCGACCCACTTGGGGACATGGGACGCACAATGCGCCAACGGCAGGTCATGGGCGCCGTCGTTGACGAGGCCCTCACCCCGTCGGTGCTCCTCAATCCAGTCAAGCAACTGAAGCTTAGCGACGCCGCGGCGGCCGCCCTCACGGTCGGCGAGGACACCTCCGTGTGGAACGTGGCCCAACTGATGCTCGCCATGAAGCAGGCCACAGCTGATGGCCTGGTCGGGGTGCCGCCGATTGAAACAGTGGACGGCATGAACGAGGTCGGTTCAGTAGTCCTCTGGAACGACACAGCCGCGCAGGAGTTCTTCCAACGGATGCTAGAGGGAGACCTGAGCGCGGCTGACTTCCAAGACTAGCGTCCGCGTCCGCTGGCCCCTGCTCCCACCTACTTTTCGGGGAGCTCGATCCGCTTGGGCCCCGCCTGGTTGGCGTTCCACGCCGACTCAACGATGTCACGCAGACGGTATTCAGCTTTGAAGCCCATGTCATCCGCAATGCGCGAAGTGTCCGCGGTCAGGTAAGCGGGATCCCCCGCGCGGCGTGGACCCACCTGGTGCGGGAAGTCCCAACCCGACACCTCACGCATACTGTCGAGGACGTCCAGCACCGAATTCCCCTCCCCTGTCCCGACGTTGTAGGCGAGGTGCTCCAGTTTCCCGGCGCGCATATCGTCAAGGGCATCCAAGTGCGCCCGCGCCAGGTCCTTCACGTGGATGTAATCGCGCACGCAGGTGCCATCCGGAGTTTCGTAGTCGTCTCCGAACACAACGGGTTCCTTCCCGTTACGCAGAGCGTTCAGGACTATGGGAATCAGGTTCAAGGCAGCGGGATCGGCCAGGTCATCCCACCCGGCTCCGGCAGCATTGAAATAGCGGAGGGCTACGCTCTTCAGACCCCAAGCAACCGCGCAGTCTTGCAGCATCCACTCCCCGATGAGCTTCGTCTGGCCGTAGGGGTTGATCGGGAGCTTCTCAATGTCTTCGGCGATCACGTCCGTGTCCGGCATCCCGTAAACGGCGGCGGAAGAAGAGAACACCATCTCCCTAACCCCCGCGTCGTACATGGCGCGCAGGAGATTCGCCAGGCCGCCAATGTTCTGGTGGTAATAGGTGGCAGGTCTCTGCACCGATTCGCCTACCTGTTTCTTGGCGGCAAAATGGATGACCGCATCCACGTCCTCGTCGATCATCGTGTCCGTCAGGAGCCGGTAGGCGGCGTCCGTCGCGATGTCGATCTTGATCAGCTTTGCGTCCCCGATCCGGGACGCATCTCCCGTCGACAGATCGTCCACCACGATCACGTTCTCCCCGCGCTGCTGCAGAAGGCGAACGACGTGCGCGCCGATGTACCCGGCACCCCCGGTAACCAAGATGCTCATTTCTTTCTACCTACTTTCTGGGTTCAGAACCTTCTGGTGCGACGACTCACCGACACGATCGGTGCCCTTGGCATAACTAAGTTCGGATCAAAGTTAGTGGGGATAGCTGACAGTGAAACTGTAAACACAGGAGGTCTACGCGAGGACAGTTCGAGTCTGGCCCCCATAGATCGCGCTAGATCCTGAGCCAGGGCCAGCCCGATCCCAGAGGATCCGTGGCCCGAAAAGCCCATATCAAAGATCTCAGGCGCTAGGTCGTCATTGATTCCTTCGCCCTCGTCCGTCACGTCTACGAGGACGGCCCGGCTGGAACCGGCCTTCCGCGCCCGCACCGTAGTTGTCCCGTCCCCGTATTTCAGCGAGTTTTCAATCAGGATCGCTAGGATCTGGGACAGCTTTCCTTCCTCCGCGAGGACCAGCTGCTCGGCCTCATCCACGAAGACGAGTTTCCGCCCTCGGGCGGCGAACTGCGGCTCCCATTCCTCGCGTTCAGTGTTGAAGACCTCCAGGAGCTGCACCACTTCCGTGGACCCGGCGGCCCGGCGGGAGGCATCCAGAAGGTCAGTGACGACGGCGGTGAGTCTCTCCACCTGGGACAGCCCCGCCTCTGCTTCTTCCTTGACTTCGTCTTGGTCGGAGATCATCTCAATCTCCTCTAGGCGCATGGACAGCGCCGCCAACGGCGTCCGGAGCTGGTGCGATGCGTCGGCGGACCTCTGCCGCTCCGCCGCTAGGCGTCGGGCCATCTTCTCACCGGTGCGCGCCAGTTCCTCTTGGACGAGGTCAATCTCTTCGATCCCGGAGGGGCGGACCTGCGCCCTGACTTGACCGGAGCCGATTTGCTCCGCCTGTGCCGCCAGGTAAATGAGAGGCGCCGACAGGCGCCGGGCCATGACGTTTGCCAAGTACCAGGCGATGGCTATCGACACGACTACCCCTGCGGCCACTAACGCCTCCACCATCAGGATCTGGCGGATGGCTCGGCTGGCGCTGACCTGCATACTCACGTAGACGCCGACGGAACTGGTGTACTGCGCCTCCAGGGTCGGACCGGTCTTTGGTTCCCCGGACACCAGCTTGTAGCGTCCCGGAAGGCGAACCACCGTGTAAGCCGCGCCCTGCTGCGCCACTGGACCTGACCAACCGGCAACCAGGGACTGCGTGACGAAAGCGTCTTCCGCCACCCGGCGGTCCACGGCTCTAGCCACCGTTTGAGCGCGGACTTCCAAAGCCTGCTGATTGGAATTCCACACCAGCACCCCAGCCATGACCCCGGCAGGCACGCCCAGAACGACGATGACGACCAGGACGGCCGTCATGATCATCTTCGTGGCTCTGCGACGCATGGTTGGCCTGCCTCAGGCGTGAACGCCTCTATTGTTCGAAGCGGAAACCCAGGCCTCGGACGGTCGTAATGTAATGCGGGTCGGTGACGTTGTCCCCAAGCTTTCGACGGAGCCAGGAGATGTGCATGTCGAGGGTCTTCGTGGAACCCTGCGGGTCCTGCGCCCACACGTCCCGCATGAGATCTTCGCGCGGAACCATGTTGCCGGCGTCCTTCACGAGGACGCGCAGAAGCTCAAACTCCCGGGCGGTCAAGGACAATTCGCGGTCCCCCACATACGCGCGGTGCGCCGGGATGTCTATGCGCACGTCCTGAGCCACCAGTTCACCCTCGGGGTTCTCCGATGCGCCCCTGCGCAGCAGAGCGCGCACGCGTGCCAGCAGTTCCGCCAGGCGGAAAGGTTTCGTAACGTAGTCGTCCGCGCCCGCGTCCAGACCTATCACCATGTCCGCTTCATCAGTACGCGCGGTGAGGATGAGAATTGGTGTGTCCAGGCCGCGCGCCCGCACTTCGCGCGCCACGTCCAGGCCGTCCATGTCCGGAAGCCCAAGGTCGAGGACGATTAGGTCAGCGCCATCGACCTCTGACAATCCACCGGAGGCCGTTCCATGCATCCGCACGTCGTAGCCTTCGCGGCCGAAAGCTCTTGCGAGGGGTTCAGAAATTGCTGGGTCATCTTCGATGAGCAGTACTGTCGACATGCGGCCAGCCTAACCCTCTTTAGGATTACTTGCCATTCTCTTTACACTCACCCACCCGATCCCGGCCCCTTAGTCCGGATGTCCCGCTTGCCCGCGTCGATCTTTTTCAGTCCTGCGCCCGGGCGTGTCGAGGGCGAGTGATCCGAGCGTCCCTCCACGGGAACGACCAGCTCCTGCAGCGAATCAACCCCACCGACTTTGAGCGCGGCGTTCGGATCCAAGTTCCTTTTCACTAGGGCGAGCGCGATCGGTCCCATCTCCCAATGCCGCGCCACAGAGGTGACGACACCCACTTGCCGACCCGCGAGTTCCACGGGCTCCCCCGGCTCGGGAAGCACCTCAGCTGAACCATCTAGCTGCAAGAAGACCAGACGCCGCGGGGGCTTGCCCAAGTTCACGATGCGAGCCACCGACTCTTGACCTCGGTAGCACCCCTTCTCAAGGTGAACCGCGGTCCGGAGCCAGTCGAGTTCCGCGGGCAAGGTCCGTTCATCAACCTCAGAGCCCCGCAACGGCCGCCAGGCCGCCACCCGGGTTGCCTCCGCCGCCAACATCCCTACAGGCAGCTTTGTGCCGGTCACATCACCTCGCCCGAGGCGCTCAGCGAGGAACGGCTCCGCTTCCGCCGCCGGAAGCACGTAGATGCGGAAGTGGGAGGACGAACCGGGATGGTCCCCCGTAAAGTATCGCGCCCCGCCCGGCCCCACCTCCGGCCAAGGGTCCGTCCACACCACCCCGCCGTGCTCCTCCACCCATGCGGTGTCCGCCTGAACGGAATTCTCCTTCTGCGCGGACGTGAGGATCCCCGTGTACTCTCCGGACACGTTGCGAATCTCAACCCTAAGCATGAACCGCATGGACTCCAGGAACTCCGATAGGCCGGCGGCGTAAGCGGACTCGGTCAGCAACCAGGCGCTTTGCCCGTCATCGACGATCGCTACCTGGAACTCGATCCGACCCTGAGGGTCCAGGAACAAGGCCTCCCTGCACATCCCCGGTTCCAGATCAGAGACCACCTGACTGGACAGAGTAGTCAACCACGAAAGACGGTCGGGCCCACTCACGGTAACGACACCAATGTTCCCAAGGTAGGCATACCCGTTCCCGGATTCCAGAGCCTGCTGCTCGTGCGCTGGCCACCCGAAATGCAGGGGGAGCCCAGCGGCTCTGCCCTCCTCAGCGATCACCGGCTTCATTGCAGCCAGAGTGGGAGGAAGCGCCTGCTGTGTCACTCTTGCACCTCGGACGCCGCGCCCGCGGAAGCCACCCGCAGAAGCCTGCCGGTGATTTCTGTGCTGTAGTCACCTTCCGTCGGCATAGAGTCACCAGCCCACATGAGCTCCCCTCCGACTAAGCCGTACATCCTTGTGAAGTGAGCCAGCCTCGGCGCCCTTGGGACGCGGACCGTCGCATCTGAAGCCAGCTGAACCCGAGGGCCTGCCACCACGCCGCTCCAAGCTGCCGCGAAGCCACGGGTGTCCGCTGATGTGACTTTCAGTTCGCGCGGCTCCTCGGGACCTGCAGGAACCACGGCCAGCGGAGTATCAACAGACCAAAAAGCTACCTCCTCGGAGATCAGCTCTCCTGGTGCAATCCGATCCAACCCCTCGCGCGCGGTCCAAGTGGGATCGAAGTCCCCCTCCAAGACACCCTCGAAGGTGCGGGTCGCCGCCCTCATTTGGTCTCCGACGATGTCCGCCTGAAGGTCTTGTAAGACGGCGACGAACCTGGTCTTGGGCGAAGCGGAGGCCTCCCCGCCCTCGCCCGCCGCTGGGCTCGACGATTCCTCTTCGGAGGCGGGCACAGCTATGGTGCCCCAGCCCTGCCACGTCCCGAGCAGCCAGGCAAGGGAGCTAAGTTTCAACGGTAGATCAGCTGGGATTTCAAACATTTCTTCAGGGTAGCGAGTTAGGTGCGGCACGTCACCGACCACCCGCGCTTAGAGCGCCCTTGGATGGCGGATACATCTCCCCTAACGTTGCAGCGCAAGCACTAGAGGAGAAGAAGATGGCTTTCATTCCTGAAGACGTTCTGGCAGGTATCCACTCGCGAGCGCCTGAATACGACGCCAACAACGCGTTCCCGAAGGAGGACTACGAACAGCTCCGGGAGATCGGCTACTACGCCGCTTTCGTTCCGAAAGAGTTTGGGGGCGCGGGACTCACGCTGGCGGAAGTGGCTGGCGAGCAGACCCGCCTCGCGAAGGCCGCTCCGGGTACAGCGCTGGGCATCAACATGCACCAGATCATCGTCGGCTTAGGGAAGTATCTGGTTCGGCACGGAAACGACAAGGGAGAGCAGATCCTGCGGGATGCCGCAGACGGGCACCTGTTCGGCTTCGGAATCTCGGAGCCGGGTAACGACCTGGTCCTCTTCGGTTCCCTCACCAATGCGGAACCGGTGGACGGCGGCGAGGGCGGCACACGCGGGTATTCCTTCACCGGCACAAAGGTATTTACCTCCCTATCCCCAGCGTGGACCCGGCTTCTCACCTTCGGGTCGGACACCAGCTCTGCCGACGCGCCCAAATCGGTTTTCGCCATCCTCCATCGCGACGCCGGCGGCTTCACGATCAAAGACGACTGGGACGTGCTGGGAATGCGAGCCACGCAGTCCAATACGACGCTCCTGGAAGGGGCTTTCGCCCCCGCGAACCAAGTGCTTGGAAGAATCGAACCCGGGCCGAGCCTGGACCCGATCGTGCTTGGCATTTTCTCGCACTTCGAGGTGCTCCTGGCCGCCACCTACGCCGGGGTCGGCGAACGGGCCCTGGAGGTCGCCGCGGAGCAGGTGAAGCGCCGTCGTTCAGTCGCGAACAACGCATCCTATTCTGAGGATCCGGCTATCCGCTGGCGCCTAGCGGAAGGCGCAATCACAATGAACGCGGTCGGACCGCAAATCCGGGAACTCGCTGCGCTGGTGGAATCCGAGCAGCAACCCTCGCTGGCCTGGCTCCCCCGATTTTCGGCAGTGAAGAACGCCGCAGCCGAAGCATCTTTGAGGACCGTGGAACAGTGCATTCGCTCCTGCGGGGGTTCCGCCTACTACAACAAGAACGAACTCTCCCGTCTCTACCGCGACGTTTTGGCCGGCCTCTTCCAACCCTCAGACCAGGAATCCCTCCACGGCGCGTGGGCGAATCTGCTGCTCGGACCCGCAAAGTGAGCAAGCCTGGGAGTCGCCGTCGACGGTGACGTGGACTACACTGGAACGCGACGCCGGGTCCGTTGCCCCGGGCTCCAAAATTAGCCGCTTCGAGCGGCCTTAGCGCCGACAGGCGCATGGGCCCGGCGTCACCAATCTCCCCGGCAAACTTAGCGGCCGGTCACCAGCAGCCGTACGGACCTTCCTGGCACTCGCAGGCATTCTAGGTTCCGAGTCGTTCCGAACCACTCTTCGGGCGACGCGTTGAACACAGCCAAAACACCGGGACCAAGCGGGACATCTGCACTTTGCACCCACAGAGGGTCTTCAGGAGTCATTTCCGGAAGATCCTCTTCTCTGCCCTCGGCGTCAATCCACATGGCAATGACCCCGGGGGCGTCGGCTGCCCCTGGGCCGTCGGCTGCTCCTGGGCCGGTCGCAAGGAACCGCACCCGCCTGCGGATTTCATCGGCGCTGCCCAAGCTGAACAGTGGCGTGGAGGAGCGGGCTCTGAGAAGAGCCATAAACCCGCTTTTAGCTGCGGAGATGGATTTCTGTCCTGGGCGGAGCTCCCGGCGCTGCAGAAGCGGCATCATGGCAGCCCACTGGCCGCGGTTCCTTCCTGCGCTGGGCAGACCCCGCCCAAATTGGTTCCAGTGGCCTGACCAGTCAATGGCATTGAACCAATCCCCGGAGTTGTAGGAGTCCCGGTCCAAAGACTTGGAACGCAGCAGCTCCGTTCCAGCGGCAAAGAAGGCGACTCCCTGGCCGAGCGCCACAGTCGCGTTCGCGAGGATCTGAGTTCGGACGCGCTCGCCCATCGATGTGCCTACAGGAAGTTTCCACACGGAGGCATCAAAGAGCGTCAGGTCGTCGTGTGCTTCCACATAGTTCACGCACTCATGGGGTTCCTCGGCAAATGCCGCTTTCGCGCCAAAGTGGTCCAAATCCGAAGTGGAGATAGGGCCACTGCCGTCCGAGCGCGGCAACCAGTACCCCTTGACGGCGCCGATCAAGGACAGTTTCACCATGTCCATCTGCCGGTATAGCTCCGATAGAGCAGCCGGGCCATCGGAGTCATCGCGGGCCCATCCGTTGGGCGCCAGATACAGCCCCGTCGCGTAGCCTTGGCGTTCGCCCTGGTGGTCATCCGCAGGGTTGCCGCCCCGCACAGAGTCACGCAGGCGGTCATTGAAGACGCCTATTCCGCTGCCACCAATGTTGCCGATGGTCGCTTGACGGAACAGAGCATCCCCCGCTACCTCCCCGAACTCCCAACCTTCGCCGTATAGGTAGATGCCGCGGCCGTCCACTCCGCAAGCGTCCAAAGTGAGTCGGTCGAGGGCGGCCCGGACCGCGTTCATATTCTCCATGGAATGGTGACCCATCAGGTCAAACCGGAAACCGTCAATGTGATAGTTAGTTGCCGCATCCACAATTGCGTCCACCATTAGCTTCTGGGCCATGCGGTGCTCGGTGGCCACATTGGAACAGCAGGTGGAGGATTCCACAACTCCAGCGGCGTCGAGCCGGTGATAATAACCGGGGACCACCTTGTCGAGGACCGACGTCTTCTCCTGCCCCCAAGCGAAAGTGTGGTTGAACACGACATCCTGCACGACTCGCAGTCCTAGGCCGTGGAGCGCTTGAACCATCTGGCGATACTCGCGGGTTCGTGCTCCTCCCACCTGATTCTCGGTCCGAGCATAGGATCCCTCTGGTGTCATCCAATGCTGGGGGTCGTATCCCCAGTTAAAGGGGTCTATATTCGCCACGTCCTCGACGGCTGACTGAGGCGCTGGCGAAGAGGGAGACCAGCCGGGGGTGGTGGCCAGCTCGTCCTCGTTCGCAGGCACCAAGGGGATCCCACAAACCTGAGGATTCCGCTGGTCGTTGCGGTCTTCGGGAATGGAGTCGGAGGAAATATCGAAGGTAGGGAGCAGGTGTACGGTGCTCAGTCCGGCCTCCGCCAAGTCGCGAAGAGCTCTGCGCCCAGCCCCGCCCTCGACACAGAACGCCGAATACGTACCCCTCATGTCGGACGGAACGGTCGGATCCCACGCAGAAAAATCGCGCACGTGGAGCTCGTAAATCGCCTGAGCGGCTGGGTTCCGAAGCGAGGGACCCCGGTCGTCCTCCCAGCGGGGCGGGCTCCAAACGGGCTGGTCCCGGTTGACCAGAACCGAACGCTTCGAGTCCACCGTCAAACCCACCGAGTAAGGGTCGGTGACCATCGACGTCACAAGTGTGCCCTCGGAGGGGACGTACACCCTCAGTTCCCACAAGTATTCGTGGTTCTCCCAATCCGCTTCGCCGACCACTGACCAAATGCCGTCATCATCGCGGACGGCCTCCACCAGCCGAGATTCCCCCGCATCCCCAGGCCCCCACAGGTGCAGCCGCACCCACTGCGCCGTCGGGGCCCACAGCGCTAATTCCGGCCGATCCTCGTCCCAGATCAGTCCCAAGTTGCGGGTTGCCGCGCCCGCATAGAGGTCGTCCAAGACCGGCGCGATCTGAATGCCGTAGACCCCAAGGAGGCCGGTGCCGGAACGCAGTTCCAGCCGCAGGGGACCCCGCAGCAGCTCACAGACGGCCTCCCGACTCGGCACCGCACCAGCGCGCGTCAGGCACAGCGCCACATAACCTCCGCGGCGCGTGCGTCCATCGGCATCGCGTTCGTCCTCGCCCAGCTCGGCAAGGGTGAGCCGCCAACCAGGGTGCCCCTGCAGACGAAACTCAGAGTCTTCGGGTACCAGGTGCGCTGGCCAGGCGATCGTGTCGGGGGTCAACCAGATGCCCCATTCACCGTCTCCGCCGCAGCCGCAGTTCTCTTTCGAATGGGTCATTCCAGAAAGTCTAGGGCTAACGGACGATTGTCTCCTCGCGGCCCTTGCCAACTCCGATTGTGCCGACCTTGCAACCAACCTCATCTTCGATGAGCCGTACGTAGTCCCGCGCTTCGGTGGGTAGATCCTCGAACCGGCGGACCTTGGTGATGTCGTCTCCCCAGCCCGGCATCTCCTCGTACACCGGCTCCGCGCGAGCGAACTCGGACTGTGTCACCGGCATCTCGCGCGTGAACGTTCCTCCCACGTCGTATCCCACAGCCACCGGAATGCTGTCGTAGGCGTCAAGGACGTCCAGCTTGGTCAGCGCCAAACTAGTCAGCCCGTTGACTCGATTCGCGTATCGCAACACCACCAAATCCAGCCAGCCGACGCGTCGAGGGCGGCCCGTAGTAACACCGTATTCTCCTCCGAGTTCGCGGAGATAGTCTCCTTGCTCGCCATGCAACTCGGTCGGGAACGGACCCGCGCCAACACGCGTCGTGTATGCCTTCGCCACCCCGATGACCTGGTCGATCTTCGTGGGTCCCACTCCCACCCCGGCAAGCGCGCCGGCGGCAATCGTGGTTGAGGATGTGACGTAGGGATAAGTGCCGTGATCAATGTCCAACATGGCCGCCTGTCCCGCCTCAAACAGCACGGTTTCCCCCGCGTCCAAAGCCTGGTTGACCAGCAAAGACGTGTCCACTATCAGCGGACGAAGCCGCTCTCCGTAGGCCGTTAGTTCCGCGATTGTTACCTCCGGATCGAAGGCAGCCACTACTTCGTCCGACACGCCTTCCAAACTGCGTCCTCTGAGTTTCTGGGCGAGGACGGACGTGACTCGCGCGCGCACCACTTCCTCGTCAAGCAAATCCTGGATCCGCAGGCCGACGCGATTCATCTTATCTGCGTAGGTCGGGCCGATACCCCGGCCGGTTGTACCCAGGGAGGCGGCGCCCAACTCGGCTTCGATGAGACGGTCGAACTCCCGGTTGTAAGGAGGAATGACGTGGGCGTTCGCAGACACCTTGAGATCCGAACAGTCGATTCCACGGGCCTCCATCTGCTCCACCTCGTGAAACAGAGCTGCCGGATCCACGACGACTCCGGCGCCGATAACCGGGGTGGCGCTCTCCGCGAGAATCCCGGCGGGCAGAAGGTGCAGGGCGTACGACTCACCGTTCACGACGACGGTGTGTCCGGCGTTATTTCCTCCGTTGAACTTGACCACCATGCCGACGTCTCCGCCTAGCTGGTCGGTGGCTTTGCCTTTTCCTTCGTCACCCCATTGGGTTCCGACGACAATGATGCCGGGCATGGGCCTGGTCCTTTTTGTGAGGGGACGGCTTACCTGGTGATTTTAGTCGGAGAGCGACGCATCAGCCGGAGCGTCCTAGTTTCGGACGCGAAGACTCACTCATCACGAAGGATGCTCTCGGTTATCGAGGTCGCATTCCCGTAGCGGTGATTGGTAATAGACACTGCCTGCTCGTGGAGGAACGGAAGCGCCTCGACCCGGGCGGTGGTCGTAACCGGACCGTCCCAGACCGCAACCTTGAGATCTCCGCCGAGTGCGGTCTGTACTGCGGCGCGGTCTATCCCCAGGGTGCGCAGGCGCACCTCCTCCGGCGCATCTCCAGATTCGACCCGCGCTAGGAACTCCACGCCACTTTCCTTGATGAGGGTGAAACCATAGGTTTCCGCCCACTCAGCGAACTCGGCGGGAAGGTGACGATCCACGGAAATCGTGATGAGAGGCGTGTTCACCGCGTAGTCAGGGCTCTGCCCGGGCGCGACTCGCACCAGACGTCCGGCCTTCTTGTCCTCCTCAAAGCTGCCGACGCACACCGCCGCCGCGCACAGGATCAGGAGATCGACTAAGGCCCAGTCGCCCTCGCCCCTGATCACCGAGCGCGCGGGCAGGTACCGCAGAACGTTGCGTTCACTGACGAGGGCGCTGGGATCGGCCAGACGGTCCAGTTCTTGCTCGGCGGCCCGCTCCGCGTGATAGGCAGCGCGTTCAACCAGCTCGGCCTCGCCCTGCACGAGGATGCGACGGGCAACGGAAACCAGTTCGGCGAGGGCGAGCTTTGTCAGGTGCGGACCGGTGTCCGCGCGCAGACCAGCCAGGGGTTCCACCTGCTCCTCTTCCTCCACCGCGTCGGGGCGGAGACGGCCGAACCCGTAAAGGTAGTTGGGGCCACCGGCTTTCGTCGTAGCACCAACCGAGGATGCCTTCCAACCTCCGAATGGCTGCCGGCGGACTATGGCACCGGTGATGCCACGATTCACGTAGACGTTCCCGGCCTGGATGCGATCCAGCCAGAAGCGAATCTCCTCCTCAGACAGGGAATGCAAGCCCGCCGTTAGCCCGTAGTCGGTCCCGTTCTGCACCTCCAGGGCCTCCTCCAACGTGTCCACGCGGATCACGCCGAGGATGGGTCCGAAGTATTCGATCCGATGGAACTTAGACCCGGGCTCTACGCCACTGCGCAACCCTGGTGACCACAGGTATCCGGCTTCGTCCAATTGCTTGGGCTTCACCACCCAAGACTGGCCCGGCTCGAGGCGGTTCAAGCCGTCCAACAGCTTCTGTCCGGGTTCGGTGGTGAGACGATCCATCTCTGTGGCAAGGTCCTGGGCCGAGCCGACTCGCAAGGACCTGATCGCGTCCACCAACTGGTTGTGTATGCGGCGTGAGCGTCCGGCCGAACCAACAAGGATCAGCAGGGACGCGGCCGAACATTTCTGCCCGGCGTGTCCGTAGGCGCTCTTGACGACGTCGCGGACAGCCAAGTCAAAGTCGGCTGAGGGAGTCACCACAATCGAGTTCTTGCCGGAGGTCTCCCCCAACAGACCGATACCGGGCTTCCATTGGAGGAACATCCTGGCGGTTTCAGACGAACCGGTCAGGACTACTCGCTGCACCGTGTCGCTGACAACCAGAGCTTTTGCCACTTCCCGGTTCCCAGGGATCACGAGTGGCGCTAAGTCCTTCGGCACTCCGGCTTGCCACAGACACTCCATGAGTACCGCGCCGCACCGCTTAGAAGCGGAAGCGGGCTTCATGACTGCGGCCGAACCGGCTGCCAGCGCCGCGGCCGCGCCGCCCAGAGGGATCGCCAGAGGGAAGTTCCACGGCGGGACGATGGCCGTGACGCTTACCGGCTCGAACTTTGACCCGACCAGCCTTTCCAGACCCAGTCCCTGCTGCGCGTAGTAGTGAGCGAAGTCGATTGCCTCCGACACTTCCACGTCCGATTCGGCGAGGGCCTTACCGGCCTCCGACCCGGCGACCTCGATCAGGTCAGCCCTACGTAGGGCTAGCTGGATACCTACCTTGTGCAGAACCTCCCCGCGATCAGCAGCGCTCTTGCGAGACCATTTCTCCTGAGCCCGGGCCGCTTTGGAGAGGATCTTCTCCAGTTCTTCCACGGAGTGAACCGTGTGCGCGGCCGCCGTGTCCTCTCCGAGTTCGGAGGTCGGCATCCGCCTAGCGATTCCCTCCGCCCACTGCCGATTTGCGTCAAGCGAAGGATCTGTGTCGGGTTCGTTGCGGAAGTGATAGTCGCCGCCCGCAGAGCGCAGGCTCGCCTCCAGGGTCTTCGGAGTCTCTTTGCCCCGGTTTTGAGTGCGGGAAGGGTGGCACCGGCGGTCACCTTCCGCCACCATCTGGGTGTAAGCGTTCCGGAAACGTCCGAGTTCCTTATTGAACGCGCTCTGGTCTTCAGCCAAGTCGAAGATCGACGACATGAAGTTCTCATCTGCGGCGCCTTCTTCAAGCCTGCGAACCAGGTAGGCGATGGCCACGTCGAATTCCTCCGGCCGCACCACGGGCACGTACAAGAGGATGTCCCCAACGTCCTCGCGCACGGCCTGCGCCTGGGAATCTGCCATCCCGACAAGCATTTCGATGTCCATGTCCTGCGCCACGCCGCGCAGACGGGCAAGCTCCCAGGCGAAGGCGAGAGTAAAGAGATTGTGGCCAGCCACCCCCAGTTTCACGTTCTGTGTGCGTTCTGGGGTCAGCGCGTAATCAAGGAGCCGCAGATAGTTGGCGTCCGTGGCCTTCTTGGACTCCCAGGTCGCCAGTGGCCAGCCGCGCAGCTCCGCATCCACCCTCTCCATCGCCAAGTTAGCGCCCTTAACTAGGCGAACCTTGATCGGAGCGCCACCGCGGCTTCTCCGCCGGCCCGACCACTCCTGCAGCCGTTTCATGGCCGGCAACGCATCCGGAAGGTACGCCTGGATGACGACCCCCGCCTCCAAACCCAAGAGGTCATCGTGATCCAAGATCCGTTCGAAGACTTCCAGAGTGAGATCCAGGTCCTTGTATTCCTCCATGTCCAAGTTGATGAACTTGCCGCCGACCTCAGCTGCGTATCTGTAGAGCGGCAGAAGCCTTTCCACCGCCGTTTCTACAGCCGATTCTTCATCCCAGGGCGAGTGCGGTCCAAGCACCGATGACACCTTCAAGGACACGTAGTCCACGTCCTCGCGGCGTAGAAGACGCTCCGTCTCTTCAAGACGCCGCTGGGCTTCCGTCTCCCCCAGAACGGCCTCCCCGAGGAGATTGACATTCAGCCGGGCCCCGCTCTCGCGCAGTTTCTTGATCGCGGCGCCCAGCTTCTCTTCCCGGGCGTCCAGTACCAAGTCCCGCACCAGCTCCATGAAGACCCTGCGGGCACTCCGAACCACAGTCTCTGGCGCAATGAGTGCGACCTTGCCTCCGGCCCGGGCGGGCACTCGCAACCAGGAAGGAAGAAACTGCGGTGACTTCTTCACAAGTCTGGCCAGGTTCGCCGCCGCCACCTTGGTGTCCTCCGGGCGAACAACGCCATCCACAAATTCCACGGTAAACGGCAGCCCATCGGGGTCTTCCAGCACGTCCGCCAGAAGTCTCGCGGGTTTCGAGCCGGGGTGCGCCTCAGCTTCTTTGGTCCACTTCCACGCACGTTCGCAGGCGCGGTCAAATGCCTGCTGGATGTCTTCCTGGTCCGCTATCCGCTTCACTGGTCGCCTCATCTCTGCGCATCAACCGGCTTGCTGCCGGCGGTAACCGCCGTTGTCATCGACGAGACAAACGATACCTGCGCGCGAAGCAGCAAGCCCCTAGGCGCGGTCTTGGAGCTCCGTTCGTGAGGCGTCGATTTCGTAAAGGGCAATGCCCGTAGCCACGGCAGCGTTCAGTGACTCCACTTGTCCTGTCATCGGGATGGACACGACGAGATCGCAGTTTTCCCGCACCAACCGCGATAGTCCTGCGCCCTCCGCTCCCGTAACCAAGACGAGAGGCTGGTCCACAAGGTCCAGCTTCCGCACGCTCGCTTCCGCGTTGCCATCCAGACCCACGACGAAGAACCCAGCGTCTTTACACTTGCGCAGAGCCTGAACCAAGTTCGTCACCCGCGCCGCTTCCACCTTGCTGGCAGCGCCCGCGGACACCTTCCAAGCGGTAACGCCAATCCCCGCCGCCCTCCGTTCCGGAAGAATGATCCCGTTGGCGCCGAAGGCCGCCGCCGAACGCAGCACCGCACCAACATTGTGAGGGTCGGTGACGTGGTCCAACGCAACCAGGAGTCCCGGCCTGTACTGCTGCAGAGCGTTGACTATGAGGTCATCCAAATCGGAGTATTGGAACTCCGCCACTTCCACTGCGATCCCCTGGTGAGAGGCTCCGTCAGAAACCCTGTCGAGGTCACGCTTGGTGACCTCAACAAAAGGCGCACCAGTGCCCGCCAGGACCTCAAAAACTTCCCGCATTTTCCCCTGGCTGGGGTCGGAAGCCAGGTACACGGTGAGGACCCTGTTTCCGGCGAGGGCGGCTTCCATAACCGCGTTCCTGCCGACCACCAGTTCGTTGCCCGCAGCGACTCGGACCCGGCTTTTCGACATCGACTTGGCCCTGGCCGCATCCTGCGCCGCCTGGTGTTCCTTGGCCACCTTCTTTTTGTACGCCGGATGCCACGTCCGATCCTCGGCCTTTGGTGTGGGTCCACGCCCGGCCAGAGCCTGCCGGTGCTTACCTCCCGATCCCATCTTCGGTGGCTGCTTGTTGCGCGAAGACTTCGACACCGCGCCGCGCCGCGCCTGGTTACCTTTGGCCATCACGCCTCCTCAGAGTTTCTTTCGTTGCGGGCCAGATGCCAACGCGCACCCTCAGCCCCGTCTTCGACCCGAACTCCAGCGTCCGCCAACCGGTCGCGCAACAGATCCGCCCGGGCCCAGTCCTTCTCTTTGCGCGCGAGAGTCCGCTCGGCCAGAACTTCCCCGACGAGGACGTCCAGCGCCTCCGCGTATCCGTCCTCGCCTGTTCCACTAACGGTCCACGCACCCCAGGTGTCCCCTGCGGGATCCACGCCTAGGACGTCCAGCATAGAACGCACAGTCTTGAGTTCTGCAGCCACCTGGTCCCGCTGGCTGTCGGCCATGGCTTTACGCCCTCGCTTGACATGCTCGTGGACAACCGCCAGACCAGCGGCAACATTGAGGTCGTCGTTCAGAGCCTGGGTGAAGGCTTCGGGAAGCTGGGCCGGAGTCATGAACACGGCTTCGGGCTGTCCCACTAGCGCGCCGGCGTCCTCGACGAAGTCCGCCAACTTGTCCCAGTTCTTCTGGGCAAGCACCAGCGTCTCCGGCGACCATTCGATCATGGACCGGTGGTGGACGGAGGCAAGCGCGAAGCGAATGACCGGGGCGGGCGCTTGGAGCAAGAGGCTCTTCAGGTCCAAAGTGTTGCCAAGCGACTTGGACATTTTTTCGCCCGCCGTGGTGACCCAGGCGTTGTGAACCCAAAGGTTCGCAAAGTCGTACCCCGCACCATGTGACTGCGCCTGCTCATTCTCGTGGTGCGGGAACCGCAAGTCGATCCCTCCACCGTGAATGTCGAAGGCCTCCCCCAGGTAACGCCGGGACATCGCTGAGCACTCCAAATGCCAGCCTGGGCGTCCCCGACCCCACGGCGAAGGCCACGACGCGGTCTCTGGCTCACCCGGTTTGGCGGCCTTCCACAGCGCGAAGTCGCGGGAATCACGTTTGCCGGCAGCGATGTCGTCCCGCTCGTCCTCGCCCTCCGTCGTCCTCATCTGGTCCAGGGACTGATGCGTCAACGAGCCATAATCCGGCTGGGAAAGCACATCGAAGTACACATTCCCGGAGTCATCCACGTACGCGTGCCCCCGTTCGATCAGGCGCTCCACCATCGCGATCTGATCGGTTATGTGACCAGTGGCGCGCGGCTCTACGGTGGGCGGAAGGAGACCAAGAGTGGCATAGGCGCTCTGGAATTCGCGCTCGTAACGCTGAGCCAGGGCCCACCACGGCTCCCCGCTGGCGGCCGCCTTAGAAAGTATCTTGTCGTCAATGTCGGTTACGTTACGAACGTAGGTGACGTCCAGTCCGTACCTTTGCAGCCAACGCACGAGGACGTCGAAAGAAACTGCGGCCCGCAGGTGGCCGATGTGAGGACTGCCCTGCACTGTCGGGCCGCAGAGATATATCCCAACACGGCCCTCTTGGAGGGGCTCCAGAGGCTGCAGTTCAGCGGTCTTCGTGTCATACAGGCGCAGGTCCATAGCAGCCATGCTACTTGCGGCAGGTCTAAGGGCGATGAAGCGCAGGTGAGGCAGCTACGCTTCGTGGCATGAGTAACGAAATCCGAGTAGGACAGGGAGTGGACGTTCACGGTTTCGGGGAGGGGTCCGGCCCTCTTCACCTGGCCTGTTTGGAGTGGCCAGGCTTTCCTGAACTCGCCGGCCATTCAGATGGGGACGTTGCAGCGCACGCCGTCTGCGACGCGCTGCTTTCCGCAACTGGACTCGGGGACCTGGGCAGCATCTTCGGGACCTCAGATCCGCGGTGGAAAGGAGCCTCCGGAGCGGCTCTCCTCGGCGAGACGCTGCGCCTGCTGGTGGAAAACGGCTGGACCATAGCCAACGTGGCTGTTCAGGTAGTCGGGGAAAAGCCCCGACTGGCGCCCCGAAGGGAGGAGGCCGCGTCCGCACTTTCGGCCGCCCTCGACGGAGCAGTGGTGACCCTAAACGCGACAACCACCGACAAACTGGGCTTCCTCGGACGGGAAGAAGGCCTGGCGGCGATAGCCACCGCCCTGGTGAGACGGAACTAAGAGCGGGCCGACAACGTCCTCTGCTGGGCCTTCACCGGAATCATCAGCGCCAACCCCAGAGCTATCACGACGACAATCCCCAAGATCCCCCAGTGGGTCGCGTCAGCCTCTCCTCCAAGAACCAGGTTTCCAATCGCGATTGCGACCGCATACATGAGTGGCGCCAGGAAAGACACTGCGCGGCCAGTCGTTGCGTAAAGGCCGAAAACTTCTCCCTCTCGACCTTCCGGAATCAGGTTCGCTAGGAACGTCCTGGACGCAGATTGAACGGGGCCAACGAAGATCGTGAGCGCCAAGCCGAAGATCCAGAACATCGTGGGTCCCAGCCGGTAAAGGAAGAAAATCCCAAATCCAGCCACCACCATCAAAGACAGCGACAGCATGATGATTCGCTTCGAACCCCACTTGTCGTCCAGAGGCCCAAAGGCCATCGTTGCTATGCCTGCAACCACGTTCGCCGCCACCGCGAAGATGATGACCTCACCCGCGGAGAACCCAAAGACTGAGCCAGCTATGACGCCACCGAACGTGAAAACGCCGGCCAGCCCGTCCCGGAACACGGCGGAGGCGATTAGGAACTGAAGGGTCTGACGCGAGTCCTTCCAAAGAGAGGCAATGGTCCCAAAAAGCTGCCTGTAGGAGTCGGCCAGCGTCTCGCGCGGTCCAGCGTCCTTTATGACCCGCTTTTTCGGCGGGTTGATGAGCACCGGAAGCGCGAATAGCCCAAACCAGGCGGCCGCGAAGAGCATAGCCACACGCACGTCAAGCCCATTTTCATCTGTAACTCCGAAGAGACCGACTTCCGGGTTGATGAATCCGAAGTAGAGGAACAAGAGCAACACGATGCCGCCCAGGTAACCCGCTCCCCACCCGAACCCGGAAATCGCACCCCGATTTTTGGGCGTAGACAGGTCATTCAACATCGCGTTGTAGTTGACCGAAGCGAACTCGAAGAAGACGTTACCAATCCCCAGCAGCCCGATCCCCAACCAGAGAGCTCCGATCGGGCCCAGCGGAGAGTCGGGCTCCACAAAGAACATGAACCCAAGACATAGGAACACGAGGAAGGAGAACCAGCCTAGAACCCTCACGCCCTTCCCGGAGCGGTCCGCTCGCTGCCCGGTGATGGGCGCCAGCAACGCAATAACTACTCCGGCGGCGGCCATCCCCCAGGACAGGTACTGGTTGGCGGTCGACGTGTCCGTGAACATTCCGTCGCTGGTCAGGTACACCGTGAAGACGAAGGAGGTGGCCACGGCGTTGAAGGCGGCCGACCCCCAATCCCACGATGCCCACGAAATGATCTTGGCCCTGCCGACCGATGGTTGGGCTGCGACTGTCTCCTCTGCTGCAGCCAAATCTGCCGCACCTGGAGCTTCGGGGAGTCCCGCGCCACTGAGAGCAGAACCGGCTGCTCGCGATGGTTCGGATGCGGATAAAGCGTCTTTGGTCATCAACCCTCACTAGCTCAGAAGGCGGGGAGTGCCCCCGGGAGCGCTACGGTTTGACGGTACCAAACAGGAGCTGAAGGTCGGCCGGGGTGGTCACTTTGAAAGCAAGCGGAGATCCGGGGATAACTTGAACTGGCAATCCGGCCGTTTCCGCCAGCGCAGCGTCGTCCGTGGCGGCGCTCGCTTCACTGGAGCCGAGCTCTTCTGCCCGAACGTGCAGGTCCAGGAGAACGTCAAAGTCGAAAGCTTGGGGAGTCTGGGCGGCCCGCAGTTGGGCCCGGGGGAGCGTCGCCTCCACCAGTTCCTCCCCTGAGTGGCTTGCGGCTATCTTCTTGATCGTGTCCGCGACGGGAACCCCCGGGATCACCGCGGGACTTCCAGCCTCCACGGCTTCGACCAGGGCACTCATTAGCGCGGTGGGTGCCAGAGGACGGGCGGCGTCGTGCACGAGGACGACTTCTGGAACTCCACGACCCGCGCCGCGCCAGGAGTCAAGGAGAAGCAGGCCGGAGAGAACGGAGGCCTGGCGGCTCGCTCCGCCCTCGACAAAACGCACGCGCCCGCCAGCATCGGGTAGTCCGCGCGCCTCCGCCTCAAAACGGTCTACCTGGCCTTGTGGGCACGTCACGGCAATCCCGCGCAGGCCGGGCACGCGAAGTAGACGCGCGAGGGCGAGGCGCAGCAAGCTTTCTCCCCCGACGTCCACCAGGGCTTTGGGCTGGCTGGAGCCGAGCCGAGTCCCGAAGCCAGCTGCAGTGAGGACCGCCCACACCGGACGGTCCTCACTGGTCGTTTCTTCGCGCGCGGTCACTGGCAGACGCTTAGGAGCTTTTCTTCTTCGACTTCGGGGGGAGGGCGGCTACCGCCTCAATGCCCTCTTGGAGGACGACATCCAGGAGAGCCCCGGCCTCTTCCTCATCGATGTTGCGCGCCAGGGCCAGCTCTGAAGTTAGGATCTGCCGGGCCTTGGTCAGCATTCGCTTCTCTCCAGCCGAGAGCCCCTTATCGGCGTCACGACGAGACAGGTCCCGGACGACCTCTGAGACCCTAACGATGTCCCCATTGGAGATCTTCTCCTGGTTAGCCTTGAAGCGCCGGGACCAGTTGGACGGCTCCTCCACTTCCGCTTCGCGAAGCACCCCCAGCACTTCTTCGACGCCCCGCTCATCCACAACGTCCCTCACGCCAACTTCCTCGACGTTGTCGGCGGGGACTTGAATCACGAGGTCCCCTTGATTCACGCGGAGCACCAGGTACGTTGTATCAACGCCTTTGACCTTTCGGGTGACGATTTCTTCAACCGTCGCGGCGCCGTGGTGGGGGTAGACGACGGTCTCTCCGACCTTGAAAGTCATTCAGCTGTCTCCTGCCGCACATGTTTGGACAAAACCGGCCTAGCCCGGCCCGAATTCCTCATTCTACCAGCGCGGCCGGCGGCCCGACCGGCCACCTACTGCCCAATGCGCTAATGCGAGAAGCAAGCCGATGCGGAAGACAGAAGAGGGGCCGGCCCACCTGGGTCCGGCCCCCTCCTCAACTTGGCTGCCCTGCTACTTCCCTTGATTCGCTACGGCGTCAATCTTCGCCTGAGCGTCGGGGTCGAGGTAGGTACCACCCTTCTTGACCGGCTTCAAGGTTTCCTCATCGAGTTCGTAGACCAGCGGTATGCCCGTGGGGATGTTGACCGCCGCAATGTCCTCATCCGAAATGTCGTCAAGGTGCTTCACGATGGCGCGCAGCGAGTTGCCGTGGGCCGCAACCATGACCGTTTTCCCCGTCTGCAGAGCGGGGACAATGGAGCCCTCCCAGTAGGGAAGCATCCGCTCCAGGACGTCCTTCAGGCACTCCGTGTTGGGAATGGGGTCCCCCGCATATCGCGGGTCGCCGTCCTGAGAGAACTCCGAACCCGGCTCCAGAGCGGGCGGCGGGGTGTCGTAGGAACGACGCCACAGCATGAACTGCTCATCACCGTATTTGTCGCGGGTCTCAGCCTTGTTCAGTCCCTGCAGGGCGCCGTAATGGCGTTCGTTGAGGCGCCACGAACGCTGAACTGGGATCCAGGAACGGTCTGCCGAGTCCAGCGCCAGATTCGCAGTAGTGATTGCGCGCTTCAGCATTGAGGTGAATAGAAGATCGGGGAGGACGTCGTTCTCCTTCAGGAGCTGGCCGCCATGCTTGGCTTCTTCCACGCCCTTTTCAGACAGGGGAACATCCACCCAGCCGGTGAACAGGTTCTTCGCATTCCATTGGCTTTCGCCGTGGCGCAGTAGGACAAGTGTGTAGGTCATCGTGACGCTCTTCCTTCTCTTTCGATTCGAGGGCGTGCGGGAGGCCCCGCAGTGCAGGACACGGCCCCAATTTAGTACGGATCAGTGCCATCACCCTCCCAATAGGGAGAACACGTCGATAACTGCGGTTAGCGCCAGAGGGAGCGCTGAGAGCACCGCGAAAGTGACGGTCCAGCGCGGTGTGGAGGCAAGGATCGCGATGAACTCTCGCAGCTTCGCGCTGGGCCAGAAGTAGGCGGCGGTTCGCGCCCCAACCGCGTTGCCCTTTATGCCTTCTCTGCTGAGAAGCATGGCTGCACGGAAAGCATGGAAGTCGCTGGTGACCGCCATCCAGGGGCCCACCAAGTCACGCTCGAGGGCGAGGGCCCGGGAAAACCGCACGTTCTCCTCAGTTGATGCCGACTCCGTTTCCAGGGCCAACTCTGCTTCCGCCCCCTCCACTTGCGGCAGGCCGCGGGCGAGGACGTATTTGCCCATTCCCTCCGCTTCGGAGATCAGCTCATCTCCCCCTTTCCCACCGGACATGATCAGCAGTGGCTCCGGCCAGCGTCTAAGGGATTTCGCGTACATTTCCACGCCCAGGTCGATCCGGCGCGCGAGCAGCGGCGGAACGCGGTCCCCGATCAGGCCGGAGCCGAGAACCACCACCACTTGGCCCGGCGTGGCCCAGCGTTTCGCCCAGGCACCGTAGAGCGCGGAATAGGCGAGGAATGAGAACAACGCGAAGCCAAACAGAGCCATGGGAAACATGAGCATCAGCAGGTAGGCGATAAGCGACGTCATGTTGTCGACGGCGGCCGTGTACACCAATGCGAGGGAACCCAAAGTTGCAACGCCAAGGACCAGGGAGAGTGAGTGCGCGACACTGAACCCCTCCCTAACGATCAGGACAACCCCCGCCCAGATCAAGAAAACGGATACCCCCAAAACCAGGAGAAGGCCCAGTCCGAGGACTCCGAGGAGCACGTAGGGCGCGTCGTCACCTGCGATCTCGTCCAACCATCGGAAAAGAGAAGGACTCAGCGTGAGGGCCACTGCTGACAGGCTGAGGCCGACGAACACCGCGCACCTCATCCGCCTCGGATCCCGCCAGATCATTAGCGCCGTGATCAGAATCAAGACTACGGCGGGAGCCCACTCGAGCAGCAGATCCATGTCAGATGTCCTCTGCGTCCGCTCCCAAGCCACTAGAGAGTCGGTTGAGCAGCTCAACGTCCTCGTCTGTCAAGCAGATGGTGACACCCTCCAGAAGTGGAGGCACCTGCTGCCGGTTCCGCGCCGAAGCAACTGGGGCGGTAACCGTCGGGTTAGTCAGAAGCCAGGCGATGGCCACAGAAGCGGGCTCCACGTTGTGTTCCGCCGCTATCTTCCGCACCGCCTCAACCACATCGAACGCCTGGTCACTGGCGTGACGCTTGACTGTGGCCGCACGCGGACCCGTGATCTCGTGGTCCCGCCGGTACTTGCCGGTCAGTAGGCCGCCAGCCAACGACCAGTAGGTCATGACTCCCAGGTCGAATTCCTCGGCGATCGGCTGCCATTTCACCTCGTACGGTTCGCGTCTAAGCAGGTTGTACGGAGGCTGAATCGCGACGGGCCGGGGCACCCCCAGTTCGTCTGCAACCGCAACCCACTCTCGTATCTGATCGGGTGTCAGGTTGGACAGACCGACTTGCCGGATGAGACCTTCCTCCTGCAATGCCGCGAAGGCGACCACCGATTCAGGAATGGGTGTGGCAGGGTCGAATTTGTGCGCGTAGTAGAGGTCCACGTAGTCGGTCTGCAGCCGTCGCAGCGATCCTTCCAGCGCGCTGCGGACATTCCCCGCGCTGAGCTCTCCTTCCGGCTTCATGAACCCCACCTTGGTGGCTATGACCAGTTCATCGCGGGGACGGGAGGACAGCCACCGGCCAATCATCTCCTCGCTCTCTCCCCCACCTTGCCCGTCTTTGCGGTCCCCGTAGACGTCAGCGGTGTCCAGGAAGTTCCCTCCAGCATCCGTGTACTCGTCCAAGACGCTGAAGGCCGCCCGCTGATCAGCGGTTCTGCCAAAAGAGTTGGTACCCAAACACAGTGGATAGACATCGAGGTCTGATTTACCTATTACAGTCATTGGTTCCCCCAGCCTGGGATGACCCGCTTGTGGGACAATCCCCTAGTGAGTGGCGCACTGGTTCCGGATTCTATCGAAGAGGACACGCCCACCAGTCTGCCCCCGCAATTGCTCCAAGAGTTCCGCGACGTTATCGAAGTCGACGACTCGCTGCGGGCCCGCTCCGAATACTCCTCGGACGCATCTAACTATCGTGTACTTCCCGCCGCGGTATTGTTCCCGAAATCCAAGGACGAGGCCGAGGCGGCACTGGGAATAGCCCGCTCCCACCTGGTGCCCATCACGGCTCGCGGCGCGGGCACGTCCGTAGCCGGCAATGCGATCGGGCCGGGCATCATCTTGGACTTCTCCCGCCACATGAATCGCGTCCTGGAGATAGACGCCGAACAGCGAACCGCGCGCGTCCAACCCGGGGTCATCATGTCCGACCTTCAGGCGGCCGCTGCGCCCTTCGGCCTCTGGTTCGGCCCTGATCCGAGCACCAAGAACCGTGCCACTTTGGGCGGGATGATCGGCAATAACGCGTGTGGCCCACACGCCCTCGCCTTCGGGCGAACCGTGGACAACACCTTGAGTTTGGAAGTAGTGGACGGGCGAGGACGAAGGTTTGTGGCCTCCTCCGGCGCCGACCAGCTGGACCTCGTCCCCGGACTGTCCGATCTGGTGACCGCTAACCTGGCGACTCTCCGCACTGAACTAGGCCGGTTCACCCGGCAAGAGTCCGGTTACTCTCTGGAGCATCTGACCCCTGAGCGGGGCAGCGACCTGGCCAAAGCCCTAGTTGGAACGGAAGGCACCTGTGTCACCGTGTTAGAGGCCACCGTGGCTCTCAAGCCCGTTCCCGACAAGCCGATCCTCGTGGTCCTGGGGTATGACTCGATGGTGGACGCCGCGGCAGACGTCGTGAACCTCCTGCCGGTGAGACCCCTTGCGCTTGAGGGCATGGACTCGCGGCTGGTGGACGTTGTGCGCAAGCATGTGGGGTCCGTACCCGAGCTGCCCGAGGGGGGTGGCTGGCTGTTCTGCGAAGTGGGTGAGACGGAGCAGATCACCCGACCCGCCGCAGAAAGCGCGGAAGCCCTGATAGCAGCGTCCGCTTCAATCTCGCATCGGGTTGTCACCGATCCCGCTGAAGCCGCAGCTCTGTGGCGCATCAGAGCCGACGGCGTTGGCCTGGCCGGGCGTACACCAGCCGGAAACCAGGCGTGGCCAGGCTGGGAGGACGCAGCGGTCCCTCCGGCCAACCTCGGCCCGTACCTCGCAGACTTCGAAGCTCTCATGTCGAGGTTCGACATCGAAGGGCTGCCCTACGGCCACTTTGGCGACGGCTGCGTACACGTGCGCATGGACGTTCCCCTAGACACAGAAGACGACGTCCCGCGGTTCAAGGCGTTCATGGAGGAAGCGGCCGCCCTCGTCGGCCACTACGGCGGGTCGCTATCGGGAGAACACGGTGACGGACGCGCCCGAGGCGCCCTCCTACCCCACATGTATTCCGATACCGCGATTCGGCTCTTTGAGCAGTTCAAGGGACTATTCGACCCCCAAAACCTACTCAATCCCGGCGTTCTGGTGGACCCGGCACCCATCACCTCTTCCCTCCGCCGACCCTATGCGAAGCCGATTCTCGCGCAGGGATTCGCCTTCAGTGAGGACCACGGAGACTTCACCGCAGCAGTCCACCGCTGCGTCGGCGTCGGCAAATGCCGCGCAGACAACTTCGGCGTCGGCGGTTTCATGTGTCCTTCGTACCAGGCGACGAAGGACGAAAAGGATGTCACTCGAGGGCGTTCGCGCATCCTGCAAGAACTCACGCGCGGCGGGTTCTCCCGGAACTGGGCGGCGCCGGAAGTGGAAGAAGCACTGGACCTGTGCCTGTCCTGCAAAGCCTGCGGGCGCGATTGTCCAGCAGGCGTGGACATGTCGATGTACAAATCGGAAGTCACCTACCGCAAATACAAGGGGAGACTGAGGCCTCTCAACCACTACGTTCTGGGATGGCTTCCCCGCTGGGCAAACGTAGTCACGCAGATTCCCGCTCTTGCTTGGGCAGCCAACTCGGCACTCAAGGTCAAGCCCTTGAAGAACCTGGTCTTTACCGTCGCTGGACTTGATACTCGCCGTGAGATGACTGCCTTTTCGACAGAACGATTCTCCCGCTGGTTCCGCCTCCACGGGGAAGGCAGCCGGATCGGGGAAGGCCCGGCCTCGCCCGCCAGCAAAGACGTGATCTTGTGGGCGGACTCCTTCAGCGAGTACCTGGACCCGACCGCAGCTGAGGCGATGGTCGAGGTCCTCCAGAGCGCTGGCTACAAAGTTCGGATCCCCTCCCAGCATGCCTGCTGCGGACTGACTTGGATCTCCACTGGACAGCTAGACGGTGCGAAGAGGCGACTGCTCGGGCTCCTCGACATCCTTGGACCAGCCGCCCTGAAAGGCGTCCCGATCATCGGCGTGGAGCCCTCCTGCACTGCGGTGCTGCGCTCCGACCTGCAGGAATTGCTTCCGGATGATCCACGTAGCGAAGCGGTGGGCCGCATGACCATGACACTCGCGGAACTGCTGTCCGACCCAGAGCTGGGGCCCGACTCCAGCTGGTTCGATTCCCTCTCCCTGGAAGGCACAAACGTAGTCGCCCAGCCCCACTGTCACCAGCACGCTGTGATGGGCTACCAGAAAGACTTCGACCTCCTGAAACGCCTCGGCGCCGACGTAACCGGAATTGCCGGATGCTGCGGCCTGGCGGGTAACTTCGGAATGGAGAAGGGCCACTACGAAGTTTCCGTGGCGGTGGCCAACAACGGCCTGCTGCCCGCTCTGTCGGACGCGCCCGAGGGGAGCGTCTATCTTGCCGACGGATACTCCTGCCGCACGCAGGCAGAACAGCTGGCCGACGTACGGGGGGTGTCGCTTCCAACCCTTCTCCAGATGGCCGGGCGAGGGCGAAGCTGAAAGCGCACTTCAACTCCGCATCAAGTGGGCACCTAAGTCCTATTTCTGGTGCTAAGGGACGGCCCGAAGCTTGCGCCCTGTAGTAGCGTGTGTCCGTCGCCAGGTTGATGATGACCTGCGGTGAACCGTCTGCCAATCGCAGCTCCGGTCCCCCCGGACCCCTGAGTGCAGGCGGTCCCAACTATTTAGGGGGACTACAGACATGAAATTCTTGCAAAGACTGGGCAAGTCAATGATGCTCCCGGTCTCCGTGCTGCCAATCGCGGCGATCCTCATGGGCATCTCCTACTGGATCGCGACAGCGGCGGGCGCAGAAAACATAATCGGAGTGTTCCTGGGCGCAGCCGGCGGGGCACTGCTCAACAACATGCCGATCCTCTTCGCGATCGGCGTATCCATCGGTATGGCTAGCAAATCTGATGGAACCTCCGCCCTCGCCGGTCTGGTTTCCTGGCTGACCATCACCACACTCCTCAACCCAGAGGCTGTCGCCGGCTTCCAACACATCGACGTAGCGGATGTAGACCCTGCGTTCAGTCAGGTTCAGAACGTATTCGTCGGCATCATCGCCGGCTTGATTGGGGCCTGGTCGTACGACAAGTTCAAGGGTACGAAACTGCCCGATGCACTTTCCTTCTTCTCCGGACGTCGTTCCGTCTCCATCGTCGCGGCGACGGTATCGCTTGTAGCCGCCCTGATCCTCTACTTCATCTGGCCTTGGGTCTACGGCGCGCTGGTCTCCTTCGGGCAGTGGATCGTCATGCTTGGGCCACTGGGCGCGGGACTCTACGGGTTCTTCAACCGTCTGCTCATTCCGCTGGGGCTCCACCACGCTTTGAACTCCGTGTTCTGGTTCGACGTGGCCGGCATCAACGACCTCAACAACTTCCTCTCCGGCAGTGGCACCCTGGGAGAAACCGGCCAGTTCATGGCTGGCTTCTTCCCGATCATGATGTTTGGTCTGCCGGGTGCCGCATTAGCCATGTATGTGACGGCGCGGCCCTCTAAGAAGCAAGCGGCCTACGGCATTCTCTTGGCCGCCTCCGTGTCGGCCTTCTTCGTTGGTGTGACGGAGCCGCTGGAGTTCTCCTTCATGTTCGTCGCTCCCGTCCTGTACGTGATTCACGCCCTGTTCACCGGCATATCTCTGGCGATCACTGCGGCTCTCCCCGTGAGAATGGGCTTTGGCTTTTCCGGTGGCTTCATCGATCTGATCCTGAACTGGACAAACCCGTTGGCTCTGAATCCGTGGGCGCTTCCACTGATGGGTCTTGGCTGGTTCGCCATCTACTTCCTAGTGTTCCGATTCGCCATCACCCGCTGGAACATGAAGACGCCTGGCCGGGAACCTGATGACGTCGAAGAGTTCACTTCCGGCAGTTCTTCAGCACCTAACACCGATGAGGGCTACCTGAAGACGGGCGCGCGGTTCATCAAAGCGTTGGGCGGCAAGGACAACATCGCGGAACTGGACAACTGCGCCACACGCCTCCGCATGGAGATCGTCGACCCCTCGCTGGTGGACGAGGGCGCTCTGAAACGCGCCGGCGCCGCGGGCGTCATCAAACCGGGAGGCCGATCGGTCCAGGTGATTTACGGTCTCAACGTCCAGTTCGTGAAGGACGCGATGGAAACCATCATTGACACGAACCTGGAAGTGCCCGACTCCGAGGAGGAGGCGGAGGCCGCAGCGGCAGACGGTCGGCTTGTGGACAGTGACGTGATGGTCGCGGCGCCAGCCAAGACCACGCTCAAACTCAAGCAGCCGATACCCGGAACGGTGGTGCCGCTCAACACGGTGCCGGATAAGACTTTCGCAGACGGGATCCTGGGGCCGGGCGTTGCCATCCAACCCACGGATGGAACCGTAGTCGCCCCCGCCGATGCGACGGTCGCGATGGTCTTCAAGACCGGCCATGCCGTCGCCCTGATCCTGGATGAAGGAAACGTGGAACTCTTGGTTCACGTCGGATTGGATACGGTCCAGATGAACGGCGACGGATTCGAGAAGCTGGTGGACAAGGGTGCTCACGTCACCGCGGGCACACCTTTGCTGCGCGTCGACCTCGACAAGGTGAAAGCCGCAGGCCACCCGACCGTGACCCCGGTTGTGGTTACAAACGACAAGGAGGCGGTGATCGAGTTCGTCTAAACCGGACGACGCGAGGGGGAGGGCCTGCTCAGGCTCTCCCCCTCTTGCGTCTGCCGTCCTTACTGTGGCGGCCGCGCCACTGAACTTAGTGCAGGTGTGCTAGGCGTCCAGATCCTGCGCAATTAGGCCCGCGATTTCGTCCACCGCGACCTCATTGTCTGATTCAACTGTGACGACTGCGCCGTTTTCAGCCCCGAGAGTCATGATCATCATGGATGAGGATGCATCCACGGGCTCCTCCCCCTCCACACTGAGCAGGATCTCGTCGTCATACTTCCCAGCCGCCTCCGCGACCAGCGCTGCGGGGCGCGCGTGCAGACCCACCTTGGACCCGACAGTGACAGTGCGCTTAGCCATTTTGTCTCCTTCAACTATTCCTGGCGATGATCCGGAAGTGCCTTCGTCCGCACCCCGACGCGCCCCGGGTCAGCCCGGAACCCTCCTGGTATTCTAGCCACGTTCAACCTCACAGCGTCCGCTAAATTCTGCGGCCCAGCGGGGGTTGGCAATGCTCCAAAGGCGGAGCAAAAGCTCGGGACGAATGCCGCCGGGACGTACGTATGCGGGAGCACAAGGGGACAAAGTGGCCGGACAAGAAGCACCAGAAGCAGAAGAACTAGTCATCCATGGGACACCCGTAGTGGACGGTATTGCTTACGCGCCAGCCGCCTGGACGAGGCGCCCACCGCTCCCGCCGATGACCGCAGCTGAGCTACCCGAGGACGAACGCCCCGCACAGATTGAGGCCTTCGACAGAGCATCCGCCGAGGTCGCGGAGGGACTCAAGCAGAGAGCCGCCGAAGCGACAGGCTCAGCCAAAGAAGTGCTGGAGATGACCTCGGGTCTGGCCACAGACAAGGGATACCTCCGCATGGTGAAAAAGGCCATTAACTCGGGGGTTCCCGCCATCCAGGCAACCATGCAAACCACGGCTAAGTTCGTGGAGATGTTTGAGAAGGCCGGAACCTTGATGGCCGAGCGCACCACTGACCTGCGCGATGTTCGCGACCGCATTGTGGCCCGCCTCCAAGGTCTTCCTGAGCCAGGCATTCCGCACCTGCCCTACCCCGTGGTCGTCATGGGGGATGACCTGTCACCCGCGGACACCGCCGGCATGAACTCCACTGACTACGTTGCGATCGTTACGGAGGGCGGCGGTCCGACCTCGCACACATCGATCATCGCCCGGCAACTAGGGATCCCCTGCATCGTTGCGGCCAGGAAGCTCAGTGAGATCCAAGACGGGGTCGAAGTGCTGGTCGACGCCACAGCGGGGACTGTCACGGTAGGTGTGGATGCGGAAGAGGCGAAACGCCTGGTGTCCGAGGACCGGGAGCGCCTGGAACGAATCCGCGCCTGGAAGGGTCCTGCCAAAACCAAGGACGGGGTTCCCGTCCAGCTCCTGGCCAACGTTCAAGACGCAGCTACTGCCCGTAAAGCCTCTGAGAGCGAGGCCGAGGGCATCGGCCTGTTCCGGACCGAGTTGCTGTTCCTGGACACCCCCACTGAACCAACCGTGGCTCAGCAGACGCAGGACTACCTCGAAGTGTTCGAGGCGTTCCCACAGGGCAAGGTCGTCGTCCGCACCCTGGATGCCGGATCGGACAAGCCGGTTCCCTTCGCCACTTTGTCAGAAGAGTTCAACCCCGCCCTCGGAGTTCGAGGAATCCGTGTCACCGGGCAAGATCCGGATCTGATGCTGCACCAGCTGGACGCGATCTCGGAGGCGGCCAAGGAATCACCAGGCACCGACGTGTGGGTCATGGCTCCCATGATCTCCACCTTGCCCGAAGCGGAATGGTTCGCGGGACTATGCAGGGAACGCGGTTTGAAGCCGGGCATCATGATTGAAGTGCCGGCCGCGGTGATCCTCATCCAGAAGTTCATGAGCGTGATCGATTTCGTGTCCATTGGGACCAACGACTTGACCCAGTACACGATGGCCGCCGATCGCATGTCACCACACCTGGCCGAGTACACCGACCCGTGGCAACCTGCCGTTCTCGAACTCATCTACCAAACGGCGGAAGCGGGACAAGCCCAATCGAAACCGGCCGGAGTGTGCGGTGAAGCTGCTGCCGACCCCACGTTGGCTTGCGTGCTGATCGGCATGGGCATCACTTCTTTGTCCATGGCAACCAGCGCCGTGTCCTCAGTGGGGGCGCAGTTGGCGCAGGTGACCATGGCCCAGTGCCGGGAGGCCGCGACCGCAGTGCGCAGCGCCAGGGACTCTAAAGAGGCACGAGCCCGGGCACGCGCGGCCCTGGGACTTGCGTAGTTGGAGGCGACCGCCCCGACTCGTCTGGTCGTTTCGGACTGGGATCGCACGCTCGCTCCCCCACCGGGCAACAAGATTTCGAAGCGAACCGTCCTGGCGCTGTCGGATCTGCCTAACCGTGGAGTGATCTTCGCGCTTGCATCGGGGAGGCCAGCAGCTGGCGTTGTGAACCTCGCCAAGCGTAACGGCGTCGATTTGACCGGCGCGTATGTGATTGGCTTCAACGGCGGGTCCGTGTCGAGGGCGGAAGAACCGGACCGGTATCTGTGGTCCGCCGCCCTCGCCGGGCCGGTCGTGTCGGTTACGGCGGCGTTCGCGGACCGGCACGGAATGGAGTTTCTCATACCCACGTCCGCGGCGGTTTACACGACAAAGGTGGACGGTCATTTCACAGGGGTGGAGACGGCCTCGACCGGCCTGCCTGCGCTTCCCCTCCGGAGCTGGGACCCGCAGAGTACGCCCGCTCTAAAGGCTGAGCTAATCACCTCGGGCATGGACGACGCGGGCGCGCTTCGGCTC
>CAYFQC010000008.1:41186-50598 GCA_964345155.1 uncultured Actinomyces sp.
TCTAAAGGCTGAGCTAATCACCTCGGGCATGGACGACGCGGGCGCGCTTCGGCTCCTCCGAGCCGATCTGGAAGCGGCGGGGTGCAACGTCGACTTGGAGCTCGCGGCCCCCGGCCAACTGCAACTGAACGCCCCGGGCATCAACAAAGGGGTCGCATTGGGGGTGCTCTGCGCTCACTTGGGCGTGGACTCCAGCCAGGTGCTCGCGTTCGGAGACAACCACAACGACGTGAGTCTGCTGCGTGCAGCAGGTAGGGGTTACGCCGTTGAGAACGCGGTGCCTGAGCTACTGCGTGCCGCCGACGAAGTGGTCGGCCGCTGCGAGGACGACGGCGTCGCAGTGAAGCTGGAACTCCTCACCCGATTCGCTCGGTAGGCCTCAGAGTTAACGACCGCAGTTAGTCGCCAGCCACTGCCGCGCCGCCTCTTCGTCGCCATCCATGACTGCGCGAAGCTCCTCTTCGTGCGTGCTAGCGGCAGCCGTTCCCCTCAACGCTTCGAACTCCGGAAACGCCTCCAGCATCGCCTTCGACTGGGCGACACCCTCCGCGTTGCCTTCTTCCTCAGCCTTGACCAGCGCGTCCACCCAATCGCAACGCCACCAAAGAGCCTCCAACACCGTGATGTCGCCCCGCCTGTAAACGACGTAAGTCTTTGCGTCGTCTTCCGCGTCCGGGTCCATGTACCGCGCCGGTACTTCCACGGTTATAGAACTGTCGTCGGAGGTTACGTAGGTTGAGCCTCTTGTCTGAGGCAAAAGATCGCCGACTTCCGGCGAGGACGAACCCGCCGGGTAGGGTTCCGGCAGCACTCCCAGATCCTCGCTGAACCACTCTGCAACCTTCTGTGGTACGGCTCCGGTGGGGGTCTCAGTGCCATTGGGATCGTTCGACTCCGTGGAGTCTGCGCCGGTTCCAGACAACGCCTTCGGAAGTGCTACAGCTCCACCGATCAGCGCCACCACGATCCCAGCAATGACCATGATCCAGATGGAGCGTTTCGTTTCGTCTGAGAAAGCCACTGCGATTCCTCCCCGGCGCCTCCGATGCGTTGAGGGCGTCCACACCCAATCCGAAGGTGAACACCGGTTCGCGGAGCCACCTGCGGGAATCGAACCCGCGACCTATTCATTACGAGTGAATCGCTCTACCGACTGAGCTAAGGTGGCGCGCCGGTTTTCAGGCCGGCAAAACTGCTGTCCCGGCGGGCCGGTCAGAAGTCCGCCGACCAGTATATAGCAGCCCGGACGGAGCGACGAACCCGCCCCTAGTCACAGACTGTGCCCTCTGCTGGCATCTCCCCTTGAAGCAGGAAGTTGTCGACTGCGCCGCGTACGCAAGCCGAAGCAGACGCGCTGTAGGCAGTGTGATCCCACCCCTCCACGGTAAGGAGAACAGAGTCTTTCATCTGCTCATGGAGGCTTTCGGCCATGACGTATGGAGTAGCCGGATCGTGGGTTGTACCGATGATCAACACCGGCGGTGCGTCTGCCGCCTCAACAGCTCTGCGCACTGCACGTGACTCCACCGGCCACGCGGATAGTCCCGCGGAAGCAAATCCGGCGTCAGCGCCGAGGATCGGGTTTTCGGATGCCAGCCGCTCACCTTCGGCTTCCCATTCCTCAACCGTCCCCACTGGCTCGTAATCCAAAGCGTTGATCACCATGAAAGCGTCCGAGCTGTTTGAGAGATAGGTCCCGTCGGTATCACGATCGTTGAAGTAGTCGGCCATGAAGAGGAGTGCTGAGCCGTCCCCCTTTAGTGCCTGCGTCATCGCCGTGGTCAGCACCGGATATAGGTCGGTGGAGTAGAGACTGCCGATCACTGCGGTCATCGCCAGGGAGAGCGTCAGAGGACGCTCCGGGTCACTGGTCTCCAGGGGCTGCTCAGCCAACGAGTCGAAGAAGTCCAACATGGTCTGCTTGCCTTCTTCCAGGTTGCTGCCGAGCGGACACGATTTCTCCTCCTCACACGACTCGATCCAGTTGTACAGAGATTGCTCCATGCCCGCGATCTGTAGAGCCGACACTTCATTGGCGTTGAGGCTTGGGTCCAGAGCCCCATCCAGGACGAAGCGGCCCGTCGAGTCCGGAAATGTGTCCGCATAGAGCGCACCGAGCAGGGTTCCGTAGGAATACCCGACGTAGTCCATAGTCTGGGCTCCAAGGACCGCACGCGCCATATCGAAGTCCCGGGCCACGGAATCCGAGTCGACAAATCCGACTATGTCTCCGTTTCTCTCCAGGCACTTGTTTCCGAACTCAGCCATCTCCTTGTCGATCTGATCCACGATCTCCTGGGAGGTCATGCCTTCAAGGTCATAGTCCTCTGAGTTGTCCGCGTCCCGCTCCTCGTCCGTCAGACACCAGATTGGCGAGGACGAGCCCACGCCCCGCGGATCCAGCGCCACCACGTAGAACGCGTCGACCACTTGCTCCGTGAACAAGTTGCCGACGACGGAAGCCAGCGACCCCACTGAGCCTCCCCCGGGTCCCCCCAAGTTGTAGAAGAGAGGAGGATTGTCCGCGCCTTCTTTTCCGCCCACGTACCGCGCGATGGCCAGCTCAATGGCCCGGCTGTCCGCGTCCTCCCAGTTCATCGGCGCCTGCAAAGTGGCGCACTGGTAGTTCTCCAGGTCCTCCGGTGCGGACTCATATTCGGAGGCGATCTCCTCCGCCTCGCATTCACGCCAGTTGATGGTCTGGGAGTAGTACTCCTCGAAACCAGCCGGGGCCTGATCTGACAGAGGCTCCGTTTCCGAGACGGCAGGGACCCCGGTCGTTTCCTCTTCTACCGCCGTTGAACTGCATCCTGCCAAGACCAAGGCCAGCGCGGACGCGCCTGCCAGGAATGTCGGGCCAACACGGAACCTGGGGAAATGCGAAGGTCTCATGGAACCATCGTCTCAGCCTGCTGCGCCTCGTTCGTTATGGGATCCACAACAGACAGCGCCAATGACTCCAGTAGAAGCAACGGTGAAGCGCTGGTCAGATTCCGTTTCCTGCTCTTCTCCACCGCCGCAACCCGCGCCATCGTTGCCTCGGGCCGGGAGCTGGCGGCGTACTGCTCTACCAGCTCCTCCAGATCTACATTCACGATCTGCGTCTGGGCGCCGAGTTGCCGTGCCAGAACATCGCGGAAAAAGCTCAGCAAGTCGGTTAGCGCGCGGTCGATGGCATCCGCAAGCGCCCTGGAAGCGCGCCGCCTCTGGTCCTCTTCCAGAGCCCGCAGTTGCGGCCGGGCGGCCGGGGGCACGCGCTTCGGGTTGGTTACTCCAAGGACTTTCAGAAGTTCCGCGCGTTCCTTCGAATCCCTCTCCTTCGTCTGTTCTTCCGCCATTTCCTTCAAAAGAGCGTGCATCCTCCCCGCAGCGACGACTGCGTCACTTGGTGAAGCCGCGCGCAGCGGCAATTCGAAGACGGCGCGGAACCTTTCTCTTAGCTCCGGCTTCCGCAGTAGTGCGCGTGCGTAGCCGACGTGTGACTGGGCGAGGACGGCGGCGTGGAATGCGTCCTCGTACGTCACCGCGTCTTGGTCCGCAATGTATGCCGCAACGTCCGGGGCTGACGGCGTTCGCAGTGTGAGGCGTCGGCACCGCGAACGGATCGTTACCATCACCTCTTGTGCGCTAGGCGCAGCAAGGATCCAGATGCCCCTCTCGGGCGGCTCCTCGATGGGTTTCAGCAAGACAGCGGTGGCCGGATCGCGAATCCGATCTGCGTCTTCCACCAGAGTCACCTTCCACAGCCCACCGGAAGGCGCGTCGTAGGCGTGGTCCACCCACTCCGTCACAGATTCACGCAGATATTGCTTGAACTCGGTCGCGTGAATCTGCACGTCTGGGTTGGTGCCCGCCATGGTGGTCCGACAGCCGGCGCACTCGCCGCACCCGACCGGTTCCCCGGTGCACTGCAAAGCGGCCGCCAAGCATTTCGCCGCGACCGACCGCCCGGAGCCGGGTGGCCCAGTGATCAGCCACGCGTGCGACAGGGCAGTGACCTCAGCATTCTGTCCGCGGGCGATGGCGCGTCCGGCCTCGGCAGCCCGCCTCAGTGTCTCCACGGCTTCCGGCTGCCCGATCATCGCGTCCCAAACTGTCATTGGACAATCCGCTCGAGAAGGACGCGTTGCACGTCGGCTTGGAGTTCAGTCACGGACCGGGTTCCGTCGAGGACGACTATGCGTTCCGGGTATTGTCCAGCCATCTCCAAGTAGTGCTCCCGCACGTCCTGGTGGAAGTCTTCTCCGGCGCGCTCCAGACGGTCGGGCGCCTTACCGGTTGCCTCCATGCGGTCGGCTGCAACTTCTATCGGCACGTCGAACAAGAAAGTGAGGTCGGGTCTCAACCCTCCGGTCGCCCATTCCGAAAGGTTGCGGATCTCTCCGGAGCCCAGTTGCCGGGCTGCACCCTGGTATGCCACGGATGAATCTATGTACCGATCCTCCAGGACCAGCGCGCCACGTTCGAGCGCAGGCCGCAGCAAGTTTGCCACGTGGTAAGCGCGGTCGGCGGCATAGAGGAGCGCCTCCGTTCGGGGGTCCACGTCCTCCGGCCCGTTCTGGATCAGAGTCCGAAGCTGGACTCCCAAGTCCGTTCCGCCCGGCTCACGGCTGGCCACCACATCGATACCTTGAAGCCTCATCGCCTCGGCGAGCAACTGATGCTGAGTGGATTTCCCTGAGCCGTCTCCGCCCTCGAACGTCACGAAGTACCCGCCGTCCCGACGGGCGAGGGCGGCCGCTAACTCCCGGCTCCGCTCTTCGTCCGTCATTTCGACTTGGGGCTCTTCCTGGCAGTTGAACGTGCGGTCGTCTTCCGAGCCGCGGTGCGGCGGGCCGGGGTCTTCTTGGGGGCTGGGGCTTTGTCGCGCCGATCGGCCAGCAGTGTGTATGCGCGCTCCGCCGTTAGACCCTCCACCGTCTCCGCTCGAGGTACAGTCGCGTTGGTCTGGCCGTCGGTCACATAGGGACCGAACCGGCCATCTTTGACCACGACTGGACGCCCGGTCACAGGATCGTCCCCGAATTCCCTTAGCGCGGTCTTCGGCGCTGCGCCCCTGCGGGTCCGCGGCTGGGCGTAGAGCTGCAATGCCTCCTCCAAGCTAACGGTCAGCAAGGCCTCTTCGTCTGGCAACTGCCGGGTGTCGCGCCCCTTCTTCAGGTAGGGCCCGTAGGGGCCATTCTGCGCCGTGATGATCTCACCAGATTCTGGGTCCGCACCGATCTCGCGTGGAAGCGACATGAGCTTCACGGCGTCATCGAGGGTAACCGAGGAGATATCCATCGACTTGAACAGGCTGGCGGTCTTGGGTTTGACAGCCGTTTTTGCCGTGCGTTTTCCGCTGGTCGGCGCAGCCGCTTCTTCCTCAAGGATCTCCGTCACGTAGGGTCCGAAGCGACCGTTCTTCACCACGATCATCCGGCCGGTATCCGGGTGAACGCCTAGCTCCCGACCATCCGAAGCGGCTGCTTCCAACAGTTCGGTGGCAAGCGCCGGGTTCATCTCATCGGGCGCGACGGTGGGGGGAACGGAAGCTCGACGTCCGTCCTCGTGCTGAAGGTACGGCCCGTAACGCCCTATTCTCAAGACGATTCCGGGGGCCACGGCGACCGAGTTGACTTCCCGCGCGTCAATGTCACCAAGGTTCTCCACGGTGTGCTTCAACCCGTGGGTGGCAACCTTCAGCTCTTGGGCAACGCGTTGCGCGTCTTCCTTTTCCAGTTTGGTGACTTCCCCGTCGACGAGGCCGAAGTAGAACTTCTCAAGCCATTCAGAGCCCGCCGTCTGACCTGCGGCAATGCGGTCCAGATCCGCCTCCATATCGGCCGTGAACTGGTAATCCACCAACTCCGCCAGGTTCTCTACGAGCAGGCGCGTCACAGAAAACGCCAGCCACGTGGGAACAAGGTATTGGCCCCTGTGGACGACGTAACCGCGATCCCCAATGGTCTGGATGGTGGCAGCGTAGGTGGAAGGCCGGCCGATCCCGAGATCCTCCATCGCCTTCACCAAAGTGGCTTCCGTGTACCGGCCGGGAGGTGCAGTGTGATGATCCTCGGCTGTCGCAGAAGTGATCCTGACCTTGTCTCCTGCCACCACCTGAGGCAGGTCCTGCTCCTCCACCTTGGCCCCGGAGGTTTTGCCCGGGACCTTGTCTTTGCTTTCCCGGTAGAGCATCTGAAATCCGGGTTCAGTGATGACAGTGCCAGACGTAGACGCGGTCGCGACCGAGCGTCCCTCTACAGGGTTGGGCAGATCCACGTCGATTTTTACGGTCGCAGTGAAGCCCACGGCGTCCACCATCTGCGAAGCCACGGTCCGCTGGTAGATGAGCTTGTAGAGCGCCAGTTGCTGGGCCGACACCTGGCCCTGAAGTTCCTCTGGCGTGGCGAATCGGGCGCCAGAGGGCCGAATCGCTTCGTGAGCCTCCTGCGCGCCCTTCTGCTTCTTCGCATACACGCGCGGCCTGTCGGGCACGGCGTTGCTTCCAAAACGACTGACCGCCACCTGCCGCGCGGCGTCCAGGGCCTGCGAAGACAGATTCGTGGAGTCCGTACGCATGTAGGTGATGTGACCGCTTTCGTACAGCGTCTGAGCGACCCGCATGGTCGTTGAGGCGTTCCACTTCAGTTTTCGCGAAGCATCCTGTTGGAGAGTTGAGGTGGTGAACGGCGCGGCAGGGCGGCGACGGTAGGGACGTTGGGTCACAGAGCGGACTGTGCCTCCTGCACCTTCGAGTTCCGCCCGCAACGCCTCAGCCGAGGCTTGCTCCAAAACGACCGTGCTGGCGCTCTTGGCTTTTTCCGTCAGCTGACCGTCGGACCCGAAGTCAGCGCTTCCAGCAATTGGTTCCCCATCGAGGGCGACAACCTTCACCCCGAAACCGGCCCCAGCTTCCTCTGCGGGGGTGGCCTGTGCGGCGAGACTCCAGTATTCGGCGCTGATGTGAGCCATCCGCTCCTGCTCACGATCCACCACCAACCGCGTGGCGACGGACTGAACACGTCCAGCAGACAGAGACGGCGCCACCTTGCGCCAAAGCACCGGAGACACTTCATATCCAAAGAGCCGGTCCAAAACTCTCCGGGTCTCCTGCGCGTCCACCAGATCGCGGTCGATGTCCCGAGTGTGCTCCAAGGCAGCGCGGATCGCGTCCTTCGTGATTTCGTGGAAGACCATGCGCTTCACGGGCACTTTGGGTTTGAGCACCTCGTATAGGTGCCACGCGATTGCTTCTCCCTCACGGTCCTCATCAGTTGCCAGGTACAGTTCATCGGCCTCTTTCAAGGCCTTTCGTAACTCCGCTACGCGCTTCTTCTTGTCAGCGTGCACCTGGTAGTAGGGCTTGAACCCGTCCTCCACGTTAACGGCAAAACGCGCGTATGGACCGTTCTTCATGTTCTTCGGCAGCGCAGAGGGGGTTGGAAGGTCACGAATGTGGCCGACAGATGCTTCAACCTGGTAGTCGTCCCCCAGGTAGCCCCTAATCGTCTGGGCCTTTGCAGGCGACTCAACGATGACCAGCTTCAATTTCGCGTGCTCCGTCCTGGTGCTGCGCGACCCACCGCACAGGTATGGCCGCCACTCCCTTTTAATTGGGCGGACACTCAACCCGCCACGGCTGACCTTATAACGAACGCGTGCAAGCCGGTCAAGCGAAACCAGGAGCGCGTGGATTCAGTTGTGCGCTACGACGCCGGAGCGCAGCAATTCGGGTAGCGCTGCCCGAAGCTCCTCCCTGACGGTTTCGGGGTCGACTTCCAACAGCATCGCGATTGCCGGAATGACCTGTGACGGGCGCAGTTGCCCGTCCGACACACCGACGAGGGCGGCCACTGCCGGCGATACGGTCCGCACTGAACCGCCGGCCCTGCCCTGGGACAGTTGCAACAGCGACGGCTTCTCGGATCCCGGGATGAAGTATCGAACCTCCCGCACGTCGGAAGCGCAAGTCAGCGGGCGCTGCTCCCAATCCGCCGGCAGCTCCAGGTTCTCCAGTGCAGTGCGAACCGAGCGTCCGTCGGGAGCCTCGGCCTCACCTAGATCGTCACAGGACAGTTGCAGACCCGGCTCACCCTCTGCCTGCAGTTGGAACGCAATAGATCCGAGTCCCACGTAGCGCACACCCTCCGCGGCGAAGTCCGCCAGCCAGTCTTCGTACTCCTGATTCCACTTGCGTGGCTGAACGTGGCTCCCCCAGGCATCGGCCATCCACCACTCAGCGTATTGGGCGGCATCAACAAGGTCCCTCTGCGCAACCCAAGCCGCTACCTTTACACCCCTGTCCACCAGGGGCGCGGCCGCATCCTCGATCCACCTGCTAGGGCGCGCGGCCCAGTCCTCCGGCTCGGTCACCTCCCAGTTCGCGAGTAACTGCAAGGTCCCGCCTGGCGCCAAATGCTCGGCCCCCTCCTTCACCACTGCAGCGACCAGGTGGTCGCGGGACATGCCACCGTCGCGGTACTCCAGGTTCGCCCTCGCCCGTACTGCCTCCGGAGTGATGACAAAAGGTGGGTTGGACGTGATCAGGTCAAAGCGCTCTCCCTCTACGGGTTCGAAAAGAGACCCCTCCCGGACGTCAAGGTCGACCTCGTTTAGCAAAGCATTGAAACGGGTGAAATGGCATGCACGGGAGGACAGGTCCGTTGCCACCACGCGGCGTGCGTGCGTGCTTAGGTAGAGAGCCAGAATCCCCGAACCGCAACCCAGGTCCAGCGCTGAATCCACCGGATCCCGCATCGTCAGGCGGAGAAGATTCAAAGAGGCCGCTGCTATTCCCAAGACATGGTCTTCCCGGGGCGGCCGTCCGGTCTGTGCCTGCCCTAAATCAGAGGCCACCCACCAGTGATGATCCACACCGCCGAGCGCGCCGTCGTGAGGCCGAAGGTCGACCCGCGCACGGTACGCGGGCGTGAGCCGATCCGACCACGGCGAGATGTCCTCTATGAGACCTAGTCGCAGTGCGTTTTCAACCCCCAAACTGGGAATGGCACGCGATAGCCGGGAGCCTTCGACCTCGCCCGCTAACACGAACAGCAGAGTCAGTGTCGCCGCCGGAGACGGATCCGAGGAGCACTCCAAGTACGCGGGAACCAGTTGGTCACGGGCGAGGGCGGCTGCGGCGGCTTCGGACAGCATTTGCCCCATCCGACCCACGGTCCAACCCGCAGCTTTCAAGTCTGCGCGTAAGAGTTCGATCAACCGCACATCGAGTTCAAGCCACGGCGACTCTCCAACCTCAGCTGCGCGCTCCCACGCTTGTCCGGCCATACGCCACCCCTTACCTTTGCTGAACCCAAGTGTGAAGGACACCCAGAATCAGGGCAAGCAAGGGATGGCTGTGGGCCAGCACAGAGAAAGAAGAACCCCGGCATTCCAAGGAATACCGGGGCTACCAGCGGAGACGGTGGGA
>CAYFQC010000009.1:0-49543 GCA_964345155.1 uncultured Actinomyces sp.
AATGCTAGCCAGCCGCCAAGGGAGTTTCCGACTATCCAGGTCTTTTCTATTCCCAGAGCGTCGAGGACGCGGACCGCGTGGTTCACCCACTCGCGGATGCCGTACTCAATATCATCTGGAGCGATGGTCTGACCGTAGCCAACCGAATCAATCGCTATACAACGGCCAAACTTGGATAGGGCTGGCAAATTCAGCCACCAGTTCGCGGCCGCCGTTACGCCTGTGCCGGAGCCGTGAAGAAAGAGTATCGGGACGCCCTCGCCCAGCTCGTGGTAGTGCGTCAGTTCACCCGGCGCGGTCTCCACCCACGCGTCTTCCAGACCGAAGAAATCTTCGGTCTTGTAGTTCGGGATGTCAATCATTTCTCTGCTCCTGTCTTGGTTGCCGCCAGATCGAGGGCGATGTCCGCGAGCATGTCTTCTTGTCCGCCAACTAGCTTGCGCCGTCCCGCCTCGACGAGGATGTCCCTGGCGTCAAGGCCGTGAGCCGCGCCCAGGCGTTCGGAATGGCGCAGGAAGGAGGAATAGACCCCGGCGTAGCCGATCGTGAGTGTCTCGCGATCAACTTGTACGGGCCGTTCGTGTAGCGGGCGCACCAGGTCGTCAGCGGCGTCCTGAAGCTTGAACAGGTCATACTTCTGACCCCACCCCTCCAACTTCATGACCGCGACCAGCGGCTCGATCGGAGTGTTGCCGGCGCCCGCGCCGTGCCCCGCCAGTGAGGCGTCCACCCTGTACGCCCCTTCTTTGAGGGCGACTATCGAGTTCGCCACCGCCAGGGAAAGGTTCTGATGTGCGTGGATCCCGATCTGGGTGCCCTCATCCAGCACGTCCCTGTAAGCGCGCACGCGAGCGGATACGTCTTCCATGGTCATGCGGCCGGCTGAATCCGTGATGTAGACGCAGTTCGCACCGAATGATTCGAGCAGTTTTGCCTGTCTCGCTAGTTCCTCCGGAGGCGTCAGGTGCGACATCATCAAGAAGCCGGAAACGTCCATTCCCAGCTCCCGAGCGGCGCCGATCTGCTCCCAAGCAACGTCTGCCTCAGTGGAATGTGTGGCCACACGAACTGAGCGTATGCCCAGGTCGTAAGCGGCTTTGAGGTCTTGCTTCGTGCCGATTCCAGGAAGGATAAGCGCGGTCAGCACCGCGTTTTCGACAACCTCGGCTGCGGCCGCAATCCATTCGGCATCGGTGTGGGAACCCGGGCCGTAGGTGAGTGAGCCCCCAGCCAAGCCGTCTCCGTGAGTCACTTCGATCGCGTCAACCCCCGCCTCATCTAGGGCTTTGGCGATCCGTTGGACGTTGTCGAGGCTTAGTTGGTGGCGGACCGCGTGCATGCCGTCACGCAGAGTCACGTCCTGCAGGTAGATCTGCTTGCTCATTGTCTTTCCCCCTTTACCTCTCCTCCGACGATCCGGCTAGGTACCGCGCTGTGTACACGGCCGCGCCGGTCATAAGATCCAGGTTTCCCGCGTACTGGGGCAGCGCTGGCCCCTGAGCGCGAACACCCACGAAGACCTGAACCTGGGTGTATTCGGGCGCCCCGGTGCCCTCCGGGAGGAGCGTGGCTATTTCCTCCCCGACGTCCAAGAACTGAACATCCTGTTTCAGTTGGTATCCGGGGGCGTAGGCGCAAACGACTGCGACCGCAGCCCGGATGGCTTCGACGATGGTCACCTTCTGACTGTCATCGAGCCGAGGAGTCACTGCCTGCACTGTGTCTCGCATGTCCAGGGGAGGCTGGGCAGGGTTCAACACGGTGATCGATTTCCCTCGCCCTGCCCGACCGACGGTTTCCAGTGCCTCCCGCGTACCCTCGGTGCCTGCATCGATGCTTCGACGTGCTTCCGCGCCGATGGCAGCCGACGCCACGGAGGCCACGGTTTCTGCGTACAGAACCGGAACCACAGAACCTATTGCCGCCACGATCGGGACTGCGGCCTGGGCCGCCGGGGTTGACATGCTCAGCCGCGCCCGGTCGCGCGCCGCCTCCACATTCACCGCGGGGACCACGACCTGTCCCGCTGGGTCCGCGGAGAGGTCGATGACCACCCTGCCCTGTTCAGCCTGCGAGTCGGCGTCGAAGGCAAGGTCCGGATTGGTGGTCACGTTGAAGACGACGCTCACATCTGCAAGTTCCGGGGCGGCCAGCGCTTCATCGACGCTTCCACTGTCGATTACGGTCACCTCGGCGCCACTGGCGCCTCCCGTGAGTTTTTCCACCAGGTCGAGGGCGGCTTCACCACGCCCTACGATAACTGCTCTAGTCCCCATCTGACACCTCCGATGCAACTGCGGTCACCGTTCCCAGCCCGCTGATCTCAGCAACCACTCGGGATGACGGGGGAAACGTCGCCATTGGGCCAAGAGCCCCGGAAAGAACGACCTCACCTGCCCGCAGTGGCCTGCCCAGTCGATGGGCGGTTTCGGCAACCCAGACGAGGGCGTTGAGGGGATCGCCCAAGCAGGCCTCGCCGTTTCCCGTGGAGACGACCTCGCCGTCACGGGTCATCTCCATCTCCACGCCGGCTGGATCAAGTTCGGAGAGCGTGCGACGCTGCTTTCCCAGGACGAACATGCCGGAGGACGCATTATCCGCGACCGTGTCCACGATGGTGATGTTCCAATCGCGAATCCGCGAGTCCACGATCTCCAGCGCTGGAACCATGTAGTCCACGGCGTCCAACACGGCTTGCCGAGATGGTGTGTGTACGTCCTTAGCCATCACGAACGCCACTTCGGCCTCGATCTTGGGTTGAAGGAGCCGGTCGGAGGGAACGGGCGAACCCTCCTGAACTTCCATGTCCGCAAGCAGGACCCCAAAGTCGGGCTGATCCACGCCCAACTGCTTCTGCACGGCGGGCGAAGTCAGCCCAACCTTCCGCCCGATCCGCGGGTTCGCCTCTGAGGAGCGCTCGTTGATCACGATCTCCTGGACCTCGTAGGCGGCGCCAAGGTCGTTGCCCAGCCGACCCGTTACAGGTTCAACTGGCGTGACTTCCTGGAGCGCCTCCAGGAGGGCCTGGGCTGTTTCGTGTCGGGCATCGCTCACTTGGCGGTCTCCTCCGTGGAACTTTTCGCTGCAGCCTTGCTTGGGGCCACTGGACGTTCAGGCGCGTCCGGGCGCATGTGGATGGCCTTCGCCAGCGCCTGAGCTGTGCGTCCTGCGTCCTGCGTCACGCAGGCGGCAGCGATGAATCGGTCCGGGCGCAGGAAGACGACGGCCCCTGGCCGCTGGTCGAACCACTGCTTGAGGCGGCCGGTGACGTCGCCAAGCACTACGGCATCCGGGTCGGAGGGCAGGTTCGTGGTCATCTGAACGAGGGGGCGGACCGAAACCAGCTTGGCACCCATCTTCTTCAGGGTCCTCCGTTGCTCCTCATTGAACAGGGTTTCCGGGTTCCCACCCCATTCGATGACTGCCCAGCCGTAGCCAAGCTCGTCGTCGAGGAGAACCGTTCGCCCGTCCTCGGTCACAACCTCGGGCTGGATGAACTGCTTCCCAACTGGCGACTGCTTCTCTGAAGCCGACCGGAAGACGTGCAGCTTGTTGCTGTGCTTGGCCTCAGAGACGCCCGGGCGCAGCGTAGCGGAGTCCACGACGGCGCCGCTTTGGTAGAAGGGCATCGGCTTGTAGCGCATCTGAGCGAAGTAGTCGCGAACCGGTGCCACCTTGTTGAGGACTTTCGCCGCCACGTCGCGCGCCGTCACGACGACCTTGTTGGTCGGCTTGACGACCTTTCCGAAGGCTGTGGACAAGTCGACCATTGCCTTCGCGTGGGCCTTGCGTTCCTCCTGGTAGGTGTCCAGAAGCCGATCATCCGCCAGGCCGTTGACGACTGCTCCTAGTTTCCAAGCCAGGTTGGTGGCGTCGCGCTCCCCGGAGTTCCAGCCCTGTCCTTGCCAGACCGGCATCAGGTGTGCTGCATCCCCGGCTACGAGGACGCGTCCTTTGCGGAACTGGCTGGCGACGCGACTGTGGTGGGTGTACACGCGAGCCCGAATGATGTCCAAGTTCTGAGGGTCAGGGACGTGTGAGCCCAGCAGTCGGTCCAAGAACGATGGATCGTCCACCAGGTCATCGGGCTCGTCGTCGAAGAGCATGAACTCAAAGCGGCGGATGCCCATCGGCAAGCCAAGGCTCACGTACGGACGCGCCGGGTCTCCGCCAAGGTAGATGTTGGGGGTGCCGAGCGGGTCGTTGTTGATGTCGACCACCAGCCAGCGGGTCGGAGGAGACTCGCCGTCGAAGGTAGCCCCGGCCCGTTCAAATGATTTGCGGATCTCGCTTCGCCCGCCGTCAGCGCCTACAACGTATTTGGCGCGGTACGTGTACTCGCCCCCGTCGGAGTCTTTCGCGTAGACCGTCACGCCCTCGTCGTCTTGGTCGAATCCTGTCACGGTGCGGTCGAAGTAGACGTTCACGCCATCGAAGCGCTCCAACCCTTCGTAAAGCACGCGGTCCACTTCCGGCTGGATGAAGGCATTGCGCCGTGACCAGCCGAACTCATCGGTTGCGGGCCGGATCTCTGTGATTAGCTCACCTTTGCCGTTAACCAGCCGCATGATGTGCGAGGGCGTCGTGTAGGGCAGCGCCTTGTCCACCACACCCATTGTCTGCAGTGAACGCAGCGACTCATCGTCTATGCCGACGCCCCGCGGGTAGTCGATTAGCTTGTCTAACTGTTCGAGGACGATGACGCTTACGTCCTGCAGTCCAAGCAGGTTCGCGATACTGAGCCCTGTCGGTCCCGCACCAATGATCAAGACGTCTGCGTCGTGCACTGAGGATTCGGTCATCTTCGACTCCGTCTACTTGTCGCAACTATCGCACATCGACGTGCGCTAAATGGAACCTAGCGCGCGCATAAGGGGGTGCGCAAGAGGAAATCTCAGGGAGTCTCTAGGGAACTAAGTCCCAGACAGGAATTTGGCTCAGAATGTGACCGGATTCACCACCCGGAGTCACTTCTCGGCGTTCAGCTGCTCTTCCAAGGAGGCGGCGGCGGCAAGCAGGTCCGGAACAGAGTCACGCACCACGTCCTCGCGCAGGGATATCAGGTTGAGGCACGCCGCCACACCCCCGGGCAGCTGCACTGGGACCGCTAGCCCCCAGGCGCCCTTCTCGACCTCACCGTGGGTGATCGCATAACCGTCCCGCCGTACTCGGTCGACAGTGGGATCGCCCGCATACTCGGGCATGATCGCCCGCAGCGCCTGCCCCCCGGCGGCCAGCCTGAGCGGGTGTGTGTGCCCGCGGGAAAACGTCAACTGGAAGTTCCCGTCCCGCGGTGTGTGCGCGGCTAGGGCGACGGCCTGCTGACCTTCCGCGACCAGCAGTGTTACCGTCGCGCCCAGCCTCTCCGAGAGTTCTTCGAGAAGCGGGTCAGCGTAGTGGACGAGCGACGCGTAACGCGCTGATTGAAGAACCATCAACCCTACTGCACCACGGTACTTTGCGTCCCGGCCCTTGCAGATGAGGCGAGCATCAGCAAGTGTGACAAGCATCCTATGGGCGATGGTCCGATGAACCCCAAGTTGTTCTGCAACTTCTTGCGCGCTCAGACCATCGGGCGAGCGCACCACCGCCTGGAGTGCAGCTATCCCCCGAGCAAGCGTCCTTGCGCCCGGGACCGGGGCCTCTTCCGAAGTCACCCGGACATTGTGGCACACGTGCCCAAACCACAGAACGCGTATTGACAGGACCGAAGTCCTAGACTTATGTGTATCTATCGCACTACTCGGTGCGTTATCTGACCGCCATTGGAGCGGATGACAATGACTGTTATCCGGCCAAACCGAAACGATGGAGTTTTGACGTGACAGAGACCAGCCAATCTGCGCCCCCGCAGAACACCCGCGAAGCAGACAAGAACCGCCGACGCGCCCAAGTCTCCAGCTTCATCGGCACGACCGTAGAGTTCTATGACTTCCTCCTCTACGGCACTGCTTCGGCGCTCGTCTTCCCCACCCTGTTCTTCCCGGGTTCTAACGAACTAATCGGCGTCCTTGCCTCCTTTGGAACGTTGGCCGTCGGATACTTTGCACGTCCCTTGGGCGGCGCCATTTTCGGGCACTTCGGAGACCGGCTAGGGCGAAAGACGATGCTCATGATCACCCTGTTCATGATGGGCGCCGTCAGCTTCGCGATGGGCTTGCTGCCGACCTACCAGAACATCGGTGTTTGGGCCCCAGTCCTTCTCATCACCTTGCGCCTCATCCAAGGTGTTGCGGTCGGCGGTGAGTGGGCGGGCGCAGCACTGCTGTCCATGGAACACGCGAAACCGAAGTCAAAAGGCTTCGCCGGGTCCATCGTCGCCTCCGGCGGCCCGATGGGGGCGGTGATGGCCACGCTGGTTTTCACCCCGTTCTCTCTCCTCCCCGAGGATTCCTTCATGAGCTGGGGATGGCGTGTGCCCTTCCTACTGAGCGTGATCTTGATCATCGTGGGCTACTTCATGCGTAAGAACGTCACCGAGTCGCCTGAGTTCAAAGCGGCCCAAGAGCGCGCAAAGACGAACCCTCCAAAGCAGATCCCCATCGTGTCCGTTTTCTTCAACAACTTCCCACAGGTTTTCTCCGGGATTCTGGGGGGACTGGCGCCGCTGTTCATGCAGTCGATCCTGGCTACCTTCTTCCTCACCTACGCGGTGAACGTCGGCGGTTACAACCGTGCTTCTGCCCTGTGGCTTGTGACGATCGCAAATGCGATCCACATCTTCACGATTCCCGCTTTCGCGATCCTCTCCGATCGCGTGGGTCGCAAGAAGGTGATGGTCTCCGGCGCCATCTTGGGCGTCATCTTGATCTACCCGATGTTCTGGCTCATCGGCCTGCACAATGACTGGGCCCTTCTACTCGCCTTCATAATCGGCAACCCGCTTGTTCAAGGAATGATGTACGGCCCGCTGGCCGCGTGGATCGGGGAGAAGTTCGACGCTGACGTCCGGTACACCGGGGTGGCGGTTACTTACCAACTCTCCACGACGATCGGCGCCGGCCTCGCCCCGCTGGCGGCGACCGCACTGCTGGCGGCGGGCGGCGGAACCGATCCCATCTGGGTGATCGTGTTCTTCATTGGCCTGTCTGTTGTCTCGGGCCTGGCCTACCTGCTGTCCAAAGACTCCTCCCAGGATGAGGAAGCCCAGCCGGGCAGCGATGTTGTCGATGCAACTGACTCCGATCTCCAGGAGATCGCAAGCATCGCCCGCTAGCGGAACCAAGACTGGGCGTGACGCCCAAACCTGTCGGTGGCCCGGCTCTTTGAAGCCGGGCCACACCAGCGGAAAGGCAAGATGGTGCTCCCTGCGAACCGGTTGACCCCGGGTCTACTTGCGATCCTGGGGTTACTGGCGATGACCAGCCCCTTGGCCACCGATATGTACCTCGCCTCATTCACGGAGATCGCCACGGACCTTTCCGCGACTCCAGCGGCAGTCCAACTCACTCTGACCACATTCCTTTTCGGTATCGGAATGGGACAGCTCTTTTTCGGGCCTCTCTCCGACCGCTATGGACGCAGACCCATTCTTCTGATGGCACTGACGGTTCTGGCAATTGATTCGGTCGCCATCGTCCTCGTCCCTCACATCGCGCTCCTCATAGTTCTGCGGCTGATCCAGGGATTCACGGGAGCCGCGGGCATCGTGATCTCCCGCGCTATCGCGGTGGATGTCTCCTCCGGTCCGGAGGCCGTCAAAGTCCTGTCGTTGATTGCGACGCTCGTGGCGCTGGGACCTCTCATCGCGCCCATGGTTGGCGGGTTCGTGAGCCAACAGGCAGGCTGGCGCGCAGTGATGGCCGTGCTCGCAGCCCTGATGGTCCTGATGCTGGTTCTGACAGTTCTCTTCGTGCCCGAAACCCACCCGGTTGAACGCGAACAAGCAGGGCGCCTGTTCGAACCGTTCCGCGCGGTTGGAACCCTTATCCGCGACCGAATCTTCATGGGATACGTGATCACGTTCTCTATGGGATTCGGAGCGATGATGGCCTATATTTCCGCATCTCCCTTCGTCGGCCAGTCCATCCTGGGAATGAACCAGGTCCAGTACGGCCTCAGTTTCGGTGCTGGCGCTGCCGCCCTCGTCCTGGCCAACCTGCTCAACGCCCGGGTGGCCGTGACAGTCGGCGCAAATCGCATGCAGCTGGTCGGGGTTTCTTTGGCAACGCTTGGGGGCCTGGCGCTGCTGGCATTTGTTCTGACAGGCATCTTGAGCATCCCCCTGTTCATAGGCAGCGCTTTCACCCTCACTTTTGGGGTGGGACTAGTCATGTCGAACTCCAGCGCCCTAGCCCTCGCCCGCGCAAGCAGCGCACGAGGGTCCGGCTCGGCCATTCTTGGAGCGGGACAATTCTTGGTCGGCGGAGCTATCTCTCCCATCGTCGGCATCGGCGGCGAAACGACAGCCGTACCCATGGCGGGTTCTGTTGCGGTGTTGTCCCTCGTCGCGCTCACCTTCGCGCTCCTGGTCCGCTGGGCACTCCCCCGCGAGGACGAAGCGCCGGATTCGTAACCGGCCACCGCGGGGGCGTCCACCTGAGAGCCGAGGAAAATGAGGCATCTCTCTCTGCCCGCCGTCCCGCCGGGCGCTGGCATACGCTTTGACAGACAGTCCGAACTGGGCTCTGAACAGGAGAGTAAGCCGTGGGAACACTATTCATTCTTGAGATCCTCGACTGGGCATTTTTGATCGCCGCACTGGTGGTCTTAGTCCTTCAGTTTTCAACGCCTGCGGCGGCCGACCGCACGGGCAGCACTTACCGGACGCTGAACGTCCTGTTCTGGATTTTCATGGCGGCGTGCTTCCTAATCAACGGTCTTGAGAGCGTCACTTGGTTCCGTTGGGTCTGGTTCCTCGCAGCGGTGGCATCCTTTGTCGGCGCCTTCGTTCCGCCACGCGGAAGCCGCCCGGCCGCGGAGTGAGCGGAAAACTGAGACGCACCTAGCGTGGGGATGGGCCACTTGGTCCATCCCCTTTTTCTATTCTTCTTCACCCCAGCGGAGGAACGTCCAGATGCCTGCGGAATCCCCTTCTGCCGTCTTTATGGCCACGATGTCGCCTCCCACCCTTGGAGAAGACACCCCGGTGAGGCGCAGCACCCGTTCGTCGCCAGCCCTCCAAACGTACGAGGATGCTTCCCCGTCCACCTCCGGCGCAGCGATGATCTTCCCTCCTGCCTGGATCGACTCCTGCGTTTCCGACCAAACCAGGATGTCTCCAGAGACAAACAGTTCCGGGACCGGAACCTCAGATTGCGCCGCGCCAACCAGAGAAGCGCTTTCCAAGTCCCACGCCAAGACCCACGCCTCCGGCTCTACATCCTCGCCCTCGGCGTTTTCAACTAGTCCCTCCACACGAGTGAGCGCCACCGCCAGGATTTCGTCTGACGCATCGATGTCGGTTACCACCCACTCGTCAGTTGATCCGGCTGCAAACAGTGGTTGCACGGCCTCCTGGGTTCGCCAGACAAAGAGGTTGGGGGTCCCGCCCCCAACGCGGAGCCGACCGGTGGCGGTCTCCAGCAGTTGTGAGTACGAGTACCCCTGTAGGCCGGGAGTGGCCAGCGCGTCGGTCTCCTGCCCACTCTGCGCCGTCTCAGCGTTGTGCGCTAGGTCCCCCACCAGGTCCTCGTCCGCCTGACTGTCTGCATCCGAGGACGGAGTCGAGACCCAGAACATTCCGTCCCCGTGGGCTGCGTCCGCCGCTACTTGGGTGGAGGGGCCGACGAAAACGGCGTCCCCGGGGGAAGTGAGTGGCACGCGGAAAACGGCAACACCGAAATTGCTGCTTTCCAGTCCCTCCGCCGAGATTTCGTGAAACCTGATTCCCGGGGTCGCGGCGTCGTACACGCTCTGGGGGATGGCCACCTCGAAGTAGGCGTACTTGCCGTTGACAACCGGTGCCTTCAGTCCCGGCACCATGCGCGCCGATATTCCCGTGGCTCCAAGCGTCATGGAAGATGCCGACGACAACTCGGCAACCACGCCTGTCGACGCGTTCCACCCCATGAGCGACCATTGTTTCCCTCCGCTGCCCACACCCGCCCAGACGACGATGTTGTTCCATGAACCGGCACCGGTGGCGTTCAAGGCTCTGAACGGGACAGGCTCGGGGAGATACTGCGGGCTCTGTACGCCGGGCACGTCGGCGAAGGCCTGGAACGCCCCTTGCGTGCCGAGCAGGCCGACCGTCGGGCGGGAAGCGTGGGGCGTGGAACCTGTGGCGAAAGCTGTTCCCCCCGCCATCATGGTCAGCACCTGAGCGTCCGTATGCCCGGAGGTGGAACCGAGAAGCTGATAATCAACGTCCGCCTCCGCGTCAACCGTCTCCGCCAACTCAACTACTGCGAGATCTTGGACGCCGCTACCCGTCCACACTCTGAACGGAACGCCGTCCACCTTTTCGGGTCTCAGAGGCAAGGTTGAAGACCACGGCGCGACAACTGCATCGGAGAGCTCGTCCGCGATGGTGGGACCCGTGGCCCCGCTCTGCCCCGGCGTCTGGAGTGGGGCAGCGCAAGCAGCCGCGAGCAGCGCCGTGGAAGCCAGCGGCAGTGCCATGCGGGCAACGCGCAGGAGCGCCACCGGTTCAGCCCCCCAGGGCGGAGGACACCAGCGTCTCCACTTCCTCCACCACCTGCGGGATTGTCATCTCCGACGAATCGATGGTCACGACGCCCGGCGCCGGATCCATGAAAGAGGTGACCTTCGAGTCGATTGCGTCCCTACCGTTGACCAGGCTCCGCGTCTTTTCTAGCAACTCCGGAGTGACCTCACCATAGGTCTCTAGCACGCGCCGTTTCAGCCGCGCCTCCGGATCCGCCACAAGAAGGACCCGGACATCGGCGTCAGGGCACACGACGGTGGTGATGTCCCGGCCCTCCGCGATCATTCCGTTGCCCTGGCTTCGGGCTCGAAGCATTTGGCGCCTTTGCTCAGCGGCCATCCACTGCCTCACCGGTATGTGTGACGCAACCGTGGACACGTTCGCGGCCACGTCCGTGGAGCGAAGCGCCTGCGTCACATTCGCCCCGGATACTAAAAAGGCCGGTTCGTCGACACTGCCGATGGATTGGAAGTTCAACCGCGCCGCCGCGTGAAGCACTGCTTCAGCACTGGTCAAGTCAACTCCATCGCGCAGGCATAGCCATGTCAGCGCCCTGTACATGGCTCCCGTCTCCAAGAAGGCAAGATTCAAATCCCGGGCCACCTCGCGGGACACCGTCGACTTGCCGGAGCCAGAGGGACCGTCAACTGCTACCAGGATCCCTTGTCCATTGGCGCGCTTCCTCAAGGCAGCCGTGAATTCTCTGTCAGCCACTGCAATCCCCTTTCCGACCACGCACGCGACACCATCCCGCGAAGCTCACTTCAGAGCCGCTGAAGCCACCCGCCAGCCCCGCCGCTGAAGCTCCGTTTCCGCTTCTCGGACCCGGCCTGGGTCGACCATGAGCCTGGCCAAACCGACGGGCTGACCCGCAGAGTGCTCCAGGGCCAGATCTTCGATGTTCACCCCCATCGAACCCATTTCTGAGAATAGCCGGCCAAGCTCTCCCGGCTCGTCGGGAACCAACACCTCCAGGGTGCCCCACCGGCGCGGCGCCTCCCCGTGTTTACCAGGAATGCGTTCCACCCCGCGGTTCCCTGCGGCCATGACTTTGGCAACCGCCCCGGCAACACCGGGGGCAATGGACCCGTCCTCTCGTATTCCACCGGCCTCCAGGCCCTCTACTAGCTCCCCAAGGTCCACCGCCAGAGCGCGGAGGATCTCCCCCACCCGCCCGGCGTTCCCGGCGATGATTGAGGTCCAGAGGCCAGGATCAGACGCTGCGATCCGCGTTGTGTCGCGCAGCCCCTGCCCGGCCAGACCGAGCGCTTCGGGAGTGGCGGAAGCCAGTCTGGCCGCAAGGAGACTGGAAACCAACTGAGGAACGTGAGACACCAGAGCGACCGCTTGGTCATGCTCTTGCGAATCCAACTCCACGGGAACCGCGCCGACGTCCGCCGCCAAACCCCGAACCGTCAGGACAGCAGAAGGCGAGGAAGAGGGCGTAGGTACGATCACCCACGGCCGCCCCACGAACAGGTCCGCGTCCGCATGGGCAGCGCCCGAACGGGCACGACCGGCCATGGGATGCGAAGACACGTAGCGGGACAGTTCCGCGTCGGAGTGCCCGCCCTCGCCCATCAGTTCGGCGACTATTGGCTCCTTGACCGATGCCACGTCCGTCACAACCGCCTCTGGAAAAGCGCGCAGACAAGAAGAAATGACCGGCGCACAGACGTCTGGCGGGGCCGCTACGACCACGAGTTCGGGGGCTAGTCCAAGGGGTCCATCATCAGGGGAGCTTGGCAACCGCTGTCCGGCACCGATGTCAGACGCCAAGGCGAGCGCCACCGGCGAGGGATCCCAAAGATAAACCGGCACTCCCGCCGTCGCCAGCGCCAGGCCAACCGAGGTTCCAATCAGACCGGATCCGATGACGACAACCGGCCCTCTTGTCGCCACGACTCCAGCGGAGACGACAGGCATCTACAAGTCCACCGCATCGTACAGGGCGCGCAAGTCATCTCCTTTTATCCTCCGGGTCGTCCCGGGTTGCAGCCTTTCCAGGCGAATCGGACCGAAACCCGTGCGCACCAGCTCTTTGACTGGGAATCCGACCGCCTCCATCATTCGCCGGACGATTCTGTTCCGGCCCTCGTGAATCTTGATTTCGACGGCCGAGACGTCACCGTAGACGTCCTTAACTTTGAACCCGTCGGCCTTGGCAACGCCATCTTCTAGCCGCACACCGCGTAGGAGCTCTTTTCGCACCACCGGCTTCACATCGCCGTGAACGCGGGCTACGTAAGTCTTCTCCACCCCGTAAGACGGGTGGGTTAGCCTGTTGGCCAGCTCCCCGTCATTGGTCAGAAGCAGAAGCCCCGAAGTGTCAATGTCCAGCCGACCCACGTGGTAGAGGCGCTCCGGGTATTCCACCAGCACATCCGCCAAGCAGGGGCGCCCCTCCGGATCGTGCATGGTGGAGACCATTCCCTCCGGCTTGTTGAGTGCGAGGACGACGTGCTTCCCCTCGTCAACCGAAACGCGCTGACCGTCGACTCGCACCACTTGCACCGAAGGATCTACTCGCGTCCCCAGCTTCCGAACGACTTTTCCGTCGACAGAGACCCGTCCTTCGACAATCATGTCTTCGGCCGCGCGCCGCGAGGCGACACCAGCCTGGGAGATGACCTTTTGGAGTCTCACGCCGCTGTCCACGTGTGGATCTTTAGGCATCGTCTTGTTCCTCGCTATCGAAAGAGCAGTGAAAGGCCAAACGGCCCCTACCTATGGTAGTTCCGCGAGCAAGTAATCCACGTTTTCTGGCCCGGGCATGAAGGGGGCAAGCGGTGGGAGCTCTGAGAGGTCTTCCATCCCCATTCTCTCCAGGAACTCCGTTGTGGTACGCAGCAGCCGCGCCCCTCCGGCGGCCTCACCGTCTTCCCAGATGAGCCCGCGGGTCAGAAGGGTGCGTAGAACACTGTCAACGTTCACCCCCCTGATCCGCGCTATTTGACCCCGAGTTATCGGCTGCCTGTAGGCGATGATCGCCAGGGTCTCCATGGCTGCCCGGCTGAGCGCAGCCGTCTGCGAACCCAGGATGAACTTGCCCACCCACGGCGCCCACTCGGCACGCGAATAGACGCGCCACTTTCCCTCAACGTGGCGCAGCTCGAAGCCGCGCCGCGGTTGCCCGGAAACTCCGTCGTAGTCGTCACGCAGACGCTCGAGGGCGGCCACCACCAGATCCTCCGGCATCCCCACCGCTGCTGCCAACGAGCCCGCCGGCACGGGCTCTTCCGCCACCATCAGGATTGCTTCCAGTGCCTGTCTGAGATCAACCTGGTCTAACCCGAGTTCTGTGGGTTCACTCATCTGCGCCCTCCTCTGAAACCCACCGCAGCTCTAGGTCCCCCATCGGCTGCGGCTGCTGGAAAAAGATCCGCCCGTCCCGGAAGAGTTGAAGAACAGCCAAGAATCTAGTGACCACGACTGCGCGCGTCCGAGCGCCTTCGAGGACGCGGGCAAACGTGAGTTCGCGCTTGCTGGCCACCAACCGAGAGACAAATGCAAGCTCCTCTTCGAAGGAGGCGGTTGGTTTGGCAACGTGCTCAGCCTCATCTGGTGGAACCGGTTCGACCAGGGCGTGCGCGGCAAGGACGGCCAACTGCTCGGGGCTGATTGTCCAACGAAGGTCCGGAAGCATGGACTTATATGGCTCTTGGAGTGGGACGTGCCTGGCTACCGCACCGGAGTTGGCGTCCCAACGGCGCTTCAAAGCTTCAGCCGCGTCCTGGAGCGCCCGGTACTGGAGAAGTCGGGCGAACAGCAGGTCGCGGGCCTCAAGATCCTCGTCCTCGAGGTCTTCATCGCTCAAACCGGGCAGGAGACTGGCGGACTTCATGTTCAACAGGGTTGCTGCAACCACCAGGAAGTCTGTGGCTGAAGTCAGGTCAGGGAATCTGCGTATGTACTCCAAGAATTCATCGGTGACCGCAGCCAAGGCAACCTGGGTGAGTTCCATCTGCTTGCTTGCGATCAGCCGGAGCAGCAAGTCAAACGGGCCGGTGAAGTTCTCAAGGGCGACATCGAAGGACCGAAGAGAGGCGGGGCCGAAAGTGGCCTCCGCGGATATCTCTGCCAGCGCCTCTGTCTGCTCTTTGGTCCTCACCGTTCAATCACGGCGCGTCGCCCCGAGCAATCACCTCACGGGCCAGGCGTCGATATGCCTGCGCCCCCGTGTGCGTGGGTGCGAAAGAAAGGATGGGTTCAGTGGCCACGGAAGCATCTGGGAACTTCACGGTGCGCCGTATCTCCGTGTCGAAGACAAGGTCTCCGAATGCTTCGTTCAGCCGCTCCAGTACTTCCCGTGAGTGGAGGGTACGCGGGTCCACCATGGTGGGAACGATGCCGTCAATCTTCAGGCGAGGGTTTATCCGGTCACGCACCGTCTCTATCGTCTCCACCAGCAGCGCCACGCCACGCAGCGCGAAGAACTCCGTAGCCACCGGGACAATGACGCCATGCGCTGCCGTCAAGGCATTGACCGCTAATAAGCCCAAGGAGGGCTGGCAGTCAATGAGGATCACGTCGTAGTCGCCTTCCACGCTGCGCAGCACGCGGGAGAGAGCAGATTCCCTTGCGACCTCGTTCACCAATTGCAGCTCCGCCGCTGACAAGTCGATGTTGGCGGGCAAAACGTCGAGGTTCTCAACCGCCGTCTCACATATCGCATCGCGGGTCGAGAGCTTGGGATTCATCAGCAGGTTATAGATGGTCGTATCCATGTCCAACGCATTGATCCCCAGACCAACAGTGGCAGCTCCCTGCGGGTCGAAGTCCACGATCAGTACGCGCCGCCCGTATTCGGCCAGCGCCGCCCCAAGATTGATCGATGTGGTCGTCTTTCCGACGCCACCCTTCTGGTTGCACATGGCGATGATCCGGGCCGGACCGTGTTCACGCAGCGGTTCGGGCACCGGGAAGTCCTCTTCTTCCTCTACGCCCACCAGGGCCATTTGGTAATCCGAACTCACGCAGCCAACTTTACAGGCAGACGAGCACTCCGGCGCTAAGCGCGCGGATGCGTGGAGCGGTAAACCTCAGTCAGAAGGCCCGGGGATAGGCGCGTATAAATCTGCGTCGTAGTGACGCTGGAGTGGCCCAGAAGCTCTTGCACCTGCCGAACAGACGCGCCGCCTTCCAGTAAGTGTGTCGCGAAGGAGTGGCGCAGTGTGTGAGGAGAAACCGAGGAGTCCAAACCAACTTGCTTAGCGGCTTGCTTCAGGGCTGTCCAAGCCGATTGCCTAGACAGCGGTCCACCACGCGTGTTGACGAAAACCGTGGTGCAACCTGTCCCCTTCTGCGCTAGGAAAGGCCTGGCTCGCACCAGGTACTGATCTATCGCGGCCCGTGCGGCTGAGCCGACCGGAACTAATCGTTCCTTGCGTCGTTTCCCGAAGAGGCGGACCACCCCGAAGTCCTCGGAGAAGTCCAGATCATCACGGGCGAGGGCGACCGCCTCTGAGACCCGCGCCCCCGTCGCGTAGAGAAACTCGAGCAATGCCCGGTCACGAAGGCCTACTGCGGTGTCAGGGAAGGGACCGTCAAGAATGGCCTGCACCTGTTCGACAGTGAGTGCCTTGGGGAGGGCGTCAGCTCGCTTCGGGGCGTGGACGCGGGCCGCTGGGTTGCTCGTCGCCAGCCCCTCGCGCATCGCCCATTTGTAAAAGGCTCGAAGGGAAGACAGTACGCGAGCTATAGACGACGGCGCCAGCGGCGCCCTCTGTTCCCCGTCGGCTCCGAGCGGCGGGTTGGCCAGTTCGGCGACGAACGCCTCCACTTCGTCCTCGCCCACTTCCAACGGGGACGCGGGAGCCACGGCGGAAGCGAAGCGAAGCAGGTCCCGCCGGTAGCTGGTAACAGTGTTGGCCGAGGCGCCGCGAACCACACTCAAGTCGTCCAGAAACCACTGGACGGCTCGAGTTTCCCCTGATTCTGCGCCCTTCGCCGGGTTCCTCACGGGCAGAGTCTACGCGGAGGTCGGAGCCAGACCAAGGTAGAATGAGCCGGGTCCGGGCGTCTTCGCCCGGGACAAAAGATCGACGGAGATGAAGGCGGACCGTGACACTTAACTGGGATGAAAGAGACGACCGCGTCGTCGCGATGACCAAGGCTCTCGCGGCAGACGCAGTCGAGAACGCTGGATCCGGACACCCGGGAACCCCGATTTCGCTGGCTGCCGCGGCCTACTTGATCTACCAGCGGCACCTGCGCTTCGATCCGCGTGATCCCAAGTGGCTAGGTCGGGACCGCTTTGTTCTCTCAGCGGGCCACGCATCTTTGCTCCAATACACACAGCTGTACCTGGCCGGAGCGGGACTGGAACTGGAGGACCTGAAGCAGTTCCGCCACTACGGGTCGAAAACCCCCGGACACCCTGAGCTTGGCCACACCGACGGCATCGAGGTGACCACCGGGCCGCTCGGCTCCGGGTTTGCCGCCGCAGTGGGGATGGCCATGGCCGCTCGGCGCGAACACGGGATGTTTGACCCCGAAACGCCAGTTGGCGAGTCCCCCTTTGACCACAAGGTGTACGTCATTGCCGGGGACGGCTGCCTCCAGGAAGGCGTAGCCTCCGAAGCGGCCTCGCTGGCCGGCACCCAGGAGCTGGGCAACTTAATCGCGATCTACGACGACAACCGCATCTCGATTGAGGACAACACCTCCGTCGCGTTCAATGAGGACGTCCTCGCCCGTTTCGAAGCATACGGATGGCACACGCAGCGGGTCGATTGGCGCCAAGAAGACGGCGGATACCGAGAGGACGTCCACGCACTCAACGACGCCCTCGAACGCGCGGAAGCTGAAACCACCAGGCCCTCCCTCATAGCCCTGTCCACAATCATCGGTTGGCCCACACCGAAGAAGCAGGACACGGGCGGCATCCACGGGTCGAAACTTGGGCCGGAGGCTCTTGCGGGGCTGAAAGAAGCACTCGGCTTGGATCCGAACCAGATGTTCCAGGTGGATGAAGACCTGGTGGCCTACGCTCGCAGCAACGCCGATACCCGCGCCCGCGTGGCGCAGAACGAATGGGACCTGACCTTCCGGAAGTGGGCTGGCGCCAACCCGGACAAGGTGCAGCTGCTAAACCGCATCCGATCCGGGGCGCTGCCCGCTGACTTCGATGAGGCGCTACCCGTCTTTGAGGCCGGTGGCTCCGTTGCTACGCGCGCCGCCTCCGGAAAGACGATCAACGCCATTGCACCCGTAATGCCCGAACTGTGGGGCGGCTCTGCGGACCTGGCTGGATCCAACAACACGCTCATCGAAGGGGAGACCTCTTTCATCCCGTCTGACCGCTCCTCCAAGATGTTCACAGGGGACCTTTTCGGACGCAACATCCACTTCGGCGTACGCGAACACGCGATGGGCGCGGTCATGAACGGGATAGCCACGGATGGTCTCACCCGCGTTTACGGTGGGACGTTTTTCGTCTTCTCCGACTACATGCGAGGTGCGGTCCGGCTGGCCGCGCTGATGAACCTGCCCGTCACATACGTGTGGACTCACGACTCCATCGGGGTGGGAGAAGACGGACCGACCCACCAGCCAGTGGAGCATTTGACGGCCTACCGCGCCATTCCGAACCTCGCGTTGGTGCGTCCCGCCGACGCGAACGAGACGGTATACGCCTGGAAAGGCGTGCTGGAACGACGCTCCCCCGCTGGGCTCATTCTGTCCCGGCAGAATCTGCCGGTGCTTCCCCGCGGAGGTGACAGCGGCGTCGCGCCAGCTTCCGGGGTTCTTCGTGGCGCCTACACCCTCGTCGACACCGAGGGCCTCCCCGATGTGATCTTGATGGCCTCAGGCTCAGAGGTGCCGATCGCCCTGGAAGCCTCGGAGCTACTGGCGCAGGACGGCGTTGCCGCCCGCGTCGTGTCCGTGCCGTGCATGGAGTGGTTCGCTGAGCAAGACGAAGAGTACAAGCAGTCCGTGCTGCCAGACGCGGTGGAGGCAAGGGTCAGCGTCGAGGCCGGACTGGCCTTGCCGTGGCTGCCCCACGTCGGACCGAAGGGGCGCAGCGTCTCCATTGAGAGCTTCGGTGCTCCCGGCGCCGCCGGCACGCTGTATGAGCACTTCGGAATCACGCCGCAGGCCGTCGCTCAGGCGGCACAGGAGTCGCTCAGCGCGACCCGCGCCTAGGTGGGCCAAGTTAGCTAAGGGGGACGACCTCACCCATGCAGGGTGGGGCCGTCCCCTTTTGTCCTGCCGCGATGCACCCGCGGACCTTCGGCCCTGGATGGGGGGGAGAATCGGTGCCCTTCGAGCGCTTGCATGTGCTTTTACCAACCGCGAATCCGTCACCCATTACCGCGGCGCGTACGTGCTCCTAGTGTCGGATTTGGGGTGGAAACCACCTAGAACGGAGTCGAAAATGAACGCGCAGATCCATGACGCTACCGGGAACGCTAGTGCCGAAGTGCGGGAAGACAGCCGCCTACCCGACAGCCGGAGTCCGGACGTGGTGAGGCCGGGCTCCCCAACTTCCTTCGGCGGCCCTCTAGGCAGATGGAAATCAGCAGGGTCCTCGACTACGACGTCGTGGTGGTCGGGGCGGGCTCCCCGGGCGTGCCGTACGCGCTGGCAGCAGCCGAAGCTGGCACCAAAGTCGCGTTGACCCAGAAGGAAGCAACGGCCGCGGCGTGCGGCAATGCGGGCGCGGGGATCACCCTGGACAAGAGCGACCCGGCAGACGTGCAAGCCCTCCTCTCCCGACTCATGGCCGACTCGGCGCATAGGCCCAAGCGAGAAGTTCTGGAAGTCTGGGCCGACAACTCGGGGGAAGCGATTTCATGGCTCATGGAGCGTTCCCGCGAGGCGGGCGCACAAGTCAGCGACTTCGGCAATGGCGCGCAGGCGCCCCTGCTGGAGGAAACCGGCTACGACATTGACTTCGTCACTTCCTACTTCGGCCCCAAACCCTCGACACGGGCGAAGCAATGAAAGACCTGTGCCCGCTGCTCGAAGAGCAGGGAGTCGACATGTTCTACAGCACCCCGGCTGAACAGCTGGTCATGGACGGTCAGGCCGTCACCGGGGTGGTCGCCCGAACGGCCGACGGCTACACGCAGTTCAACGCGACCAAGGGCGTGGTCCTAGCCACGGGCGACTGCCAGAACGACCGCGAGATGGCGGAGTACTACCTGCCGGACGTGAAGAACCTCGAACTGAAGAAAACCGGTCGAACTGATGACGGCCACAAGATGGCCGTCTGGGCCGGTGGTCAGATAGAGAACATCGGGCACACCAAGATGGCGCATGACTTCGACTCCGGCCCGGCCTCCATGTGCGACATGCCCTTCCTGCGGGTCAGACGAAATGGCCGGCGATTCGCCAACGAAACAGTTGGGATGGATCTGATGAACTGTTACCTGCAGGGCGAGGAAGACCGCGGACACTACTATCAGATATTCGATTCTGAGTACATGCGCAAGGGCGCGGACTTCCCAGGTGAACTGGTGGACCCCGAAGCGTTCGCCCAGACCGTGTCCGAGTACAACGCGATGGCCGAAAACGGCAAAGACACTGAGTTCGGAGTGCCTGCAAAGTACTTGAGGACAGTTGACTCCCCTCCCTACTACGGGATTCACCGCCATGTCCGGCTCACCATGGCCTGCTCAGGAGTTGAGGTGAACGGGGATCTCCAGTGTGTCACCCCAGAGGGTGAACCCATCAAAGGGCTCTATGCGATCGGAAACTGCGCCGGGAACTTTTACGGCGGCGTGGACTATCCGCTGACTATCTTCGGTCTGAGCCTTGGACACAACTGCACGGAGGGTTAGGTGGTCGGTCGGGCTCTGGCCGCCAAGTAGTCGCCGCAGGCGCTCAGACAAAGCAACAGCCGCACCCCGATGGGTGCGGCTGCTTATCTGCCCAGACGATCGGGACGCGACTGCTAGAAGTAGAAGCGGATCATCAGTCCGTAGGCCACGATCGCGACGACCCACACGGTCAAGACCCCGATGGTGATCCGGTTCAGGTTCTTCTCCGCGACCCCGGAGGAGCCTGCTGTTGAGGAAATACCTCCTCCAAACATGTCGGAGAGCCCGCCGCCACGGCCCTTGTGCATGAGCACGGTCATCACCAGGAGCAAACTGGTAATGACGATAATGACGATCATTATGATGCGGATTACTTCCACAGCTCCACCGTTTCATTGGCCCGATATTTCTACCGGTACACTCTAGCCGGTACCGTGCGGGGCTGTTAAACCGCACGTAGACCGCGGGCACCGCACGCCGCGCAAACCAGCAGCAAAGCGAGTGAAGCCCCGACGCCATTGTGGCGGCGCCGGGGCTTCAACTTTGGGGGTACGGCTAGTTCAAGAAGTCAGCAATCTTTGCGAACTCATCCGCGTCGAGCGATGCCCCACCAACAAGAGCTCCGTCCACATTCGGCTGAGCCATGATCTCCTTGATGCTGGTGGACTTGACCGACCCACCATAGAGAATGCGGATCTTGTCAGCGACTTCCTCGTTGAAGAGGGCCTTCAGCAGGTCACGAATGGCCTTGCAGACCTCTTCCGCGTCAGCCGGGGTCGCGACCTCGCCCGTACCAATAGCCCAAACGGGTTCATAGGCGATGACGACCTTCTCAGCGTCGTCGGCCGTGTAGCCCGCCAACGCGCCCTCGATCTGGTTCACAACGTGGTCCACGTGCTGGCCCTTCTGACGGACCTGCAGCACCTCACCGCAGCAGATGATCGGCACCATGCCATGTGCGAGGACGGCCTTGCTCTTCTGCCCGACCAGGTCGTCTGTCTCACCGTGGTACTCACGGCGCTCCGAGTGCCCGACAACCACGTAGGAAACGCCCAGCTTCTGCAGCATCGTTGGCGACACTTCACCGGTGTACGCGCCGCTTTCGTAGACGGACACGTCCTGTGCGCCCAGCTTGATGTCCAAGTTGTCAGCATCAATCACCGTCTGCACGGATCGGAGATCGGTATAGGGAGGGATGACCACCACCTCGGTCTGGGCGTAGTCGAAGTGACGGTCGTCCAGTTCCGTAGCCAGTTTTTCGACGAGGGCGACGGCCTGAACATGGTCCATGTTCATCTTCCAGTTGCCCGCGATCAGTGGGATTCTCGTCATGTTTCAGTCCTCCAGGATTGCAATGCCAGGGAGGGTCTTCCCCTCCAGAAGTTCCAGTGACGCACCGCCACCGGTGGAGATGTGGGAGAACTTCTCCTCATCGAAGCCGAGGGTGCGCACGGCTGCCGCCGAGTCGCCGCCCCCGACGACGGTGAAGGCTTCGGTCTCCTCTAGTGCTTTTGCCACTCCCTTGGTGCCGTCGGCAAAGGCCTCAAACTCGAATACGCCCATCGGCCCGTTCCACGCTACCGTCTTGGCTTTCAGGATGTAGTCGGCGAACAGCTCCGCTGTCTTGGGACCGATGTCAAGTCCCATTTCGTTAGCGGGAATGTCATCGACTGACACAACGGTGGCGGGAGCGTCGGCAGAGAACTCCGGAGCCACAACAACGTCGACAGGCAGGACGATTTCAACGCCGTTCTTCTTGGCTGTCTCCAGGTATCCCTTGACGGTGTCGATCTGATCTTCCTCGAGTAGGGACTTGCCTACTTCGTGGCCTTCGGCCTTGAGGAACGTGAACGCCATGCCACCGCCGATCAAAAGCGCGTCAGCTTTGTCCAGCAGATTCGCAATGACGCCGAGCTTGTCAGACACCTTGGAACCGCCCAGGATCACCACGTAAGGGCGCTCGGGATTATCGGTCGCCTTCGACAAGGAATCGATCTCCTTGAAGACCAGCTCTCCGGCTGCGGACGGAAGAATCTCCGCGACATCGTAGACCGAGGCCTGCTTGCGGTGAACAACACCGAAACCATCCGAAACGAAAGCGTCGGCTAGGTTCGCGTATTCCTTCGCCAACTCCTGGCGTTCACTGTCGACCTTGGATGTCTCGCGTGGGTCGAAGCGAACGTTCTCCAAAAGCGCGACCTGCCCCGGTTGCAAGTCCGCTACGACGGCTTGTGCAGACTCGCCCGTAACATCCTCGGCGAGGACGACGGGCTGGCCAAGCAGTTCTGAGAGACGTTCGGCGACGGGTGCCAACGAAAAGTCAGGATTGACTTTGCCCCCGGGTCGGCCCAGGTGTGCGGCGACCACGACGGCGGCGCCGGCGTCCAGTAGCCTCTGAATGGTTGGCAAGGCAGCGCGAATCCGGCCGTCATCTGTGATTACGCCGTCCTTGAGGGGGACGTTGAAGTCGGAGCGGACAAGAACGGTTTTCCCGTCCAGATCCCCCAGAGAGTCGATAGTTCTGAGCACCTGTGTTCCTCCTATGGAATGTAGAGCAGATGGTTCGCGAGAGTGGGCCAGACAGACAATGCCCGCGCACGCGGTGCGCATGCGCGGGCATCAGTGCACGTCTAACGAGGACCAGTGCTTAGAGGCGATCGCCTACGTACACGGTCAGGTCAACGAGGCGGTTGGAGTAGCCCCACTCGTTGTCGTACCAGGAGACAACCTTCACCTCGTTGTCGATGACCTTCGTGAGGCCCGAGTCGAAGATGGAGGAGGCCGGATCACCTTCGATGTCCTTGGACACCAGGGGCTCTTCGGAGTAGACCAGGATGCCCTTGAGGTCTTCGGTTTCCGAGGCTGCGCGCACAGCGGCGTTGACTTCATCCACCGTGACCGGCTTCGAGGAAACGAAGGTCAGGTCCGTAACGGAGCCTGTCGGTACCGGAACGCGGAGTGCGTAGCCGTCCATCTTTCCGGCCAGGTTCGGCAGGACCAGGGCTACCGCCTTGGCCGCACCGGTGGAGGTGGGAACGATGTTGAGGGCTGCGGCGCGGGCGCGACGGAGATCCTTGTGGGGAGCGTCCAGGAGCTTCTGGTCACCTGTGTAAGCGTGGATGGTGGTCATCAAGCCGCGCTCAATCCCGAAGGCCTCATCCAGGACCTTGGCCAGCGGGGCCAGGCAGTTGGTGGTGCAGGAGGCGTTGGAGATGATGTTGTCCGTCTCCGGGTTGTAGTCCTTCTCATTCACGCCAACGACGAAGGTTCCGTCCACATTCTTACCGGGAGCGGAGATGATCACCTTCTTGGCGCCGCCCTCGTCAATGTGAGCGCGCGCAGCGTTGGCATCGGTGAAGAAGCCGGTGGACTCGATGACGATGTCTACGTCCTCGTCCTTCCAGGGGATGTTCTTCGGATCGCGTTCCGCGTAGACGCGGATGGCGTTGCCGTCGACCACGATGGAGTCATCCGTGCTGGAGACCTCAGCGTCGAAGGTGCCCAAGACCGAATCGTGCTTCAGCAGGTGAGCCAGGGTCTTGGGATCAGTCAGATCGTTCACGGCTACGACCTGGACGTCAGCTCCCTGGGTCTTGATAGCGCGGAAAAAGTTGCGGCCGATGCGGCCAAAGCCATTGATACCTACGCGGATGGTCACTATGTCCTCCTGCTGCGCCCAGTGCGGGCACCTCGGTTATTACTTCTGTCCACACGCGGGGCGCGTGGGACCGCATAAAGCAGCGATCAAGCACTGCCAATTTACACTGTTTCGCGACCTGGGGTACATGGCCTTCAGTCCTGTTCGTCCATCAGCTCCGGGGTCACGGCGGCAGCGGTTGGCGGCACTCCCTTGCTCTCCGCGACCTTGTCCGCCAGGGCAAGAAGACGCCTGATTCGTCCGGCCACGGCGTCTTTTGTCAGCGGCGGTTCCGCAAGCGCACCGAGCTCCTCAAGCGAGGCCTGCTTGTGTTGGATGCGCAGCTCGCCAGCTTTCTTCAGGTGCTCCGGGACTTCGTTCCCGAGGATCTCGAAGGCCCGCTGGACGCGCAAAGAGGCGGCAACCGCAGCTCGGGCGCTTCGACGCAAGTTGGCGTCGTCAAAATTGGCCAGGCGGTTGGCTGAACCTCTAGCCTCCCGCTTCTGCCGCTGCTTCCGCCACTCCTCCAAGGTCTCGGGCACGCCAAGGACCTCGAGGAGGTTGGACACCGCTTCAGCGTCACGCACCGTCACCCGATCCGTTCCGCGGACTTGCCGGGTGCGACTTGCTGACCCGAGGCGTCGTGCGCAACCGGCTAGGGCGAGTGCAGATTCGGGGCCGGGACAGGTCACCTCAAGCGCCCCGGAACGTCCGGGTTCGACCAGGGAACCACGCGCCATTATTGCTCCGCGCCAGGCTGCGGCGGCCTCCTCCAAGCCGGCTCCGACAATCTCCGGGGGCAGCCCACGGACGGGCCTGCCCGCACGGTCGATGAGTCCGGTGATGCGCGCGAGCTGGTCTGCCTCCTTCACCACGCGAATCACATACCGATTTCCTTTGCGTAGCGCCCCGCCGCTAACCATGATCACCTGGGAGTCGGCATGGTAGAGGTTCTGCAAGAAAGCGCGCAGGCGCGCCGCTACCGGCTCCGAGTCCACCTCGGCTTCAATCAGGACTCGTCCAGCGACGACGTGCAGGCCACCGGCGAAACGGAGCAAGACCGCGCATTCTGCCTTCGCCGAAGCAACACTCTCAGGCTTGTGCCGCGCAAGTTCAGTCTTCAGCTCAGCGGTTAGTGACAATCTATTTCTCCTGTGCTCCGCGGACTCAGTGAGGCGCCCTAGGCCAGCTAGTCTAGCCAGGCCTCTTGTGTCCCGACTTCTCCGAGGTAGCCGTCGAAAGCGTCTCGGAGTGCGGAGGCCAGGCGCAGCGGGTCATGCACAGAACTGGATGCCCCCGAACGCACTTGGCGCAGAAGCACCCTTGCGCCCAGCTGAACGCTGGCGTCCATTAGGTCATCCACGTCGTCGACTGTCGTGGGGTCGGCTATGACCACGTCGAGTTTCAGGTCCGGAGACACTTTCTTTATCTCCCGAACCAGATCTGCCGCAGACAGATGCTCGGTCTCCCCCGTCTGCGGAGTGAGGTTCAAAATCAAAGCCCGGTGTGCCGGCGTCATCACGATGGCCCTATGCAGCTTCTCAAGCAGGAGGTGCGGTATCACCGATGTGAACCAGGATCCGGGCCCCAGAACGATCCAGTCTGCTTCCTCAACCGCCTCAAGCGTCTGGGGAGGAACAGGAGCGTCCGCGGGCTCAACTGCCAGCTGCCGCAGTTCCGGCCCGGCCAGGGCAACGGAGGTTTGGCCGCTGATCCGATGGGGCTGGCCATCTGGGCCGTCGACGGTCGCCTCAATACGTAAAGGCTCAAGGCTCATCGGGAGCACGCGCCCGTGAGAGTCGAGAAGACGCCCCAACCAGTCAAGGCCGACGACCGGGTCCTCAAACATCTGCCACAGTCCGACGATAAGCAGGTTTCCGAGGGCGTGATTGTTCAGGGGTCCCTGCGTCTCCAAACGCAGCTGCATGAGATCGCGCCAGGTCAGCGACCATTCTGAGTTGTCACACAGGCTCACCAACGCCATGCGTAGGTCTCCTGGCGGCAGGACCGGGGTCTCCTCGCGGATTCTCCCTGAGGAACCGCCATCGTCGGCCACGGTCACTACCGCTGTGATCTGGTGGGTGATGTGGCGCAGAGCCCGCAGGGTCGCGGAGAGTCCGTGACCTCCTCCGAAGGCCACAACTTTGGGGCCCATTTCTATGTTGAGCTGCGTGCTTTCGGGCATGTGTGGTCCGTCTTCGAAATTCTCGAAGCGTGGGAGCGGCTGCGTTGCCATCCCTATTTCCTCCCCATATCACGGTGGGTTATCTGAGTGGAGACGCCGCGTTCGCGAAGACTCTCTGCTATGAGCTCACTCACCGCTACGGAGCGGTGCCGTCCCCCCGTGCATCCCACGGCCACGGTGACGAAAGGCTTGAGCTCCCGCTGGTATCCGGGCAGAGTGTTGGCGATCAGGTCTGCGTAGCGCAACGCGAAATCGCGTGCGCCGTCCTGGTTCAAGACGTAGTCGGCCACTGGCTGATCACGTCCGGTGAGTTTGCGCAGTTCGTCCACCCAGTAAGGGTTGTCGAGGAAACGAACGTCCAGGACGTGGTCGGCGTCGAGCGGGATGCCGTGTTTGAAACCGAACGACATCAGGGAAACACGCACACCCAGATCGTCCTCGTCCGCCACTGCGTTGCGCATCTTTCGGGCAAGGTCGTGAACGGATAGCTCCGAGGTGTCTATGACGACGTCTGCGCGCTCACGCAAGGGTGCCAGGAGCTCGCTTTCTTCCCGAAGCCCGTCCATCAGAGTTCCGTCGCCTTGAAGCGGGTGGGGGCGGCGCACCGACTCATAACGCTTCACTAAGGTCGCGTCGTCCGCGTCCAAGAAGATGATTCTGTAGGGGACGCCGTGGTGGCGCAACTCCTCCAGAGTGCTTTCTAGGGATTGAAAGAAGTCGCGCGAACGCACGTCAACAACGGCGGCCAGCCGGTGGACACCTTCTCCGCCCGGGGTCATCATCCCTGCCATAGGCAGAATCAGCGTGGGAGGCAGATTGTCCACGACATACCAGTCGAGGTCCTCCAGAGCATTCGCTGCCCGGGTTCGACCGGCTCCAGAACGACCGGTCACGATGAGCACTTCGTTACCCCAAGTGGCAGGAAGCACGTCGGCGGGCACAGGTTGCTCCAGGGAAGGGATTCCCCCCGGGGCGGTTAGCGGGTTGCTCGGGTCCATCTTGGGGATACGCGCAGGTACGGACAGCCAGTTGCCTGGCACGGGCGGTAGCTGAATGGTCATTGCCCCAGTTTGCCACCTTCCCTGTGGAGCTGGGTGACGACGGACTCTGCTAGCTTCTGTCCGAAGCCAGGAACTTCGGCAACCGCTTCGGCACTTGCCTGCTTCAGCCGCTTCAGCGAGCCGAAATGCCTGATGAGAGCCTTCTGTCTGGCCGGTCCGAGCCCTGGGATGTCGTCCAGCACGGAGATCGTCTGCGCCTTTGAGCGCTTCTTTCGGTGTTGATTGATTGCGTGACGATGAGACTCATCGCGTAGGTGCTGAAGTAGGTAGAGCGCGGGAGAGGTGCGCGGGAGAATCACCGGGAAGTCCTGGCCCGGGATCCACACTTCTTCCAACCGTTTCGCCAAGCCCACTACGGGCAGGTCCACTCCCAGCCGGGCGAGGGCGTCGCGCGCGGCGTTAACCTGTGGAGCGCCCCCGTCCACAACCAGAAGGTCGGGTCGGTATGCGAAGCGCCGCGGCTTCCCAGTGTCGGGGTCGATGCGTCCAGATTCAGTGCCTGGACCCTCCAGCCCCGCCGCGCCAGCCTCGGCCCGCCCGGCTTCGTCCTCTTTGCCCATCCTTTTGAAACGCCGCGTCAGCACCTCGTTCATCGCAGCCGTATCGTCCTGCGTCTGTGCGTCTTCGCCGCGAATATTGAAGGTCCTGTATGCGTCCTTGCGTGGGGCTCCGTCCTCGAACACCACCATCGAGGCCACGCGGTTCGTCCCTCCGGTGTGGGACACATCGAAGGCCTCAATGCGAAGTGGGGCTCGGTCAAGGGCAAGTGCGTCCGTCAGTTCTTCCAAAGCGAGCGCCCTCTGCGTCAGGTCCCCGGAGCGGCGGGTCTTGTGAAGCCTGAGTGCCTCGGTCGCATTGTTGCCCACGGTGGCCATTAGTTCGCGCATTGCTCCGCGCTGGGGCACGCGGATCTCCACATTTGACCCTCGAGCCTCGCGTAGAAACTCCGCGATTGCACGGCGACGGGCAGGATCAACGGAAACCAGAACCATAGGCGGGATCGCATCTACGGGCAGGTGCCGTATGTCGTCCACGGAAACGGGGGCTGATTTCCCCGGTTCGCGCGATGCCTTCGGCGTGTAGAACTGCTCAAGGAGGTCTGCCATCAGTTCGTCCTCGCCCTTGTCCTCCACTCTCTCAACCACCCAGCCGCGCGTTCCCCGGATGCGGCCTCCGCGCACGAAAAAAGCCTGCACGGACACGTCCAAATCGTCCAGCACCAACGAAAAGACGTCAGCGTCCACATTCTGAGCTAGGGCGAGGGCGTTCTTCTCCTGCACTTTCCTCAGGGCTGCCAACTCGTCACGTTTCTTCGCGGCCACTTCAAAGTCAAGGTTCTCTGCGGCCTCGCGCATCTGGCCTTCCAGGGAGGAGACGAACGGGCCGGTGTCACCGTCCATGAAGGAACACAGCTCCTCAGCTATCTTCCTGTGCTCTTCAGGACTGATCCATCCAACGCACGGCGCCGAACATCTGTCGATGTATCCGAGCAGGCACGGCCTACCCTGTGCTTCGGCCCTGCGGAACACTCCGGGAGCGCAAGAGCGCATGGGAAAGGTGGGAAGGAGCAGGTCGATTGTCTCGCGGATCGCCCACACTTTGGTGTAGGGACCGAAGTAGCGGCTGCCCTTGCGTCGGGCGTCCCTGGAGATGGCCACCCGCGGGAACTTCTCTCCCATTGATACGGACAGGTATGGATAGGACTTGTCATCCCGGTACATCACGTTGTAGCGCGGGTTGAACTGTTTGATCCACTGGTACTCGAGGGTCAGAGCCGCGACTTCGGTCTCCACCGTCGTCCACTGCACCGAGCGGGCGTCTGAAACCATCCGCGCAGTCCTGGGGTGGAGGACGGCCGGGTCCTGAAAGTAGTTCGTCAGCCGAGCACGCAGGTTCTTCGCTTTTCCGACGTAGATGACCCGTCCCTCAGTGTCAAGGAACCGATAGACGCCCGGGGAACGCGGAATCTCAGAGGTCTTAGGACGCCAGATCGGCCCGTTCTTCTTCGGGTCCGACTCACGCTGTTCCACTTCACTCACTCCCACGCGGTTTGTGCCTCAGGTGACCGAAGTCTAGCGGCCAAGGCTTCCGGTAGTCGCCTACCAACGGGCAAGAAGGTTCAAGGTTTGTACAATGTGAGCGGATCTGTTCGCACGCCGGCGTAATGCTGTGCCATGGAGGTAAGCCCTGACAATGATGTACCAGCAAAGCGACGGGACCTGGGTGAACCCCATTGTTATTCCGGTGGATGAGTCCCTAAGCATCCCAAAGATGGTTTTCAACCGTGTTGACCGAGGGCCCCACCGAGTGATGATTGAGCGTCTCATTCGGGGTGAATGGCATGAGGTCACCGCGGAGGAGTTCGTGGAGCACGTCATGGGGCTGGCGCGCGGCCTTTACGGTCTGGGGGTACGCGCCGGGGATCGCGTCGCGATTCTCGGTTCGACGTCCTACGAGTGGGCCGCGATGGATATGGCCATTCTCTCGCTCGGCGCCATCACCGTGCCGATCTACGAGTCTGACTCCGCCCTCCAAATCAAGCACATCCTTGGGGATGCGGGCGTCTCACTGGTGCTCACCCACTCCGCCCAGCAGGCTGACCTGGTGGACTCGGTCAAAACCGAAGATGTCCGGCGGATCCTCGCCATGGAACGGAACGCTGAAAGGGAACTGGTAAGAGCCGGGCGGGACGTGCCAGAAAGCGTGGTCACCGACGCGACTGCGGCGCTGAATCTGGACTCAGTGGCAACAATCGTTTACACCTCCGGCACAACCGGCATGCCCAAAGGCGTGGTTCTCACCCACGGGAACTTCATTCGTCCACTTCTCCAGGCATACGAGATCCTTCCGGATCTCATCGCCAATCCGCGCGGACGCAACCTGCTGTTCCTGCCTGTTGCGCACGTCCTCGCCCGTTTCGTGATGGTCGGCATCCTCATCGGTGAAGGACGGCTGGGAATGAGTCCGGATGTCCGCCACCTCGTCCACGACATTCAAACCTTCAAACCCACGATGATGCTGGCGGTTCCCCGCGTGCTGGAGAAGGTATTCAACACTGCCGCCCAGACAGCCGGGAAAGGCGTGAAGAAAACCCTGTTCGGGTGGTCGGCGAAGCAAGCGCGGCAGATGTCAGCAGCAACTGCTTTCCCTGTCGGAAAGGAGGCTCAATCCAAGACAGCGCGGGACGCCGAGGCCCTTGAGGACGCAGCTGGTCCCCGCACCTCTGAAGGCCCCAGCTTCGCCCTCAAGGTCAAGCACAAGGCGGCTGACGCCTTGGTTCTGCGGAAAATTCGCGGAATCCTCGGCCCGAACCTCAAGACGATCATCTGTGGGGGTGCACCGCTGTCGCGAGAGTTGGCAAACTTCTACCGCGGACTTGGAATCACTCTCCTTCAGGGATACGGGCTGACCGAAACGGCGGGGCCGATCACCGTTCAGCGGCCGACCGACTTCCCACCTGACTCGGTCGGATACCTGTGGCCCGGAAACTCCCTCAAGATCGACAAGGACGGTGAGCTGCTCCTGTCCGGCGTCTCGGTCACCTCCGGTTACCACAACCTCCCGGAGGCCACCGCAGAGTCGATCCGGGACGGATGGTTTCATTCGGGCGACCTTGCCGAGGTTGACGATGAAGGTCGTCTACGCATCACGGGAAGAAAGAAAGAGCTAATCGTGACTGCGGGCGGCAAGAACGTGTCTCCCGATGTGCTCCAGGACTCACTCAGCACGCACCCATTGATCAGCCAGTGCGTTGTCGTCGGCGATGGGCGGCCCTACATATCCGCGATCCTCACCCTCGATACCGAGATGCTGCCCATCTGGCTTCGAAACAAGGGGCTGAAAGTGGTTCAGCCGAGCGCTGCCGCTAAGCTCCCCGAGGTGCGTGAGTCGCTGGAGCGGGCAATGAGGAAAGCCAACCGGAACGTCTCAAGAGCCGAATCCATCCGCAGATACCGGATCCTAGACACCGAGTTCACGGTTGAGAACGGATATCTCACCCCATCTCAGAAGCTAAAGCGTCACAAGGTGCTGAAGGACTACTCCGAGTTCGTGGATGCGCTCTACGCCATGGATGAAGCCGAGCTGTCCAAGACCGGGGGAAACGTCGCCGCGCCAAGCGAGTGAGGCGCGGACGAGGGCGGTGTCTTACAGCGGCTTCCACCCCAGCCCGTTCCACCGACGCTGCTAGCTTGCGGCGGGGGCGCTGATCCCTAAGACCTCCGCCAGATATTCCCCGGTCCATGAGCCGGCGACCTGCGCGACGTCCTCGGGCGTGCCCTCGGCTATCACGCGGCCACCGAACTTGCCGCCGCCGGGTCCCATGTCTATGACCCAATCCGAGCTCTTGATGACGTCCAGATTGTGCTCAATCACGATCACCGTGTTGCCCTTGTCAACCAGGCCTTGGAGCACGAGCAGCAGCTTCCGGATGTCTTCAAAGTGAAGGCCAGTGGTCGGCTCATCCAGCACGTATATTGAGCGGCCGTTAGAGCGCTTGTGCAGTTCGGAGGCCAGTTTTACCCTTTGGGCTTCCCCACCCGAAAGCGTCGTTGCGGACTGCCCCAGGCGCACGTAACCAAGGCCGACTTCCACCAGCGTGTTCAGGTGCCGGGCGATGCGCGGGATCGCGGCGAAGAACTCGGCCGCCTCACTGATAGGCATGTCGAGGACATCCGCCACCGTTTTCCCCCGGTATTCCACCTCCAGCGTCTCCCGGTTGTATCTCTTGCCCCCGCAGACCTCACAGGGAACGTAGACGTCAGGCAGGAAGTTCATCTCAATCCGGATCGTGCCATCCCCTTTGCAGGCCTCACAGCGCCCACCCTTCACGTTGAAAGAGAATCGGCCTGGCCCGTAGCCGCGGATCTTTGCTTCTTGTGTTTCCGCGAATAGTCGACGCACGTGGTCCCAGACCCCCGTGTAGGTTGCAGGGTTCGACCGGGGAGTGCGCCCGATTGGCGATTGGTCAACGTGAACGACCTTGTCGAGCTGCTCAACGCCCTTCACGGCAGTGTGCCGGCCTGGCACCAGCCGCGCGCGGTTAAGCCTGTTGGCAAGAGTCCGGTAGAGAATCTGGTTGACCAGCGTAGATTTTCCGGATCCGGAGACGCCGGTGACCGAGATCAAGGTCCCAAGCGGAAAAGTCACGGTCACATTCTGCAGGTTATTCTCCCGTGCCCCTCGGACGGTAAGAAGACGGCTCTTGTCTACCGCGCGGCGCTGTGAGGGGATGGGTATAGACAGTCGCCCCGACAGGTACGCGCCCGTCAGGGAACGGGGTTCATTCGGCAGGCCCGAGGGCGGCCCGGAGTACACGATTTCCCCTCCGTACTCCCCCGCCTTCGGTCCAATGTCGACCACCCAGTCGGCGCTGTCCATTGTCTCTTCGTCATGTTCGACGACGATGAGCGTGTTGCCCAGGTCCCTCAGGTGTTCAAGGGTTCCGATGAGACGGCGGTTGTCCCTTTGATGCAAGCCAATCGAAGGCTCATCCAGCACGTACAGCACCCCGACTAGGCCCGAGCCGATCTGCGTTGCCAAGCGGATGCGTTGCGCTTCACCTCCGGAGAGTGTGCCGGCCGCGCGCCCTAGCGTCAGGTAGTCCAGCCCGACGTCAACTAGGAACTTCAGCCGCGCATTGATCTCCTGCAGGATCGGCTTCGAAATCTGGGCGGCCCTGCCGGTCAAATCCAGTTCGGCCAAGAACTCCTGCGTTTCCTGGATGGAGGAGGCGGAAAGCTCGGCTATGTTCTTACCGCCAACCCTGACGGCCAGCACTTCGGGGCGTAGACGGGCGCCTTTACAAGTGGGACAAGGCACTTCCCGCATGTATCCCTGCAGCTTGTCTTTCACGTAGTTGGAATCAGACTCTTGGAGGCGCCGCTCAATGTGCGACACGGCCCCTTCGAAACCCGTCGAGTAAGCCCGTTCCCTGCCCCACCGGTTCCTGTAGCGCACGTGAACCTGGTGGTCGAGGCCGTAGAGCACCGCGTGCTTCACCTCTTGGGGCAGGTCCTTCCACGGCGTGTCCATATCGAAGTTCATCTGTTTTGCCAGGCCTGCAAGGAGCCGCTGGTAATACTTGTTGTTCGCCCTCCACACGACCACGGCGCCCTCGGCCAGCGACAGCTCCTCATCGGGCACGATCAGCTCCGGGTCCACTTCCTGCTTGGAACCCAGCCCAGTGCAGGCCGGGCAGGAGCCGTAAGGCGCGTTGAAAGAGAATGTGCGCGGCTCAATCTCGTCCAGCTGCAGCGGGTGATCGTTGGGGCACGCTCGCTTCTCTGAGTAGCGGCGGCGACGTTCCGGCTCGTCCTCGCCCAGATCCACGAAATCCAACGTGACCAGCCCGTCCGCCAGGGCGAGGGCGGTTTCCACCGAGTCCGCGAGCCGCCGGCGAACGCCTTCTTTGACGACCAGACGGTCGATGACCACGTCTATGTCGTGCTTGAGCTTCTTCTCCAGGCGCGGCGGGTTTTCCAGCCGCACCGTCTCACCGTCTACGAGGGCGCGCACGTACCCCTTCGATTGCAGGTCAGCGAAAAGCTCCGAGTATTCACCCTTTCGACCGCGCACCACGGGGGCGAGTATCTGGAAGCGGGTGCCCTCGGGGTATTCGAGGACGCGGTCCACGATTTGCTGCGCCGACTGGGCCTGGATCTCTTCACCGCAGACCGGGCAGTAGGCGATGCCGGCGCGCGCGTACAGGAGCCGCAAGTAGTCGTGTATCTCAGTGATGGTGCCGACGGTTGAACGCGGGTTCTTGGAGGTCGACTTTTGGTCGATCGACACGGCCGGGGACAATCCCTCGATGAAGTCCACGTCCGGCTTATCCATTTGTCCGAGGAACTGGCGAGCATAGGAGGACAGTGACTCCACGTAGCGCCTTTGTCCCTCCGCGAAAATCGTGTCGAAAGCCAGCGAGGACTTCCCTGAGCCGGAAAGGCCCGTAAACACGATCATCTTGTCGCGGGGCAGTTCCAAGTCCACATTCTTCAGGTTGTGTTGCCTTGCACCCCGGACCACCAGCTCTTCACTCACCCGCAGAAGTCTACTGAGGTAGGCCGGCAATTAGTACAGGTGTTCGATCACAGCGGAGAGGTAAGCCGGAGGTCACTGGTTCCGGGGAGCCTCCCCCGGGATAATGGGAGTATGAGCCTCTACGTCATCCAATATCAGTACCCGACCGACCTGAAAATGCTTGTGGAGGACTTTCGTCCAGCCCACCGGAACTACATGCGGCAGTTGCAGGCAGACGGCCACCTGCTGGCCGCCGGCTTTCTTGGAGACGCAGTGTACGACGGCGGAATGATGCTGGTGAGAGCCGAGTCCGCCCAGGCGGCACTGAAGCTTTTAGAAGGTGACCCCTTCTACGCCAACGATCTGATGGACGACCTGCAGGTGCTGGCGTGGACGCCCACTTTAGGCGCCGAGGCTCCCGGGTTCGACACGGAGTTCCCCGTCTCCTGACCGGGCCTGCTACGGGTTCAACACCATGTTCACCAGCGAAGCCGCGACCAGCTCTGGTTCCTGAACCGCCGTCAAGTGCTTCGCGGCGGGCACAATAACCAGGCCGCGCGGGTCCGGCAGCGACTCTAGGAGTTCCTCCGCGCCCTGGGGTGTGACGCCTGCGTCTTCCGCTCCGGTCAACACGTAAGCCGGGGCGGTTGCGAGGCGCACCGCCGCGCGCAGATCTGTGTTCCCCAAGATCCTGCAGCATTGGGCGTATCCTTCCGGCGCAGTCGAGACGAAGATCCGTCGAATCTGCTCGACCACTGGCCGTCCGACCCCCGACGCGAAATCCGCCGTGAACCAGCGTTCCATAGTTCCATCCGCGAGCGGTTCCATCCCTCGGCTCAGAACCTGATCGGCCTTCTCAAACCAGGGCCCAGGCTCTCCGGTCACGGGCCCCGAGTCGAGGACCATGAAGGCCCTGACAGTTTCCGGGTACTGCTGGGCGTATGCCAGAGTTGTCAATCCGCCAAGGGACAGGCCGGCGAAGAAAGCGCTGCGAATTCCTAGGTCGTCGAGCCCCGCGTGTACGGCCTCGACCGTGTCGGAAGCGGAAGGGGACTGCTCGCGCAGCAGTTGGGATTCGCCGTGTCCGGGTTGTTCCCACAGAATCAGATCGAGGTCGGAGGGCAGAAGCTCCACCGTCCAGTCCCACATGTGTCGGTCCGACCCCAGGGAATGACCTAGGACCAGGGGCGCTGCCCCCACGCCGGCAGGCTCAGCTGCGCCCCGCGCCCTATAGAACGCTAGGGGTGATGACGGTGTGTCAACTCTGGTGGTCTCCACTTGGGTGGGTCGCATCTTGTCTATCCCTCCATCTGGACGTAAGGGCATAGGAGGCGGCAATAAGAGCTGCTCCCAAAAGGCCCAGCCCCGCAATTGTGCCCCACTGCCCGTGCGATGGCAGGGCCATAGCGAAGAAGTCTCTGACAGGCGGGATGATCAACCCTAGGACCGAACCGATGATCATGAGCACCACCAGCGTGACCCTCCACCAGTTCCACGGCCGCGCCAAGATGATGAGCAGCGCCATGGCGCCGACTATCAGGGTCAAAGTCGCGCCAGTGTGTCCGATTTCGGTTCCCTCGCCCCCAAGCAGGTAGGCAGCGACCGCCACCAGGCCAAGGATGATTCCCGAAGGAACTGCCACGGACAGCGTTCGCCTCAGGAATCCCGGCTTGTACTTTTGGGCGTTAGGTGCCAAAGAGAGGAAGAAGGCGGGCACGCCGATGGTGAAAGTGCCGACGTAGGTGAGTTGGCGCGGCAGGAACGGGTACACCCATCCGGCAATCGCCACGATCACGGCGAGGAGCATTGCATAGGTCGTTTTGGTTAGGAACAGGCTGGAGACTCGCTCCATGTTCGCGATGATCCTGCGGCCTTCTGCCACGACGCCGGGCAGGTCCGCGAACTTGCCGTTGACCAGCACTATTCGGGAAACGGCCTTGGTGGCTGGCGCTGCGTTCCCCATCGCTATTCCCAGGTCCGCGTCCTTCAGGGCGAGGGCGTCGTTCACGCCGTCTCCCGTCATCGCCACCGTGTAGCCAGCCCGCTGCAGAGCATGAACGAGGCCGCGCTTTTGCTCCGGCGTGACCCGGCCGAAAACGTCCGTGTCCACGGCCTGCTGGTTGAACTCGTCGGTGCCGACCGGCGGCAGGGTGCGTGCGTCCACGATCACGGGAGGCGCACCGTCCTCGCCGGCGATCCCCACTTCCGCGGCGATGGCCCCCACTGTGCGAGGCGCGTCTCCTGAGATCACCTTGGCCCGTACGCCCTGGCCCCTGAAGTATGAGAGGGTTTGCCCCGCGTCCGGGCGAACGTCCTCTTCCAAGACGGCCACGATCGAGGGCGTCAGTTGCGCAGGTAGTTCCTCGTCGGTGACCGGCCCCGGCGAATAGGCCAAGCACACGGTCCGGCGCCCCTTGTCCCCCGCTTCGGCCACCGCGTCAGATGCCCACTGCGGCGGGTTTTCCATCGCGCCCAAGAGGATCTCCGGCGCCCCGAACACCCACGTCCTCATGCCTTCGGGCACCGCGGCGGAGGCGGGCAGGGTGAGGGCAGCCCACTTGCGCGCCGAGTTGAATGGGATTTCCTCAGACCCGCTGGTGTAGGGGCGCGCGTCCCCCTCGACCAGGCCGGACACCGCAGTTGAGGTTGCGTTTGCGTCGTCGGAGACCATTTGGGCGAGGACGGCACGCGCCAAGCTCGCCTCCGTCTCCCCTTCTCCGAGGCCCGGGATTGGGTTCAGGCCGCCGGGCTGGATGAGCTCGCGTCCCCTTATGTCACCCGTGGTCAGGGTGCCCGTTTTGTCCAGGCAGAGCACGTCCACGCGGGCCAGAACCTCCACCGCCGGTAGTTCCTGTACGAGGACGCCCCGCCGGGCCAGGGTGGCCGCGGCCAGACCGAAGTTCATGGAGGTTAGAAGCACCAGGCCCTGCGGGATCATTCCCACGATCCCCGCGACCGTGAAGATAACCGCGGTGCGCCAGTCGTTTTGTCCGGTCCGCAGTTGGGACCACAGGAGCAAGACGATGATGATTGGCAACACGAAGGTGATCCACTTCAGGATCTTGTTGATCGAATCCTGAATCTCAGAGTGCACACGGGAGAATTTCTTTGCCTCCGCCGTGATCTTCTGCGCCCAGGCATCCGCCCCTATGACCTCCACTAGCATGTGGCCGCTGCCGGCTACCACCGCGGTGCCCGACATTAGGGTGTCACCGGGATGCTTGTGGACTGGCTTGGCCTCACCGGTAAGGGCCGACTCATCGACGTCTAGGCCGTCAGCTCTAATGACCTGACCATCAGCGGGAATCTGGTCTCCCAGTTTCACCTCAATGACGTCGTCCTCGACCAGGTTTTCGTTGCGCGCCTTCTGCCAACGCCCGTCGCGCAGCACCGAGGAGGTTGGCGCCTGCAAGACAGCCAAAGAGTCCAGGGCATGTTTGGAACGCAGTTCGGAGAAGATGCCGATCGCCATGTTGAGGATGAGGACGAACATGAACACGGCGTCCCGCCAGTCCCCGACCGCCAACACTGCGACTCCACAGGTGATGAGGATGGCGTTGAAGATGGTGAAAATATTGGACCGCAAGATGGCGCTGACAGGGCGGGAGGTGCCGGTGTCAACGTGGTTTGACTGTCCGGCCTCATGCTTCGCATCCACTTGCGCCTGGGTGAGGCCAACACTTGATTGCTTGAGTTCGTCAGCGCTGCGCGGGTTCGGCAGTTGCGGGCCGTCATGGTGGCCCTGGGTTTGGCTGGAGCCGCCGGCCTCGACCGTGGAGGCTTTCGCCCCGGCAGATCCGGCGCGGTCGTTTGCCTTGGGGGTCCGCTCGTTTCCCGTCACTAGCTCTCCAACTGTTCTTTGGCTTCTTTCTTTGCCTTGCGCCCCGACGCTATCAGTGAGGCCACCACGGTCACGGTGATCGTCCCGATGATCACCGCCAAGGAGAGGGCGATCCCGATATCAGGGACGTTGAAAGGCTCCCCGCCATTGATGAATGAAAGGTTATTCTCATGCATGGCGTGCAAGATTAGCTTCACGCCGATGAAGGCCAAGATGATGGCCAGCCCCCAGTGCAGGTAGATGAGCCTCTGAAGCAGGCCATCGATCAAGAAGTAGAGCTGGCGCAGCCCGAGCAAAGCAAAGGCGTTCGCGGCGAACACTAAGTACGGCTCTGAGGTGAGACCGAAGATCGCAGGAATCGAGTCGAGGGCGAACATGACGTCCGCTGATCCCAGCGCGATCACGACCAACAGCAGTGGGGTGATGTAGGTCTTGCCGCCGTGGCGGTAGAGGAACTTCTGGCCACGAAATCCGTCGGTTACCGGGAGTACCTTGCGAACCATCCTGGTGAGGCGGTTCTCTTCGTACTCTGTCTCCTCTTCTTCGCCGCTCAAGCCTTCAGTGCCGGCCTTGATCTGCGTGTAGGACGTGTACAGCAGCCAAACCCCGAAGATGTAGAAGATCCATGAGTACCGCGAGATCACCGCGGCCCCCACCAGGATGAACACCAATCTGAGGACCAGCGCGATGATGATGCCTGATAGGAGGGCTTTCTGCTGGAACTCGCGGGGCACCCGGAAGGTGCTCATGATGATGACGAAGACGAACAGGTTGTCGATTGACAGGGCCTTCTCCGTGGCCCAACCAGCCAAATACTCGCCGGCGAAATCGAGGCCGTAGACAAGCCAGATGAAAACTGCGAAGACAAGTGCCAGCGCAATATAGGCAACCGACCACCAGGCACTTTCTTTCAAGGTGGGCGCGTGCGGGGTGCGTGTGTGTCCGATGATGTCGACTGCGATCAGCACGATCACAATGACCGCCAGGACAATCCACGAAGCGAGGTGTACTTCCACGTATCTCTCCGATGCTGGGTGCGGGCAGTGAGTTGAGGTCTTACCCACCCAGCAGGGTGCGAGCGCCGGGACAAGTCCGTGTTGACGACGCTAGCTTCGCGGATTACTCCCCTCGAGCGGCAAGTCTAGCCTGCATGGGACCTGGGTCCGGTGTGGCGTCCAACGCGTTGTGGGTCGGCTGGGGTTCCTCTAATGGGCGGCTTCCCTCATGCTTCGCAGTTCCTGACGTAAATCTTTGATCTCATCGCGCAGCCGGGCCGCCAGTTCGAAGCTCAACTCCGCGGCCGCGGCTTTCATCTGCTCACTGAGCTGCTCAATCAGCTCCGCCAGTTCCGACTCAGCGGCGCCTGCTGTCCGTTTCCCACTTCCGAGCCCATGTGAAGTCGCGCCTACGGGGCTGTTTCGATAGCCGCCAGCCAGAAGCTGGCCGGTCTCAATCTCCTCACGCGCCAACATGTCGGTGACGTCCGCGATCTTCTTCCGAATCGGCGTCGGGTCGATTCCGTGTTCGGCGTTGTAAGCAATCTGTTTGGCGCGGCGCCGCTCCGTCTCCGTCAAGGCCGCCTGCATGGAATCGGTGACCGTATCGGCGTACATGTGGACCTCGCCAGACACGTTCCGGGCAGCCCGCCCGATGGTTTGAATCAGGGAACGCGTGGAACGCAAGAACCCTTCCTTATCCGCATCCAAGATTGCGACCAGAGACACCTCCGGCAAGTCCAAACCCTCCCGCAGCAGGTTGATTCCGACGAGGACGTCGAACTTTCCCAGCCGCAGCTCTCTCAGTAGTTCCACCCTGCGTAGCGTGTCTACATCAGAGTGCAGGTATTCGACTTTTACGCCGCGCTCCGCAAGATACTGGGTCAGGTCCTCAGCCATCTTTTTGGTCAAGGTGGTGACCAACACCCTTTCGTTGCGGTCAGTGCGCGTCCGAATCTCCTCCAGGAGGTCATCGATCTGACCGTCTGTGGGCTTCACGACTACCTTGGGATCCACTAGGCCCGTTGGGCGAATGATCTGTTCCACCGGGTCGGGGTCACGCGAAAGTTCATAGGGGCCGGGCGTTGCGGACAGGTAGACGGTCTGACCGATCCGCTCCGTAAACTCGTCCCACTTCAGCGGCCGATTGTCTATGGCCGACGGCAGCCGGAAGCCGTGCTCCACCAGCGTCCGCTTTCGTGAGACGTCCCCTTCATACATGGCGCCGATCTGCGGGACAGTCACGTGCGACTCATCGATTATCAGCACGAAATCTTCGGGGAAGAAATCGAGAAGCGTGTGGGGAGCCGAACCGGCCGGCCTCCCGTCAATGTGACGGGAGTAGTTCTCAATGCCTGAGCAGGTGCCGATCTCCCGCATCATCTCCAAGTCATAAGTGGTGCGCATCCGCAGGCGCTGAGCTTCAAGGAGCTTCCCCCTCTTTTCAAACCACTGCACCCGGTCTTCGAGCTCCTCCTCAATCGACTTGATGGCCCTGGCCATCCGTTCCTCACCTGCGACGTAATGGCTGGCTGGGAATACGTGAATGGATTGAGCCTCCCGGATCACGTCCCCCGTCAGGGGGTGCAGGACAGCGAGACTGTCGATCTCATCTCCGAACATCTCTATGCGGATAGCCAGCTCCTCGTAGACCGGAATAATCTCAATCGTGTCCCCCCGCACGCGGAACGTGCCCCGCGTGAACGCCATGTCGTTGCGGGTGTATTGCATTTCCACGAAGGCACGCAGCAAATCATCCCGGTTCACCGTGTCCCCCACGTCCAGGCGCATCATGCGTTTCACGTATTCGTCGGGCGTTCCGAGGCCGTAAATGCAGGACACGGAGGAGACAACGACGGTGTCACGCCTGGTCAGCAGCGAATTGGTGGCCGAGTGCCTGAGCCTCTCAACCTCATCGTTAATAGAGGAGTCCTTCTCAATGAAAGTGTCCGTCTGCGGTACGTATGCTTCCGGCTGGTAGTAGTCGTAATACGAAACGAAGTACTCCACCGCATTGCCGGGCAGAAGCGACTTGAACTCAGACGTGAGTTGAGCGGCCAGCGTCTTGTTGGGCGCCATCACCAGGGCAGGCCTTTGAACCTGTTCGATCAGCCAGGCGGTGGTCGCGGACTTCCCGGTCCCGGTCGCGCCGAGGAGCACCACGTCCTGCTCCCCCGCGTTGATTCGCGCCGCGATCTCTTTGATTGCCTGCGGCTGGTCCCCCGAAGGCGAGTACTCCGAGACCACCTGAAATGGCGCCTCCTGGGGCAGCAGGAGTTTACGGTTGGCCCCGCTCTGGTATGGAAACTGCTGGTCATTTAGGGGCATTGGCTGACTCCACGACGATTCGGCCGCTGCTTGTCTGCTGGCGAAGCACACCAAGAAAGTCCGGCCGGGACAGCGCGATCCCGGCGGTGACACTTCGCCCCATGTGATGCCTCCCGTTCCGCAGGACCGGCCTAGACGCCGGGAATCAACCAGTCCCGACACACTGTAGACGCTAACTCCGACAACTCAGAGCGTCCCCCAAGGTTCTCTATCCAGATGTTGGCGATGGACCGACGATCTTCGACTCCCGACTGAGAGGCGAGCCGCCTCCTGGCATCAGCCGGCTCCATGCCTCTTTCCTCTAGTCTGCGCAGCCTCTCTACCTCCGGCGCGTCAACCATGACAATGCAGTCGAACTTACCGGCCATCCCCTGCTCCACCAACAAAGGAACGTCATACACCACCACTGGCACCCTCGCTGCGATGGCCTCCGTGCGGCGCCGTGCGGCCAGGTCCGCGATCCGCGGATGAGTGATGCGTTCAAGGGCCGCCAGTTCCGCTGGGTCGGCAAAAACGCGGCGGGCTAGGGCGGCGCGGTCCAGCGTTCCGTCCTCGTTCAGAACGCAGGTCCCGAAGCGGGCGCGGATCTCAGCGAGGGCCGGAGACCCCGGTTCCACCACCTCACGCGCTAGTTGATCGGCTGAGAAGACCGCGGCGCCGCACGCTTCCCAAGCCCCAGCAACCTCCGTCTTCCCAGCTCCGATTCCGCCTGAAAGGCCGACGTACAGTGACTGCGGCAGCCGCCTTTGCCACGCGCGCACCAAAGTGGCCGACGAGCGCCCAACCCGCAGCTTGGGACCTCGGAGACCTTCTTGCTCCACCGCCGTTCCCCCCTCAGTTGCATGAACAAGGACAAGCTCCCCGCTCGCGCAAAAATGGGACGCCACGATGAGTCGTGACGTCCCACTCTCAGCCCGTTAGCAGGGCTCTTGATGCTAGTTGGCGCCGGTGAGCTTATCGCGCAGAGCCGCCAAGGCCTCGTCGGAAGCGAGCGTACCGCCCAGGTCCTCCGGAGCCGTCGCAGCCGCGGCAACCTCTTCCTCTTCTTCCGCCTCAAGGGCAGCAGACGCGGCTACCTGTGCGCGGTGGGCTTCCCAACGGGCCTGTGCCTCCGCGTACTGGGCCTCCCAGGCCTCGCGCTGAGCTTCGTAGCCTTCCATCCATTCCTGGGTTTCCGGGTCGAAGCCTTCGGGGTACTTGTAGTTCCCGTTCTCGTCATACTCAGCGGCCATGCCGTACAGCGACGGATCGAATTCATCTGATTCGGGGTCCATGCCTTCGTTTGCCTGCTTGAGAGACAAGGAGATCCGGCGGCGTTCCAGGTCGATGTCGATGACCTTAACGAACACGTCCGAGCCGACCTTGACAACCTGCTCAGGCATCTCCACGTGGCGCTGTGCGAGCTCCGAGATGTGCACCAGACCCTCGATCCCATCTTCGACGCGCACGAACGCACCGAAGGGAACAAGCTTGGTGACCTGTCCGGGAACGACCTGCCCGATCGCGTGCTGGCGGGCAAATGCCTGCCACGGATCTTCCTGCGTCGCCTTCAGCGACAAGGACACGCGTTCGCGGTCCATGTCCACGTCCAGGACCTCAACCTCAACGGGCTGTCCCACTTCCACGACCTCCGAGGGGTGGTCGATGTGCTTCCAGGACAGTTCGGAAACGTGTACGAGGCCGTCAACCCCGCCCAGGTCCACGAACGCACCGAAGTTCACGATCGAGGAGATGACGCCGCGGCGCACCTGCCCCTTCTGCAAGGTGTTGAGGAAGTTGGAGCGGACTTCGGACTGACTCTGCTCCAGCCAGGCGCGGCGGGAGAGGACCACGTTATTGCGGTTCTTATCCAGTTCGATGATCTTGGCGTCCAGTTGGCGGCCAATGTACGGGCCGAGTTCGCGGACGCGACGCATCTCCACCAGGGAAGCCGGAAGGAAGCCACGCAGACCAATGTCGAGGATAAGACCGCCCTTGACGACCTCAATCACGGTGCCGGAGACGACGCCGTCCTCTTCCTTGATCTTCTCAATCTCTCCCCAAGCACGCTCATACTGAGCCCGCTTCTTGGAGAGGAGCAAGCGGCCTTCCTTGTCTTCCTTCTGGAGGACCAGCGCTTCTACCTGATCTCCCACGGCCACGACCTCATCTGGGTCTACGTCGTGCTTGATAGACAGTTCACGCGCCAGGATGACGCCTTCAGTCTTGTAACCAATGTCAAGCAGGACTTCGTCCCGGTCGACCTTGACTACGGTGCCTTCAACGATGTCCCCATCGTTGAAGTATTTGATCGTCTCGTCGATAGCGGCGAGAATCTCCTCTTCAGTCCCAATGTCGTTGACTGCAACGATGGGAGTGCCGGTCGCGGCGGGAGTGGAAGGATTGGTCATGAAGTTGTTTACTCAGTTTCGGTTTCTTTGCGGACAGAACACGGCCCTGCTTTTCGCTCACCATCTTGGCGGCGGCCACACGGCCACCGGCCAGTTTATCAGCGTCTCACCACGCCTTTGAGGGCCCAGAAGTAACGGTTCGCTCACAAAAATGACGGTGCTTCAAGCGAACTGTGACCTGGGTTACCTCCAAGGCCTCGGGCCAGCCCGGCGGCCGCTCAGTGCGCCGCGGCCCTCCACGACTTCCCCTCTCCGACCGCCACGTCCAGGGGCACCGATAGCTTCGCGGCTGACCCCATTGCCTGCTCAACAAGGTTCTTCACCGCGGCTGATTCCCCGTCCGCTATCTCCAAGACGAGCTCGTCGTGAACCTGCAGGACCATTCGGGAGTGGAAGTCTCCCTCAAGAAGCCCGGCTTGCACCCGCATCATCGCGATCTTGAAAATATCGGCGGCGCTGCCTTGAATAGGCGCGTTGAGCGCTGCGCGTTCCGCCATGTCCTGAACCCGCCGGACGGTGGAGTGCAGGTCTGGGAAGTACCTGCGCCGCCCGAACATGGTCTGCGTGTAACCGTCGTGGCGGGCCTCCTCCACCACTTCACGCAGGTATTGGCCGATTCGGCTGAAGCGGGCGAAGTAGTCCTTATGCAGTTCCCGCGCCTCGTCCACGGAGATACCCAACTGCTTGGAAAGGCCGAACGGCGACAACCCGTAGGCCAGGCCGTAAGAGGTCGCTTTGATGCGGTTACGCAGCTCCGAATCCACCTCAGAGATGGGAACACCAAAAACCAGGGACGCCATAGTCCGGTGCAGGTCTTCCCCGGAGTTGAAAGCGTCAATAAGATCCTGGTCCCCCGACAGGTGCGCCATTATCCGCATCTCGATTTGCGAGTAGTCCACGCTCATCAAGTCCTCGAAGCCGTCACCAGCCACGAAAGCCTCCCGGATCCGCAGTCCCGATTCGGTGCGCGCAGGGATGTTCTGCAGATTCGGGTCGGAGGAGGCCAGGCGCCCGGTAGCGGAAGCGATCTGGCTGAAGGTGGAGTGAATACGCCCGTCCGGCTGGATTTCAGCGAGCAGCCCGTCGATTGTCTGCACCAACTTAGCCCGGTCCCGGTGCCGCAGAAGAGCCTCCAGGAAGGGGTGGCCAGTCTTGGCGTACAGGTCGTTCAAGGCGTCCGCGTCAGTGGTGTATCCGGTGCGCGTTTTGCGGGTCTTGGGCATCCCCAACTCGTCGAACAGGACGACCTGCAACTGCTTGGGGCTGCCCAGATTCACGGTTCGCCCGATCGACTCGTAGGCGTCAGCAGCCGCCTGATCAGCCTGCCCCGCGTATTCCTTCCGCAGCCCGTCCAGGACACCCCGGTCCACTGCGATTCCCGCGCATTCCATATCGAAGAGCACGCCTGATACGGGAATCTCCATGGATACCAGGAGTGGCAGTGCCTCTCTTGAGACCAGCACTGATCTGAGAGGCCCCTCCAGTGCCAGGACGGTGGCGGCGCAAACCGCAGCGTCAACTAAGTGCGGCACCGCGCCGCCCACCTGCGGGTCGGAAAGGTCGAGGGCGAACATCGCCCCGTCGTCCTCGGACAAATCCGGCTTCGCGCCGAGGTAGAGAAGCGCGGTCTGATCCAGCCCGTAGTCCCTCTGGTTGGGGTTGCACAGGTAGGCGGCTAGTTGCGTATCAAAGGCGGGCTGCGCTAACTCCCAACCTTGTGCCCGCAAGCCGTGACCCAAGGCCTTGCCGCCGTGAACAATCAAGGTGGTGTGAGTGGCCAGGAACTCTCCGAGGGCAGCGTACTGTCCTTCCGATAGGTCGGTCGTCTCCGCGACGAGCAGGCCCCCATCCCAAGCAAGCGCCAAAGTGTCCAATCGTGCCCGCGTGGGCGCCAAGTGTCCCTCCCCCCACACGGCCACGGCTTGACCGGCGAGGGCGGACAGAGTCTCTTCCAGCTCCTCGTCCTCGCCCACGACCCGGACGTCCGCGGGGTCCACAGCAACCTGGGTGGCTACCCGCTCCGGCGGCGGGGTCCCTTCCACTCCCTCCACGTCGCCCTCTGCGACGAGCAGCTTCGCGTCCTGCTTTTTCCCGCCCTCCAGAGTGCCCCACAGCGGCGCCATGGACTTGTAGACACGGGTGCGTAGCGCCCCGAACTCCAGTGTGTTGAACAGGTCATCCAGTCCCGCCTGATCTGGGGGTGCCACTGTGCACTCCTCAGGGGTCGCGTCCAGGGACATGTCGCGCACAAGGCCGTTGAGGTCTCGGTTCCGGCGTACGTCGGTCAGGTGTTCACGCAGTGCTTCTCCACGCTTCCCCCCCAACTTGTCGGCGTTGTCGAGCAAACTGTCTAGGCCGCCGAATTTCGCCAGCCACTGCGCGGCCGTTTTCGGTCCCACTCCCGGCACGCCGGGGAGATTATCGGAGGACTCGCCGACGATTGCGGCCAGCTCTGGGTACTCTTCTGGGCGAACTCCGTACTTCTTTAGGACGGCCTCCGGCGTCATGTAGTGAAGGTCGGAAGCCGACCGACCTGGATACAAGACAGTCACGTCCTCGTCAACAAGTTGGAACGTGTCGCGGTCCCCGGAGGCAACCAGAACGCGGAAGCCCTCCTTCTGCGCCTGAGTGGCAAGGGTCGCCAGAATGTCGTCAGCCTCAAAGTTCGGCACGGTCAGCGAGGTAACGCCCATCTTGTCCAAGACTGCGCCAATCAACTCCACCTGCCCACCGAATTCAACTGGCGCGCTGTCGCGTGTCCCCTTGTATTCAGGGTAGATCTCGGTTCGGAAAGACTCCCGGGCGGCATCAAAAGCGACGGCCAAATGAGTTGGCTTTTCCGTCTCCAAGAGCTTCGCGAGCATGGAAAAGAACCCGTACACAGCGTTGGTGTGTTGGCCGCCCGCGGCGGTGAAGGAATCGGCGGGCAGAGCGTAGAACGCCCGGAACGCCATCGAATGGCCGTCGATGATAAGGAGTTTCTTGGTCACCACCACAGAATACGGTCCCGGTAGGGTTACTTCCATGCGTCAAAATGTGCCCGGGGAGCAGAGCGCCCAGCGGGATGCGCCCAGCAGTGCGCTTGCGGAGAAACTGGGAATCAAACTAGTGGAGGTCACGGCGCAACGGTCGGTCGCCACCATGCGCTTGAGCGGCAACACGCAGCCGGCCGGGCTGCTCCACGGGGGCGCTACCGCTGCCCTGTGCGAGGACGTGGCCTCAGCGGCCGCCAACCTGCACGCAGCCGATCTGGGGAAGGTGGCTGTCGGCACCGAGCTAATGGTCTCCCACCTGCGTCCGGGCCGCGGCCCGGTGTGCGCTGAGGCAGTCGCCGTCCACTTGGGACGCACCCGCACCGTTCATCAGGTGACAGTGACGGGCGAGGACGGGCGGACAGTCTCAACCGCCCTGGTTACCAACCTCCTGGTGGAACGTCAGTCCCCAGCCACCTGATCAATCACGGCGTCTGCGACCTCACGCATGGACAGCCTGCGGTCCATGGAGGTCTTCTGGATCCACCGGAACGCTTCGGGTTCAGTCATGTCCATCTTGGTGATGAGCAGCCCTTTCGCCCGGTCAACGCGCTTGCGGGTTTCGAACCGCTCAGATAGATCGGCAACGTCAGCTTCCAGCGCCTCAATTTGGGCCTGGCGGGACAGGGCGATTTCAACAGCTGGAATAAGGTCATTCGGCCCGAAAGGCTTGGTGACATAAGCCGTGGCCCCCACTTCCGCAGCGCGTTGCACCAGTTCCTTTTGGGAGTATGCGGTGAGCATGACGATAGCGCAGGAGACTTCCTTCAGGATTTCCTCCGCCGCGGTAATACCTTCCACCTTCGGCATCTTTACGTCGAGGACGCACAGGTCGGGCTCCAGTTCGAGGGCGAGGTCGATGGCCTCCTGCCCGTCAGCGGCCTCCCCTACGACCTCGTAACCGGCGGCGGTCAGAATGTCGACAATGTCGAGGCGGATAAGCGTCTCATCTTCAGCGACGAGCACCCGCTTGGCAGCAGACTCCGAGTTGGTCATGTACGTGTTCCCCTTGCGTTCAGTCGTTGAGGTAATCGTACCGTGCAGGTGGAGGCCACTGGCTAGTGCGGTCTACGCGGTTTGCTGAACCGGTAGTGTTGTCCGGGGCGCAAGGCGCGGTTAGTGCAACGGCAGGCTAGGTGAGGGTGACAATGCGAAACCGGTTCTGGGCAGTAATGGGCCTGATGGGCGTGGCGGCATTCGCCCTCGCCGGTTGCTCCGGCGAAACGCACAGTGCGGGTCAGTCGGCACAGAGCGAGCAGAGCGGAGAGAAGCCACTGGTCGTGGCGATGGAACTGGCCTATCCCCCATTCGAGACAAAAGACGAAGCGGGCAACCCAGAGGGCGTGTCCGTCCAGTTCATGCAGGACTTCGCCGACAACTATGGCTACGACTTGACCATCGAAAACACGTCTTTTGACGGGCTGATTCCCATGCTGCAGACCGGGAAAGCGGATGCGGTCATGTCCTCAATGACCATCACGGAGGAGCGTGAGCAGTCCGTAGACTTCTCAGACCCTTACGCGCGGGCGCAACTGGCGATACTCGCGAACTCTGACTCCGGCGTCTCCGACATTGGGGATTTGAACCAGGCAGGGAAGGTCGTGGCCGTCAAAACCGGTTCCACGGGGGACGTTTACGCGACTAAGAACCTGACCAACGCCCAAATCGTGCGGTTGGCCGACGAAAGCGCGTGTGTCACCGAGGTCGTGCAGGGCAAGGCCGACGGGTTCCTCTACGACCAACTCACCATCTACCGCAACCAGGCCCGCAACCCGGATACGACCGAGGCGGTGTTCATCCCCTTCCAGGAAGCCGAATACTGGGGAATCGCCGTGGCGAAGGGACATCAGGAACTCCTGGATCAGATCAACGAGTTCATTCCCACCTACCGCGCTGAAGGCGGTTTCGACCGCTTGACCGATACCTACCTGGCCGAGGAGCATGCCGCATTCGTCCAGCTCGGCTTCCCCTGGTTCTTCGACTTGGACTGACCACGTTGTCCTGGCTGCAGGCGCCCTCGCACGGACGCACCCCGCTTCTTCGCGCCGCACTGAACTACCTGGCGGTGGTGGTTGTGGTCATCGCCGTGTTTTGGCTCTCCCTGGCGGGCGCGGGCGTGAGTCTGAACTTCGACTTCGTGGGCGAGTACCGAGCGCGCATCTGGGAGGGTTTCTGGCTGACCGTTCGCCTCTCGGTGGCCGCCGTCGCCCTGTCCATGTTGATTGGGGTCCCCACTGCTGTCGCAGCGAACTCCCGGTGGCTCCCCCTGCGCTACACCGCGGACCTGTATGTGAAGGTGATCCGAGGTACCCCCCTGCTGGTGCAGATCTACCTGTTCTACTACATCATCGGGACGGCGTGGGGCGTGAACAACAAGACGGTCGCGGGAATCGTGATTCTGGCAGTGTTTTCCGGCGCATACGTGGCAGAGATCGTGAGAGGATCGGCGTCCTCCCTGGACCGCGATCAGCTGCAAGCAGCCGACGCAGTTGGATTCACACCCGCGCAGAAGCTGCTTCACGTGGTCTTCCCGCAGATGGTGGCACGCACACTACCCGCGTTGACCGGACAGTTCGCTTCCATAATCAAGGATTCCTCCCTCCTATCAGTGATCGCGGTAATCGAGATCACGCAGACGATCCGGGAGATCACGGCCACCAACTACAACTTCTTCGGCG
>CAYFQC010000010.1:0-42503 GCA_964345155.1 uncultured Actinomyces sp.
GATTCCCACGGTGATCATGGCGACGATGGCGAAGATGAGGGACATTTGGATGACCTGGTTATGTCTGAAGCGATACCAGAATCCACGCGTCTGAGTGGTGCTCACGCTCGGAGGGCTCTGTCCCTCCTCCTTTTCAGTCTCCGCCTCGTCCTCGCCCGTTTTCTGTTCTGAGTCGGTGCCGTCCTGCGCTTCTGTGGACGGTGTCCCGTCTGGGGCGAGGGCGATGGGGAGCTTATCTAGGACCGGCTCCACTACTTTCTTCGTACCGCGCGCGCTTGCGGACAAGACGATTCTGTAGAACTCACTGGCCAGAGCTGAGCCGATCGACACCAGGCCCACCAGGAGTATCGAGTTCACCATGGTGGTGAGGCGGGAGGACACCACGGCCATGGTGATGGCGGCGAGGGCGGTGGCGAACACCCGGGGCGCGGACAGGCTGGATTCAGCGCGCGCTTTGGAGAGCGCGGCCTTGAGTCGATGCTTAGGCATTCCCCTCCTCTCCGGTTGCAACTCAGGTAAGCGAAAGACCTCCCTCAGCTGGCGGGGAGGTCTTCTGCGGTGAAGTTACTAGGAGCGATCGTCCAGGTCATCCTGGGCTTGGCGCTCGTCCACGGCCCATTCCCGGTTTGGGTTCTCCCCTGGGGTGTCGGCCCCGGCGCCGGTCTGGATGTTCTTCAGCGTGTATTCGCCCAGGTCGGGCTTCTCCTGCAGTTCGGAGTTGAGATCCACGTCGTCGACGTGAAGTGCGTGAGCCTCTCCGCGGCGTTCCTTGCGGTTCAGGTTCTCCTTGTGGCTGGAGTGGTGGTGGTCGCTCATTCGCGGTCCTTCCCTAGTGTTGTTCCGCTGGGCGGAGTTGCAATGCTGTCTTGACGGGGCCAATCTACTCGCGGCCAGACCAATAATCGAACCGGGATCCGTGATCGTGGACGTCAGCCATAGAGTTGGACCGCCCAGTTTAGGCGATGAAAGGCGAGTCCATGTCCCGAGTGGTGGTAGCGAAGTTCGGTGGTTCATCCATGGCGGATGCTGAGCACTTCACCGCAGCCAAGAAGATTATCTCGGGAGACCCCGCCCGGCGCTTCGTAGTTCCCTCCGCGCCCGGTAAGCGTGATGGGGATGACCACAAGGTGACGGATCTGCTTTACATGTGTGCGCAGCTGGCCCAGCACAGTATTGACTTCAATGAGGTTTTTGAGCTTGTGGCAGACAGGTACCGCCAGATCCATGCGGGACTGGGACTCGAGCAGGACCTTGACTCCTTGTTGGAGGAGGTGCGCGCGGATATCGCGTCCGGCGCTTCGGCTGAGCATGTCGCAAGTCGCGGGGAGTACTTGAATGCCCATCTGCTGGCCGAGTACTTGGGTTACCAGTTCGTAGATGCCGCCGATGTCGTGGTGTTTTCCAGGTCAGGCGACTACGACGCGGAGGCGACGCTTGCGAAGATGGGGGCGGTGTTGGGTGAGATACCTAATGCAGTGATCCCCGGCTTCTACGGTGCCGACAAAGACGGAGTGACCCACACTTTCTCACGGGGTGGTTCGGATGTCTCCGGCGCCATTGTTGCCAGCGCGATGAATGCTGACATGTATGAGAACTGGACGGATGTTTCCGGTTTTCTCCAGGCGGACCCACGCGTCGTCGACAACCCGCGGGCTATAGAGATGGTCACCTACAAAGAACTCCGGGAACTGTCGTACATGGGTGCCTCTGTTCTCCATGAAGAGGCAATTTTCCCCGTCAGGGAGAAGCAGATACCCATAAACGTCAGGAACACTGAGCGGCCTGAAGACCAGGGCACCCTCATAGTCCCGGAGAAGCAGAAGAGCGGTATCACGGGCATAACGGGCATCGCGGGTATGCGCCAGTTCACCGCCGTTACCTTGGAGAAGACGCTGATGGACGCGGAGAAGGGGTTCATGCGGAAGCTGGTGTCGGTGTTTGAAACCAACGGCGTGTCCATCGCACACATTCCTTCTGGGATCGACTCGGTGTCGGTAGTTGTCCATAGCGAGGACATCCGCTTCAAATTGAAGAAGGTAGTCGAGGAAATCAAGATCTACTGCAACCCCGACTCAGTCAGCGTGGAGGAGGGTATTTCCCTGATCGCAGTCGTTGGTAGGGGGATGGTGTCAACGCCCGGCATTGCCTCTCGCGTGTTCAAACAGTTGGCGGATGCGAAGATCAACATCCGCATCATCACGCAGGGGGCATCGGAGCTATCGATTCTGATCGGAGTGGAAGACCGGCAGTTCGACGATGCTTTGAGGGCTCTCTACCGCGCCATTTGATGGCCTTGTAGGACGTCGTTAGGCTACTGCTGACTCCTATGTGAGAGGTGGCCTCCGTGACCCTTCAGTTCGAAGAAATCGTCCCCCTGAACGTTGAGGATAAAGATTGGTGGCGCCAGGCGGTCGTCTACCAGATTTATCCGCGTTCGTTCTACGACCTTGACGGGAACGGGTTGGGGGACATCCGTGGGATCACCTCCAAAGTTCCGTACCTGAAGCAGCTGGGCGTGGACGCTGTGTGGCTCAGCCCCTTCTACCCTTCAGAGCTGGCAGACGGAGGCTACGACGTTGCCGACTACCGTGACGTGGCTCCCGAACTGGGAACTCTGGGGGACTTCGATCGAATGGTTGAGGCCCTCCACGCGGAGGGAATCAAAGTGATCGTGGACATCGTGCCGAATCACACTTCTGACCAGCACGTTTGGTTCCAGGAGGCGCTTTCTTCCCCGAAGGGTTCGGAAGCTCGAGCCCGCTACATTTTTCGCGACGGCGTGATCGGAGAGGACGGGGAAGTCCAGCCGCCCTCGGACTGGATCGCAATGTTTGGCGGTTCGCAGTGGGAGCCAGTGGGGGACGGCCAGTACTACCTACACACCTTCGCGCCGGAGCAGCCGGACCTCAACTGGGCGAACCCGGAGGTTCGGGAGGAGTTTGAGGACATACTTGCGTTCTGGTCGGATCGGGGCGTCGATGGCTTCCGCATTGACGTCGCCAACTCTCTGACGAAGGACACGGACATTATCTTCGGACCCGACCCGCTCCCCACTTGGGAGGAACTCCAGGCTCTGCCGTGGGACGGAAACCACCCGATTTGGGACCGGGATGAAGTCCATGAGGTCTACGCCGGCTGGCGCAAAGTCTTCAACCGCTACGACCCTCCGCGCACCGCAGTCGCTGAGGCCTGGGTGGATGATCCGGAGCGGCGCGCGCGTTATGCCAGTATTGACGGGCTCGGACAGAGCTTTAACTTCGATCTTCTTCGCGCCGACTTCCACGCACATGTCTTCAAGGCGATCATTGACCAGAACTTGGCCCAGTCCGCCAACCACCATTCGTCGACAACCTGGGTTCTTTCAAACCACGACGTGGTCCGGCACGCCACCCGCTACGGACTGCCGGACTTGCAGGAGGACAAGGAGCAAGTAGTTGGCCAGTCCTGGCTCCTGGAAGGCGGTCGGCGTGAGGACGTCGACCTTGAACGCGGGAACAGGCGGGCGGATGCCGCGACCTTGCTTCTACTCGGCTTACCGGGCAGCACCTATATCTACCAGGGCGAGGAGCTGGGGCTTCACGAAGTCGGAGACATCGCCGACGAGGACCGGCAGGACCCAACCTTTGAGCGTTCTCCGGGAGTGGACGTTGGGCGTGACGGGTGCCGGGTACCGCTGCCGTGGATTGCAGACGCTGAGGGTTTCGGCTTCGGTGGCCCCAAACCCCACTTCCCCCAACCCTCCTGGTTCGCCCAGCATGCCGTGGACGTGGAGGAGGCGGACCCGGAGTCGACTTTGAACCTGTACCGCTCCGCCTTGCACATCCGCAAGAACCTCCTGACGGAGGAGACATTGGAGTGGGAAGACACAAACAGTCCGGACGTGCTCCAGTTCTGTCGGCCAAACGGGTGGACGGTGGTCACTAACTTCGGTGTTGACCCCGCGCCCCTACCCGAAGGGGAAGTGATTCTGTCTTCACGTCCTCTGACCGGAGATGAGATACCAGGGGAAACCACACTCTGGATGCTCCACTGAGCTGGTTCGATGGGACGTTGGTAATCCCTATCTGGGATGATGAGTCGCATGACGCTAACGACGATCCACCTGATGCGGCACGGTGAAGTCGACAACCCGGAAGGTCTCCTCTATGGACGCCTACCGGGTTTCGGCCTCACTCCTTTGGGTAGGCGCATGGCCTCGGCTACCGCGGACTACCTGGTTGGCTCGGGTGCGGACATCACGCATGTGGTCGCTTCACCGCTGCTGCGGGCGCAGGAGACTGCCCTCCCAACCGCACTGGCTTACGGCTTGAGCGTGGAATCGGACTCGGATCTGATCGAAGCCTCATCCGCGTTCGAGGGGATTGCCGTCAACAAGAACCGGTGGGCCCTCGCTCATCCACGCAACTGGCATCTTTACCTCCAGCCGAACCGACCATCGTGGGGGGAACCCTACAAGGAGATTGCCCGCAGGATGTCGCGTGCCATCTCAAGGGCTCTGCGTGAGGCCTCCGGACACGAAGCGCTCCTGGTATCACACCAACTGCCGGTGGTAACCGTTCAGCGGTTCTTGGACCGCAAACCGCTGTCCCACAACCCGCTCCTGCGCCAATGCTCTTTAGCGTCGCTGACGTCCCTGCTCTTCGATGGCGATCGCCTGGTCGGGTGGAACTATGTGGAACCAGCCGCAGCCCTGCTGTCAGAGGCTCAGGACATGACCCCGGGTTCGTCCGCGGCAGCAACCAAAAAGTAGGGGATCAGTCGGCGTCTTCGCCCTCGTCGGATTTGGGGTCAGTGCGAGGGCGGTCCTCTGACGAGCCTTCCCCCGTGCCCGGCCGTTCGGGCGCCCTGCCGCGGCGCGTTCTCTTCTGCCGCCGGGCCAAACGGTCGGCCAAGTCGGAAATCGCGTCGGGATCGTCGTCGGGACGCAGAGTCTCCTCGCTCTCTTCTGCGACGGGTTGACGCGCGGCCTCTGCCCGCGTGACTAGGCCGGCGATAATCCAAGCGAGCGGTCCCACAAGCGGCAAGAGAACGATGACGGCGAGCCACACCCAGCGGTTCACCTTCCCCGGAGTCTGGGTGCGGGACCGGCTGGCCCAGTCGGCCAGGGCATAGATGGTCACCGCTAGCACCGCAATCACCAGAAGGATTCTTGCCATAGTCCTAACCCTAAGAGCTCAGAGCCCGGCTGGGGGAGTGGCGGCGAAAGCCAAGCCGACGACCGCTCCGTAGACCAGCGCATACAGGCCCGTATTGCGCAGCGCCGACAGGAGGGCCTTCCCGCGGGCTCCCGACAAGACGGCAATAATGCCCGGCAGGGACGCCAGGCCCAGGCTCAGGACAACCAGAAGCGCCCACCACACGGAGACCCCGGCGCCAAACTGGGACAGGTCCCCAAGAAACACTGCGCTGAGCGCCAGAACGGCGTACACGGCGCGGGTTCGTTTGTCTCCGAGCCGCACCGCCACCGTGGTTTTCCCGGACTCCGTGTCTGTGGGGATGTCACGAAGGTTGTTGACCATCAGCAAGGCCACAGAGATAAGGCCCATCCCGGAGGCCGCGGCCCAGAGCCACCACGGGGCGGAACTCGTCTGTACGTATGCGGTTCCGACCGTCGCGACTAGGCCGAAGAACACGAAGACGAACAGCTCCGAGAGGCCAAGTCCGGCGTATCCGTAGGGCTTCGATCCGCCCGTGTAGAACCAGGCAGCCGCAATGGAGGCGATGCCGACCAGCAGCAGCCACCAGTGTCCTGACCAGGCGACCAGGACCAGCCCGAGTACTGCCGCTCCAGCGAAGCAGGCGAGGGCGGCCTTCAGAACCGTCGACGCTTCCACGGCGCCGCTGGCAGTCAATCGCGTCGGACCGACCCTGTGATCGTCCGTGCCGCGGATGCCGTCCGAGTAGTCGTTGGAGAAGTTCACACCGATTTGGAGGAGCAGCGCCACCAGCAGCGCGAGCAGCGACTTTCCCCAGGAGAAGTCTCCAAGGTGAGCGGCTGCCCCGGACCCGACCAGCACGGGAGCTGCGGCGGCGGGAAGAGTGCGCAACCTTGCGCCCTCGACCCAGTCATTCACAGTGGCCATGGTTCCATTCAACGACGGAACTGCGCGCCTGACCTAATCTTGTTTTCTGCTTGGCGCGCCACCGCCGGTCCATCCACTTTGCCGAGTGCGGTTCTGGGCAGCCTCGCAAGCGAGACGAAGCGTCTGGGCGCAGAAGCGCCACCCAAGCTCTCTTTCACTGCTGTCCGGAGTCTGTCTTCTAGCTGCGGGAGCCACTGGTGCCCGTCCGATAGCTCTACCGCCGCAACAACTTCCTGCCCCCACTCTTCGCTGGGGCGCCCGAAGACGTGTGCGGCGCGGACAGCGCTCTGAAGTTCAAGAATCTCTTTGACGCGCGCGGCAGACACCTTCTCTCCGCCCGTGTTTAAGATGTCGTCGCGCCGGGCGAGGACGGTGAGTTGTCCGCCCTCGCCAATCGCGCCGACGTCAGAGGTGCGCAGCCAGCGGATCCCGTTGCGGTCCTCCCACGGGGAAGGGGCGTTCAGGTAACCGTCCATCAGGACCGGACCCGACAGGAGGATCGTCCCGTCTTCCTCCACCGCGGCCTTGCAGCCAGGGAGAGGCACTCCGCCGTACACGCAGCCTCCGCTTGTTTCGGTCATCCCATACGTCGTGACAACACGTAAGCCTGCGTTTTCGGCGCGGTGCAGGAGCTTCGGATCAAGCCGTCCGCCTCCCAGAAGAATCGCGTCTGTCGCGGCGAGGGCGGAGGTGGCGTCTGCGTGCCGAAGGCAGCGGACCAGTTGCGCGGACACCAAGGAGAGATAGAGCGGAACGCCCGGCGCGGCGCTCCTCGTCTCTCGGAGCGTGACGGCAAGGCTGGAAGGACTGAATGGGTGTTCCAGTGATAGTCGAGGGGTGTGGCCCGCAAGGGCGGAGCGCAGCACAGTCTGAAGTCCGGCAATGTGGTGCAAAGGTAGCGCCGTAATCCATTGGCCGGGCCCGGCCAATGCTGCGGCGGTCGCCTCGCCAGAGGCGGTCAGAGCTGCGGAGGGGAGAAGCACCAGCTTCGGAGCTCCTGTGGAACCCGAAGTTTCGAGGATTAGGCAGTGGCATTTGCCACTGGCCATAGAACGGTGCTTGGCCAGCGCCTCCCGCACCGCCGCCACCTTCGCTTTGGACACGTCGGTGGCGATGAACAGGGCGCCGCGGTCTTGCGAAAGCCAAGTGAGCAGCGCGTTCGCAGTCTCATCTGGCCGCGTGGCGTTGGCTACTTGCAGTCGCATATCTGCGATCCTAACGACATGGCACACGTGAACGGGATGGGGCAGCAGCTGGGCCGGGGACGTTTGTGTCCAGGCCGTAATGAACCTCCCATCGACCCCAATTGGGTCCGCTTGTAGGATGACCGTGCGATGAAGAAGTTCTTTAGTTCCAAACGGAATGTGGTACTAACCGGCATCGGAGCGGTGCTGGTGGCGGTTCTTGCCGTCCTCGTAGGGGTGACGGTCTACTACGGAAATCACGCCCTGCCGGGCGCCTCCGTGTCGGGGCAGTCAGTTTCCGGAATGACGGAGGCGCAGGTCACGGCTCTCCTCGAAGAGGACTTGAACGGCGAAGTCGTCGAAGTGGTGGGGGACTCGACCCCGGTAACGACCGATCTGTCAGCCGTAGGCGTGAACGTGGACATTCCTGCCACGGTTGATGAGGTTTTTGCGCCTAACAGGGGGTTGGTGACGCGCGTGGTCACCATGTTCACCCCCCGCGATACCACTCCCGTTGTGACCGTTGATGAGGACAAGCTGGAGGAGTTCACCTCCAGCTTGGAGGCGGCCAATGCGAGCGCGGCGTCGAATGGCTCAGTCGTCTTTGACGAGGAATCGAAGATGTTCGTTGCGCAGCCCAGCGTGGCTGGTAAGGAACTGGATACTTCCGGACTCGCAGATACTTTGGTTGCCTCCGCGAAGGCTATGAGTTTTGTGCCGGTAGAACTGCAAGTGGTGGACGTCGTTCCAGAGTACGACACGGCCTCTGCACAGGCGGCGGCGGACAAGGCCAATTCGTGGCTGGATCTGGACATCAAAGCGTGGGACCGCAACGACCGGGGACGCTACCCCGAACGCGAAGAGATGGCGCCCTGGATCACTTTCACACCCGTGGACGGGCAGCTGGAAGTTGGCCTGGACCCTGAGCAGGTGCAAGCCTGGGTCACCACTGTTTCCAACGACTCCAATGTGGATCCCGTTCCCGGGGTTCAAAATGTGAACTCCCGTGGAGATATCCTCGCCACTGCCGAAGAAGGCAATGACGGCTACAAGGTGAACAACGTCCAAGCTCTGACGGACGGGATCATCGCTGCCGTGACGGCCGGTGAGTCCTACGAAGGCGTCATGGAGTATGACGTGACTGAGCGGACCTACACGCAGCGGCTGATCGCCGACGGCGCGGAGGGACTGGCATACCAGGCCGCGCCGGGGGAGAAGTGGATTGACATCAACCTCTCCAACTACACCGTCACGGCCTACGAGGGCGCCACGCCAGTACTTCAGTCCCCGATGGTTCCCGGCGCACCGGCCACCCCGACTGTCACTGGGGAGTACGCGGTCTGGGCGAAGGTGCCGACCCAGACCATGCGCGGACAGAACGTCGACGGAAGCAAGTACGAGACGCCGGATGTGCCCTGGATTCTCTATTTCCACGGTAGCTACGCAACGCACGGAGCCTATTGGCGAAGCAATTTCGGCTACGACGCCGGCGAATACGGTTCTCATGGCTGTGTGAACATGCCAGTCGACAACGCGCAGGCTCTGTACAACTGGGCCGATGTAGGCACCAAGGTGATGAGCCACTACTGAGTGTGACTCCGGAAGACGAAGAGGAGAGGGGACTCTGGCCGCGGCCCGGGTCCCCTCTCTCGTGCTCTGCGTCTAGTAGTAGTAGGGGAAATCAGACCAGTCGGGTGCGCGCTTTTCTAGGAAGGAGTCCCTTCCTTCGCGTGCTTCTTCGGTCATATACGCCATGCGGGTTGCTTCGCCGGCGAACATCTGCTGTCCGGCCAGGCCGTCGTCGGCCAGGTTGAACGCGTACTTCAGCATTCGGATGGCCTGGGGAGATTTGCCCGCGACGGTGCGGGCGTAGTCGATGGCCACATCCTCCAACTCGGAGTGGTCAACTGCCTGGTTGATGGCGCCCCAAGCCTCGGCCTGCTCAGCCGTGTAAGTGCGGGCCAGGAAGAAGATCTCCCGGGCGCGTCTGTCGCCAACTTGACGGGCCAGCAGCGCCGAGCCGTAACCGGCGTCGAAAGACCCCACATCAGCATCGGTTTGCTTGAAGAACGCGTGTTGGCGTGAAGCTACAGCCAGGTCACAGACGACGCCCAAAGAGTGTCCCCCGCCCGCGGCCCAACCGTTGATCGCTGCGATGACTACCTTGGGCATGCTGCGGATCAGGCGCTGCACTTCCAGGATGTGGAGGCGTCCCGCAGCGGCCCTATCCGCAGTGGTTGGGGCAACCATCGGCTCGCCTTCGTTTCCGGTCCCCACTTGCGGCGTGTACCGGTACCCGTCTTTTCCGCGCACTCTTTGGTCGCCCCCCGAGGAGAACGCGTAGCCTCCGTCCTTAGGGCTAGGCCCGTTCCCAGTGAGAATTACGGCAGCGATTTGCGGGTTACGGCGCGCGTCGTCAAGGGCCACCAGTAGCTCGTCTACCGTCTGGGGACGGAACGCGTTGCGGACTTCGGGACGGTCAAACGCGATGCGCACCCATGGCAACGGATCGCCCTCGGCGGCTCCGTCTTCTTTTCCTCGGGACATCCCGCGGTGGTAGGTGATGTCCGCGAAATCGAAACCGTCCACGGGTCGCCAGCGGGAAGGGTCGAAGGTGTCTGATATCTGCTCGTTCCTGTTCACCGCTACACGATAACGCGCGGGCCACTTACACTGGCCGGATGACGGATCTCTCGGCCTACCTGGTTCCCGGTTCTCACCTGCTGAAAGAAACCGATGAAACGCCTCAAAGCTGGACTGGACTCATCGAACTTGCCTCCGAACTCAAGGCCCTGAAAAAGGCCGGATCAGAGCCGAAGCTCTTGGCTGGCCGGAACATTGTGTTGATCTTTGAGAAGACCTCCACACGCACCCGGTGCGCATTCGAGGTCGCGGCTGCAGACCAGGGAGCCTCCACCACCTACCTCGACCCGGCAAGCTCTCAGCTCGGACACAAGGAATCAATTTCAGACACCGCCCACGTCTTGGGCCGCTTCTACGATGGGATCGAGTTTCGAGGGGCCGACCAGTCCCAAGTAGACGTCCTCGCCCGCGACTCCGGGGTCCCGGTGTGGAACGGCTTGACGGCCCAGTGGCACCCGACCCAGATGCTCGCCGACTCCTTGACCATGTGGGAACACGCCGGCAGACCGCTGTCGGAGGTTGCCTACTCTTACGTGGGCGATGCCCGCTTCAACATGGGGCGTTCACTCCTGATCAACGGTGCTCTCTTAGGCGCCGACACCCGGATTATCGCGCCCGTCGAACTCTGGCCGGACGAAGACGTCATTGAGGAGGCAGAGCGGATAGCCTCCACGACTGGAGCGGAGATCACCATCAGCGAGGACGTTGAGGACGTGCGTGGCTCCGACTTCGTGCACACAGACGTTTGGGTGTCCATGGGAGAGCCAAAGGATGTGTGGGAGGAAAGGATCAAGCTCCTGCGCCCCTACCGGGTAGACGCTGAGCTCATGGACTTGGCTGGCCCGGACGCGAAGTTCATGCACTGCCTTCCCGCCTTCCACGACTTGAACACGACGATTGGGCGCGAGGTATTCGAGCAGTTCGGCCTGGATGGGATAGAGGTTAGTGACCAGGTGTTCTCCGGTCCAAGATCGGTCGTCTTCGACCAGGCAGAAAACCGGCTGCACACCATCAAAGCGGTGATGGTCAGGTCTCTGGGTCGTCTGTGACGTCTCTCATCTTCGGGGCAGTAGCCATTCCGGGATCTTCCCTCGGGTCAGACCGAGAAAACTCAGATAGATCCCGAAACCGGCAATCGCCACGCACGGGATCGCGAGCAGGACGCCGACCACAACGGGTAGAAACCCGCCGATCCCAGGAACAACCAGTCCGAGTAGTCCGACACCCAGAAGAATAAGAGAGACGCCGGGTAGGGATAGGAGAACCATTCGCTCATCGGCGATGCCGCCCGCCTCCCGCGCTCTGCGCGCCCGTTTGGTGGGCCGTCGAAGCGCCCACGACGCAACAAGTCCAAGCACCCCTGCTACCAGCGCGACCAGAATCATGAGGCCACTATATAGACTGCGGGGGTGGCCTCCCCGATTGCGTCCCTGTCCGCCCTCGACCTGAGGGGACTAGGCGAGGACGGGCGCGAGTATCTTCCCAACATCGAAGAAGTAGTCGTCTTTTCCCTGCCGATGAACATCAAATTCCGGGGGATCACCCGGCGGGAGGGACTTTTAATGCGTGGCAAGGAAGGCTGGGGGGAGTGCAGTCCCTTTTGGGATTACGGACCCGCCGAGTCAAGCCGTTGGCTTCGAAGCGGGTTGGAGTCCGCGAACACTCCCGCGCCTCCGACGCTCAGGGATGCGATTCCCGTGAACGTGACCATCCCCGTGTGCTCGGAGCAGGAAGCGGTGCGCCGCCTTCATCTACAGTTGGGCGCCGCGACTGCGAAGGTGAAAGTCGCCGGGCCGGGAACCAATCCCGCCGCGGACGTTCGCCGGGTTAAGGCTGTCGCGGAAACCCTATTCGCGCTCCACGGGTCAGCTGCCCGCGTGCGCGTGGACGCGAACACAGCCTGGACGGTGCCGCAAGCAGCAGCGGCCCTGGAGGAACTGGACGAAGCCGCGGGAATCCTCGGTGGTCTTGAGTACGCGGAACAGCCCGTGGCCACTACGTCCGAGCTGGCGCAGCTACGAAAATCAACTCGCGTGCCATTGGCGGCGGATGAGTCGATCCGCCGCTCTGAGTCCCCACTCGAGGTACGTGACCGCGGTGCGGCCGACGTCGCGGTGCTGAAGGTCGCCCCACTTGGTGGGGTAAGCAAGGCTCTCACTCTTGGCGTTGAGCTGGGGCTTCCCACTGTGGTCTCATCTGCCCTCGACTCCTCGATAGGGCTGGCTGCCGGAGTGTCTTTGGCAGCCAGCCTGCCTGTGCTCGACTACGCATGCGGACTGAATACCGGAACTCTCTTGGCAGCGGATGTTGTGGACCAGCCGCTCCTGGCGCGCGCCGGGGTGCAGAGTGTCGAAGAGGCAGAGGCCGTGCGCGAAGGTGGACTGACCTCCCGCAACGAACCTGTAGACCCGGGCGTGCAGGAGCGTTGGCTTAAGCGTCTCGCGCTGATGCTGGCGGAGCTGCGGGAAGCCCAAGAATCGTGAAGCCGCTCAGTTCCAGCGTCGATGTCGCTGCGGCGGTCGTCGATGCGCTGCTGGAGGTGGGGGTCACTGACTTTGCGTATTGTCCGGGGTCACGCAATGCCCCTTTCGCCTACGTCCTCTCCGCGTGGGAACGCGCCGGAATGCTGCGCGTGCACCCGTTTGCCGAGGAGCGGGGTGCCGGCTTCTGGGCCGTCGGCGCGGCTAAGGCGGCTGGCGGCACAGTTCCGGTGGCGGTAGTTACGACCTCCGGAACAGCCGTCGCAGAACTCCACGCTTCTTTGGAGGAGGCGCGCTACCAGGAGCTTCCCGTCCTCGCTCTCACGGCCGACCGTCCTTTCGAACTCCTGGGGGTGGGAGCGTCCCAGGCCACCGCTCAGGCTGGCCTCTTCGGTTCCACTATTCCCACCGCCCTCGACATTCCTGCCGGAGATGTTCGCGGCGTGCGAGGGCGGGTCCTCCGTTACTTGCACCAGATGCTTGGGCGTTCTTCCGTGCCTGGCCCCGGCCACATCAACGTCGCCTTCCGTGACCCCTTAGTGCCCTCCGCTGGAGTGACTCTGCCCCAGCCCCGAGCCGGTGTTGTGGTGACGCCGCGGGTGTCGGTGAACGGGTCGGCGTGGGACGAGGTCGTGGACCCGGGTTTGGCGACGGTACTGGTGGCTGGAGACGTCCTCGCCCGCAACCGCGACCAGGCTCGCCGCATCGCTATGGAGGCGCAGAGGCGGGCGGTACCGGTCCTTGCTGAACCCACGTCGGGACTGACTGACTTGGCTGCGTGGATACCGCACGCTCCCTGGGTTCTGGAAGCCCTCGGTGGCCGAGTACAGCAGGCCATCATTATTGGGCGCCCAACCTTGAGTCGAGCGGTGAGCAAGTTGCTGGCCGACCCTGAGGTACGCACCATCGTCGTGTCCGAGCAAACGCCGTGGCCCGATCCGTCCTCGAACGCGGACGTCGTGGTGGCGGGATTGACTCCTTCCCGATACTCCCCCGACGAGGACGGGAGGTCATCGTCTTGGTTGAACCTCTGGCAACGGGCCTCTGCAGCCATGACTGCTTCACTGGGCGGATTACTCCGCGAACGGAAGCCGGTTGCGGGCGTGGAGGAGCTGGAGGCAGCCTCACTTATCTGGGCGGATAACCACGCAGATTTGTGGTTGGGGGCGTCGAATGCGATCCGGGCATTCGACTTGGCGGCCACGGCCCCGGGGCGCGCGGATGTCTTCTCGAACCGGGGTCTGGCAGGCATCGACGGGACGATCGCAACGGCTCTGGGGTTCCAGTTGATCCGGCGCCGCCCGATTCGGGTGGTCCTGGGGGACCTCACTTTCTGCTACGACCTGCCAACTCTCCCCGCTCGTCCGGACGGAACGCAGGACATCCAGGTGATTGTCCTGAACGACGGAGGAGGACGCATTTTTGAGAGCCTCGAGCACCGCCAAGGAGCCGACAGGAACACTCTGAAGCGGTTCTTCCAAGTGCCGCAGGTCGTGAATGCCGCGGCCGTGGCGAGGGCGTGCGGCTGGGAGTCCTTCCAGATCAGTTCTCCTTTGGAACTCGATGACGCGCTGGCAAGAGGGGTGAAAGGGCGCTCTGTGCTAGAGGTAAAGACCGTACCTCCGGCGGACTCATTCGACCAGGCCCGCCAGCGGGCAGTCGAGGACGCCCGGGCCGCACTCACCTGAAACTTGGTGTCATCCAAGGTGCCTCACAGGTTCGTCTCTCATACTTGAGCGGTATCAACTAGGAGGAGAATATGTCGGAGCCACAGCGCCCCATCAGGTACCCGGCAGGGGATGATTCCGGGCGGTTTGCCCCCAATTCGCGGACGTCCTCGGCGGGTGCGTCCTCTTCGAATGCCAGCACTTCCGCATCAGAAAGCGGCTCGGACGCGGGCGTGCCGCAGGAATCAGTGCCGCTGACACCTCCGGTTTCTGGAGACCAGAGAGCCTACTTCGGTCCCAGCTCCACTGCCCAGGGGAATCCTGCGCCGTTCCCAGGGGCTCCCGCCGCGCCTACCGCTTCCTACAGCGTCAAAACCGCGCGCAAGTCCGGGCCTGGGTGGGGGGCTTTGATAGTGGCGATGGTTGTCACGGCGCTAGTCGCGGTGGCCACAGTGTTTGGCATCTGGGGTTCTGATTCGCCGTTTAGCGCTTCTCCCGACATGACCGACACGACGGGTGAACCCGCTTCGGTCATCTCTCAGTCGGGCGCAGAAGTAGTGGAACCGGTTGAGACCACTGAAGGGGCTGCGGACTGGGAGGCCGTGGCTGCCGCGGTCGGGCCAGCGACAGTTTCGATTTACGTTGAGGGAGAGACGGAATCTGCCTCAGGCTCCGGGGTGATCATCGATGGGGCCGGACACGTCGTCACCAACAACCACGTCATCTCCGGGGTGGGTCAGACCGGCAGTATCACGGTCACGCTTCACGACGGGCGGCTCTATTCCGCCTCCATCGTCGGCGCCGATGCCACGACCGACTTGGCGGTGCTGGCGTTGGATAACCCGCCGTCTGACCTGACTGCGGCGCTTCTTGGAGATTCCTCGACTCTGGAGGTGGGGCAGCCGGTGATGGCGATCGGCGCGCCACTTGGCCTGGCGGATACGGTGACCACAGGGATCATCTCCGCCCTCGACCGCCCGGTCGCGGTGCAGGGCAGTGTGGATGTTCAGACTCAGCAAGCTGAGGTAGTAGTGACCAACGCGATCCAGGTGGACGCGTCGATCAACCCCGGTAACTCGGGCGGACCGCTGTTCGACTCGTCTGGTGCAGTTATCGGGATCAATTCCTCGATCGCCTCGACCAGTTCAGATTCCTCCACCGCGGGCTCGATTGGATTGGGTTTCGCTATTCCTGTGAATCTGGCGAAGACCATCGTCGACCAGATCCTGGAGACCGGCTCAGCTCAGCACGCACTGCTTGGCGTGCAGATTCAAACAGCAGCGGTGGAAGTCGAGGAGGGGCAGCGTCTCGGGGCACATGTGGCAGCCGTCGTTCCCGGCGGGGCAGCCGACCTCGGCGGACTCCAGACCGGTGACGTCATTGTGGGCATTGACGGAAAGTCTGTAACCTCTGGGCCGGCGCTGACGGGGTACGTGCGTCGGTATCAGGCCGGTGACTCGGTTGAACTTGAAGTGGTGCGTGACGGCGTCACTCAGAACGTGACGGTCACTTTGCAGCAAAAGGAGGCGTGAGGAGGCAGGTCCTAGCCTTCCAGGCCCAGGGCCTCCAAAACGGGCCGCATCTTTGCCCGCGTCTCAGCCAGCTCCAGCTCCGGTACGGAGTCAGGCATGATCCCGCCCCCGGCGAAAACCCGAACCTGCTTGCGGTCTTCGGAGAACTGTCCGCATCGAAGTGCAATGCCGAACTCCCCGTCACCGGAGGCGTCGACCCACCCGACGGGTCCGGTGTAGCGGCCCCGCTGGGTGCCTTCCAGGTCCTCCAAGATGTCGAAAGCCAAACTGGTAGGCGTTCCGCAGACGGCGGCGGTCGGGTGGAGGGCGTCGACGATCTCCAAGACTGAGGTCCCTTCGAACGTCGCTTTCACGTCGGTGGCTAGGTGAGTGACATTCGGTAGGTCCAGGAGCTCCGGCTCGGTTGGGACGTCAACCTCCTCGGCCATGGCTGCGATTACACGTGCGACGGACTCCACTGCCAGGTGATGCTCGGTGCGGTTCTTCTGGGAAGCCAGAAGCTCTGCACCTTCCCCGGGATCCGACGTGCCTGCAAGTACGCGGGAGACGAACTGGCCCGAGTGAAGGTAGGCCAGCATCTCCGGAGTGGCTCCTACGAGTCCGTCCACGGCGTAGACCCAGGTGCTCGGATACCGTTCGCGGAGTTCGCGGAGGAGGTACCGCTCGTCGAGCGGTTGGGAGGCAGAGACCACAAGGTCACGGGTCAACACCACTTTCGACGCTGCACCTGAGCGAAGCATGTTGGCCAGCCTGCGCACCGTGTCTTTCCACTTCGTCTGAGTCATACGGCCGGGTTTCGTCCACAGTCCGACCGGTTTGGAAAAGCTCGCGGGGGAATCTGTGAGAACGCGCAGCGGGTTCTCCGGTTCGGCGTCCGCAGCCGCAGTGACCGCCCAGGCCGTGTCCCCCAGACGAACGAGGGCGAAGGCGGGCACGATCAGCGCCCCGGGGGAGGAGGCCGAGAAGCCGAAGGAGGCGAGGGCAATAGGCCAAGCGAATGGTGACTCATCGTCCTGATCGATGCTCACCTGAGCGTTGGCGCTGGCGCGGGCCCATGCTTCGCCTGCCTCCCGAATGGCGTGCGGTCCCGCAAACTCCATGCGTAGTGCTTGGCCCCATCCGATGATCGAGGTCTGGTTACTGAGCCATGCAAGCACGCCAGTGGCGTTCGGAGCCAGCCCCAGCAGATCCTGTGGACAGTCCGCCAGGCGGTGGACTCTGACGCGCAACTGCGGGAAACCTGTTTCAGGCATCCGACGCTTCCCTTCTTCGTGGTCGCTGACCGGAGTGGCAATGCGACAACTCTAGCCGGGCAAATTTCCGGCAGGTGCGAGGGCGATGGAACAATGGCGCCCATGACGTTTCCTATCGATTGGGACCACCGCCAGGCTGAGGAGGTCTCCGAGGCCGGAGAAGTGCGCGCGGACCAGGCAAAAGATCCCGGTGAGGTTGCGGCCATGTTCGATGTCGTGGCCCCTCGCTACGATCTTACGAACGAAGTGATCTCCCTTGGACAGGTGCATCTGTGGCGTCGCGCCGTGACAAGGGCCGTGGACCCGCGGCCGGGGCAGGAAATCCTGGACGTTGCCGGCGGGACGGGCGCCTCCGCTGTGCCTTTGACGCGCGCTGGGTCCTGGGTCGTCGTGTGTGACATTTCCGAGGGAATGCTTGAAGTGGGGCGCCTCAACCATCCGGGCATCCAGTTTGTGTGGGGGAGCGCCACTGAACTGCCGTTCGAGGACGACTCCTTCGATGCAGTCACAATCTCGTTTGGCATCCGAAATGTGGAAGATGTACCCCTCGCGCTACGGGAGATGCACAGGGTGACAAAGCCTGGCGGTCGGCTGGTCATCTGCGAGTTCTCCCAGCCTGTACCGGTTGCCCGGCCGGTCCACTCTCTTTACTTGAACGTGGTGGCCCCAACTATCGCTCAGCTCGCGTCACCGGCGGGGGCGGCCTACGACTACCTGTCCGAGTCGATCTTGGTCTGGTACGACCAGGAGTCCTTGGGGCAGCTGATGCTGGATGCGGGATGGACAGATGTGTCATATCGGAACCTGACCTACGGTGCGGTCGCAGTGCACAGGGGTTTCAAGCCTCAGCCGGAGTAACCCGAGTCGCTTTCAAATTGGTGAGTCTCGTCTTTCCAATTTGTTCGGTGAGGGGAGCCACTGAGGCTGACTTTTGCCCGAAACTGCGCGGAATGCGCGCCCTGAGTTGCGCGTGGGTAGGGTGAAGTCCGAACTGCGCAGACGTGCGCAAAAGTTCGTTTTGAGGCGTTAGGAGTCCCAGTTGGTAGGCGATAGCAGCTTCGATGTAGAAGCCGACGTCGTCGTAGTCGGTGCGGGTCCGGGGGGTTCTTCTACCGCCTACCACTTGGCCACTCTAGGGTTCGACGTCGCGATCCTTGAAAAAGCGACATTTCCACGCGACAAAATCTGCGGCGATGGTCTGACGCCAGCCGCCGTCTCAGAAATCGCACTCATGGGAGTGGACACTTCGGGCTGGATGCACAACCGGGGCCTGCGCGTGCTCGGCGGGGGGCACGAGGTCTACTTTCAGTGGCCCGAGCAGGCCACACTGCCCGGTTACGGTATGGCCCGGCGTCGGGTGGACTTGGACGCCTCTCTCGTTGAACGCGCTGCGGGAGCTGGGGCCAGCCTGTACGAGGCGCACACGGTAGTTGGTGCCATAACTTCCGACACAGGCCGCGTGGTTGGAGTTGAAGCCCGCGTTGGCCGAGGGCCGGACGCCCGCATCGTGCGCTTCCGCGCTCCGCTAGTCGTCGACGCTGGCGGCGTCTCAGCGCGCCTTGCCACATCTCTGGGACTTGAGAAGAGTGATAAGCGACCTTTGGGCGTCGCCGCTCGCACGTATTTCCGATCTCCGCGCTCCGATGAAGAGTGGATGGAGTCGCACCTCGAACTGTGGGACGGGGAGCCGGGAAAATCGAACCTTCTGCCCGGGTACGGATGGATCTTCCCAGTGGGAGACGGGCTGGTGAACGTTGGCCTGGGGTCAGTGTCATCAGATGCCAAGGCGACCTCGCTGCCGTATAAAAAGGTTTTCAGCCAGTGGGTTAGCCACCTTCCCTCCGACTGGGGATTCACGCCTGAGAACCAGGTTGGCCCTTTGCGTTCAGCTGCGCTCCCCATGTCGTTCAATAGGAAACCTCACTACACGAATGGCCTCGCCCTCGTCGGGGACGCAGGCGGGATGGTATCCCCATTCAACGGTGAGGGGATCGCACCGGCGATGAAAGCGGGGCGTTACTTGGCGGATGCGGCGGCCAGCGCCTTCGCACGTGAGACTGAAGCCGGTTTCGACGCGGCTATGAGCTCATATCCGCAGGCACTGGCGGATACATACGGCGGGTACTACTCGCTCGGAAGAGTATTCGTCGCGCTAATCGAGAACCCGAAGATCATGCGGCTGTGCACTTACTACGGGCTGCCCCTCCCGCGCCTAATGAAACTGGTGAACAAGATTCTTTCTGATGGTTACGAGCGCACTGGCGGGGATTTCGACGACAGGCTCATCACTGCGCTAACGAAGGTGGTGGCGAAAGTATGACCGCCCAGGCTAGAGACTGGCAATGGAGGAACGATGACTAATCCTTATGTTCCGCTGCTGATCATGGCGGCAGTCGCGCTCACCGTAGCGGTTGGGGGGCTGGCGCTTTCTGCCGTGCTGGGACCCCTCCAGCCGAACCGGGTGAAGGCGCAGAACTACGAATGCGGCATCGACCCCGGTCCAGCGCACATTGAAGAGGGCCGTTTCCCGGTCAAGTACTACCTGGTGGCAATGACCTTCATCATCTTCGACATCGAGGTCGTGTTCCTGTATCCGTGGGCCGTTTCCTTCGGGATCCTGGGTCTGTTCGGCCTCTTCTCGATTCTGCTTTTCCTGGGGCTGATCACGGTCCCCTACATCTACGAGCTGCGCCGCAAGGGCTTGGACTGGACCTGAGGAGGATCCATGGGTCTCGAAGAAAAACTGCCGTCCGGGGTGGGCCTTGCCAGCATGGAGAAAGTGCTGGGCTTGGCTCGGGAATACTCGCAGTTCCCGGTCACGATGGGCTTGGCCTGCTGCGCTATCGAGATGATGGCCACGGGTACACCGCGCTTTGACATGGCGCGTTTCGGCTTGGAAGTATTCCGGGCTTCCCCTCGCCACGCTGATTTGATGATCGTTTCGGGACGCGTAAGCCAGAAGATGGCGCCTATCGTGCGCAGGGTCTATGACTCGATGCCTGAACCCAAATGGGTGATTTCCATGGGCGCATGCGCTTCCACCGGAGGCATGTTCAACAACTATGCGATCATCCAGGGCTGCGATCACATCGTCCCCGTTGACGTCTACCTGCCCGGTTGCCCTCCGAGGCCGGAGGCCCTGATTCATGCGGTTCTGACACTGCGTGAACAGATCGGGAAGGAGCCGATCGGGGCTCACCGCAAAGAGATTGCAGCTGCTGCAGAAAAAGCTGCTCTAGCTGCGACGCCTTCCCACCAGATGAAGGGATTGCTGGCATGACCGAACTGGACCGGAAGAACACTGCGCCTGACGCAGGCGGTCGGCTGCAAATCCCGCTGAACCGTTTCGAGCAGCCGGAGGTCATCTCTGTTCGCCACGGTTCGTTCGGGGTGATGGACGACGGGGACACCACGGGATTCGGGGGCCTCGTGGAGACGTTTTCCCTGCCCGGGGCGTCCCCCCGCCCGTACGGCGGTTGGTTTGACGAGGCCGTGGATGTCCTCGAAGAGTTGATCGCGGAGGCCGGTTTCAAGGTTGACGACGTGATCGAGAAGGTCGTCGTGAACCAGGGCGATGAGCTCATCATCAACGTGCGGCCCGAACACTTGCGTTTCGTGTGCCGCAACTTGCGTGACGACCAGGATCTGCGTTTCGAAATGTGCCTGGGTGTTTCCACGGTGAACTACCCGGGGGACGAGGGCCGGGAGTTCCACGCGCTGTATCCGTTCCGCTCTTTCACTCACAACCGGACGGTTTTCCTGGAAGTAGCGGTTCCGGAGGACGATCCCCGGATTCCCTCGATCGTTGACATTTACCCCGGCAACGACTGGCCGGAGCGCGAAGGCTGGGACCTGATGGGGATTGTCTTCACCGGTCACCCCTCCCTGACTCGCATCGAAATGCCGCAGGACTGGGTCGGGCACCCGCAGCGGAAGGACTACCCGCTGGGCGGCGTGCCAATCGAGTATCGGGGCGCAACTATTCCCCCGGTTGACACACGGAGGTCGTACAACTGATGAGTACTCAGTCCAGCAAGATTTACGCGACCCCCGGCGGCGACGATCCGCGTTTGGATGACTATCCGGAGGTTGTCGCCACGGGCGGCGACTGGGAAGACGTTATGGAGGAAATCCGGCGGATCTCCTCGGAGCGGATCGTCTTGAATCTCGGGCCCGTCCACCCGTCCACCCACGGAGTTATCCGGCTGATCCTCGAACTGGATGGGGAGCAGGTGCGGGAGACTCGCGTGGACATCGGATACCTCCACACGGGTATTGAGAAAAACATGGAGTTTCGGACCTGGACGCAGGGGACGACGTTCGTCACTCGCATGGATTACGTGGCTCCCTTTTTCCAGGAGGTCGCCTACTGCCTGGCAGTTGAGAAGCTGCTTGGCATAACAGACGAAGTGCCAGAGCGCGCCACACTCATTCGCGTGCTGCTGATGGAGCTGAACCGAATCGCATCTCACCTGGTCGCGATTGGAACCGGCGGCAACGAGCTGGGCGCGACCACGATGATGACGATTGCGTTCCGCGGGCGCGAAGAGATCCTTCGCATTTTTGAGCGCATCACGGGCCTGCGCATGAACCACGGGTTCGTCCGCCCGGGAGGCGTGCCTTTGGACCTGCCGGAGGGCACGGTCGAATACATCCGCTCACTCCTGCCCAATGTGCGCAGGGACATTGGGGAGCTTCAGGACCTGACGCTGCAGAACCCGATCTTCAAGAAGCGCTTCATTGGAGTCAGTCACCTTCCCATGGCGGCGATGATGGCGCTCGGCATGACGGGTCCATCACTTCGCGCCGGCGGCCTGGCTTCGGACCTTCGGAAGGACGCCCCGTACTGCGGGTATGAGACTTACGATTTCGACGTCCCCACCTATGACTACTCGGACGCTTACAACCGGGCGCTAGTGCGTTTTGATGAGTGCTACCAATCTCTGCGGATCGTTGACCAGGTACTGAAGCGCTTGGACGCGACTGAAGGCGCCCCGGTCATGGTTGCGGACAAGGCGATTGCCTGGCCGGCACACCTGACGGTCGGAGCTGACGGCCAGGGAAATAACCCCGCGTACATTGCGAAGATTATGGGCCAGTCCATGGAGGCGCTCATCCACCACTTCAAGCTGGTGACGGAGGGCTTCAAGGTTCCCGCTGGCCAGGCGTATCAGCAAGTCGAACACGCCAAGGGGATCTTGGGAGTTCACCTGGTTTCCGCCGGGGGTACACGGCCGTTTCGGGCGCACTTCCGTGATCCCTCGTTCAACAATTTGCAGTCATTCTCAATGGCGACCGAGGGCGGGCAGCTAGCTGACGTCGTTGTCGCCCTCGCCTCGTTCGACCCGGTTGCGGGAGGAGTTGACCGATGACCTATTCACCGGAAGTGAAAGCGCGGCTTGAGTCCGAGGCCCGGGAAATCATCGCCCGGTACCCGGAGGGTCATGCTCGCTCCGCTCTTCTCCCCATGCTTCACCTGGTTCAGTCGGAAGACGGATACATAAGTCCGGACGGCATCGCGTTGTGCGCGGACATCCTCGACCTGACTCAGCCGCAGGTGTCCGCAGTTGCCACGTTCTACACGCAGTACAAGCGGCATCCGAACGGGGAGTACAACGTGGGCGTCTGCACCAACGCGTTGTGCGGGGTCCTGGGAGGTGAGCAGATCTTCGATGAGCTCTCCAAAGCCCTAGAAGTTGGGCACGATGAGACCACTGCTGACGGCAAGATCACCTTGGAACGCATCGAATGCAATGCCGCCTGTGACTTTGCCCCGGTCATCATGGTCAACTGGGAGTTCTTCGACAACCAGACTCCCGATTCAGCCAAGAAACTTGTGGAGGACCTGCGTGCCGGCACACCCGTGCATCCAACTCGCGGACCGGACGTAATGCGCACGTTCAAGGAGAACGAGCGCACTCTAGCCGGGTTTCAGGACGGCCTGGCAAATGAAGGACCAGCCGGCGGGGCGCCCACTTTCCAGGGCCTCGATGTCGCCGCTGACCACGGATGGACCGCGCCGAAGCCTCTTGATCCACCCACTTTCGTTTGGCCGGACCCGGACACGAACGGAGGCAAGTGATGCCCACCTTCACTGAAGCATCCCCGCTCACCCCAGCGCTTACTAAGAACTGGGAGACCGACAGATCTTGGACGCTCGAGACCGCGTTGAAGAACGGTGCTTACAAGGGGCTTGAGCGCGCCAACGGGATGGAGCCGCCCGCGATCACCCAGGCGGTGAAGGACGCGGGCATCCGAGGCCGTGGTGGCGCGGGGTTCCCCACCGGGATGAAGTGGTCATTCCTTCCGCCTGATGACGGGAAGCCCCGGTACCTGGTGGTCAACGCTGACGAGTCCGAACCGGGCACGTGCAAAGACATGCCGTTGATCATGGCCGATCCTCATCTGCTGGTTGAAGGTGTGGCTATTGCCTCCCGTGCCATCAACTGTCATCACGCCTTCATTTACTTGCGCGGCGAGGTCGTGCAGGTCTATCGCCGCCTCATGGCAGCCATCAGCGAAGCCACAGAAGCGGGTCTCCTAGGAGACTTGAAGGTGACCGCGCACGCGGGGGCGGGCGCCTATATATGTGGCGAAGAGACGGCCCTTCTCGACTCGCTGGAAGGGCGCCGCGGCCACCCCCGACTGAAGCCGCCTTTCCCGGCCGTGGCCGGGCTGTACGCGCGCCCGACGGTGGTCAACAACGTAGAGACGATCGCTGACGTCGCCCTCGTCTTCAGGAATTCTCCGGAGTGGTACGCGTCCATGGGGACGGAACGCTCCCGTGGGTGCGGCCTGTTCTCAGTTTCCGGACACGTGGAAAAGCCCGGGCAGTACGAGGCGCCTTTTGGGGTAACGATGCGGCACCTTCTTGAGTACTCGGGGGGCGTGCGCAAGGGCCACAAGCTCAAGTTCTGGACTCCGGGCGGATCTTCGACACCGTTGTTCACTGAGAAGGACCTCGACGTTCCTCTGGATTACGAGTCGGTGGCGGCTGCCGGATCCATGCTGGGTACACGCGCTCTGCAGGTATTCGACGAGACGACCTCGGTGGTACGCACTATCCGCATGTGGACTGATTTCTACCAGCATGAATCCTGTGGAAAATGCACGCCCTGTAGGGAAGGCACCTACTGGCTACGTCAGATAATGGTGCGTCTGGAGAGGGGCGAGGGGCGGCCAGGAGACCTGGAGTTGCTCGACGACGTTGCGGGTAACATCCTGGGTCGTTCGTTCTGTGCTCTAGGCGACGCCGCCGCTACCCCCGTCATTTCGGCCCTGAAGCTCTTCCGTGAAGAGTTCGAAGCGGGCTTGACAACGCCGGCCTGGGAACTGTTCCCCTACGAGCGGTCCACCATTTTCGCTAAGGGAGGTGCTCAGTGACTGAGAGCAGCATGGTGACCCTGTCCATTGACGGCACCGAAGTTCAAGCAGAGGCGGGGACGCTCATCATCCGGGCCGCCGAACAGGCAGGCATCCGCATCCCTCGCTTCTGCGACCACCCGCTCCTGAAACCAGTGGCTGCTTGCAGACAGTGCTTGGTGGAAGTAGGCACCCCGGACCGCGAGGGCAACCTGCGGATGATGCCGAAGCCCCAGCCTTCTTGCGCCATCACCGTCTCGCCCGGAATGGTCGTAAAGACGCAGCACACCTCCACCGTTGCGCATAAGGCACAAAAGGGGGTCATGGAGTTCCTACTCTTGAACCACCCTCTTGATTGCCCGATCTGCGACAAGGGCGGGGAGTGCCCGCTCCAGAACCAGGCGATGACCGAGGGCGAACCTGATAGTCGCTTCAAGGGTGCCAAGCGGGTCTACAAGAAGCCGATGCGGCTCACCTCCCAGATTCTCTTGGATCGTGATCGTTGCATTCTTTGCCAGCGCTGCGTGCGGTTTGCTCGTGAGATCCCGGGTGACCCCTTCCTCGACCTTCAAGGCCGTGGCGGCGGCTCGTCCCCACTGGACGAACACCACTTCATGGGCGAGCAGGTGGGCACCTTCGACGCTGAGGTTCTTGACTTCTACGTCGAGGGCGTGCAGGGCCCGGAGCGAACCGACATCTCCGGTCCGTACGGCCGGGAAGGCATTATCTCCTCGGTGTACTCCGGCCCGGAGAAAGAATCGGATCGGGACCTTTCCGGACGGACTTTCGCCTCTTATTTCTCGGGGAACATAATCCAGATCTGCCCGGTAGGAGCGCTCACTTCCGCCACCTATCGCTTCCGGGCGCGCCCGTTCGACCTTGTGTCCACGCCATCCATCGCAGAACATGACGCTTCTGGTTCGGCAGTGAGAATCGATGTTCGCCGCGGTCAAGTAGTTCGTAAGCTCTCCGAAAATGATCCGCAGGTGAACGAAGAGTGGATCACCGACAAAGATCGTTTCGCGTTCCCGTGGTACAAGCAGCAGGATCGCCTGACCTTGCCGATGGTTCGTCAAGACGGAAAGCTGGTTCCGACCTCCTGGTCGGACGCGGTCGATCGGGCGGCCATCGGCCTCGCAAAGGCGGCGAACGGCGCTGGGGTCGGGGTTCTCCCGGGCGGGCGCTCGGCCTTCGAGGACGCTTGGACTTGGTCCAAGTTCGCGAGGGTCGTTCTTGGCACCAATAACGTGGACTCCCGCTGGCGCACGCAGAGTGAAGAGGAGCTAGCCTTCTTGGGTGCGCGCGTGGCGGGTCGCGGCTTGGGCGTGACGTACGAGGACGTCCAGGGCGCGGGGACTGCTCTCCTGGTCGCCTTGGAACCCGAAGATGAATGTGGCTCACTCTTCCTTCGCTTGCGTAAGGGCCTGAGCGCCGGGACCGTTCAGGTTGCGACGGTGGCGCCGTTGCTCAGCAGGGGGAGCGAGAAGCTGGACGCGCGCCTTCTGTTGGCCGTTCCGGGCCAGGAGTCCGCAGTCGTCGATGAGATAGACGAAGAGGGCGAACACGCAGACCTATTCGCGGCACTGTCGGATTCGGGTGTGGTTCTGGTTGGCGAAAGAGCCGCGCGCACGCCCGGCTTGTTCGCTGCGGTGGAGCGACTTGCGGACCGCACAGGCGCACGGATCCAGTGGGTGCCCCGGCGCGCAGGTGACCGCGGCAGCATCGACGCGGGCCTCCTGCCGAACCTTCTACCCTTCGGGCGCCCCGTTGAAAATGAAGAAGCCCGCGACTCGTTGTCCTGGGGAGAGCTTCCAACGTCGAGGGGTCTCTCTGCCGAACAGATGCTGGAGGCCGCCTCGAGCGGTGACCTGGATGCACTGATTGTCGGAGGGTTGGACTTGCGCGACTGGGCCGATCCGGCCGCGGCCAAAGAGGCCATCTCAAAGGCTCCTTTTGTTGTTTCCCTTGAGGTTCGACCCTCGGAAGTGACAGCACTGGCCGACGTAGTGTTCCCGGTGGCCCCACCGGTTGAGAAGAACGGGACGTTCATCAACTGGGAAGGTCGGCTGCGTCCCTTTGGGCAGGCCATCGCTTCGCGTTCGCTGCCGGATCGGGAGGTGTTGGGGATGATCGCATCCGAGTTGGGAATCGACTTGGGCGTGGATTCGCTGCACCGCGTGTATGAAGAGGTGAATCCTCTGATGGTGTGGAAGGGCCGGCGGGTTGCGTCTGCGAAGTCCATTGGCGCTTCCAAGGCCTCCAAGAGTGCGCCCACGGGGGGCTACGTACTTGCCTCCCACAAAGTGATGGTTGATCTTGGGCGTATGCAGGATGGAGCTGCGGACCTGCGCAGCTCGGCGCGGGTGCCAGTTGCCCTAGTTGCGTCGGAGACACTGGACGCGCTGGGAGTAGGGGAAGACGAAAAGGTGCGGGTCGAAGGGATTCGGGGCAGCATCGAGCTGCCGGTCGAATCGGCCAGGGTAGCGCCGGGCGTCGTTTGGATCGCAGAATGCTCGATGGGTTCCGGCGTGAACCAGGACCTCGCCCCTGCGGGCAGTCCGGTCACCGTGTCAACCGTGAGAGAGGCGGCTAACTGATGAGCGAGCTCACGTACCCCGGCGCACCAGCGCTCCTGCCAAGTTGGGGTGTACCCGAATACACGGTCGCCGACTTCTCGGAGACGACGTGGTGGCTGGTCCTGATCAAGGCGGTGTTCTTGGTCCTGTTCCTGATCTTGTCTGTGATCATGGCGTTGTGGGTGGAGCGCCGCGTCCTCGGCCGGATGCAGACGCGTCCCGGTCCCAACGTTGCCGGCCCCTTCGGGCTTCTCCAAGCGATCGCTGACGCTGGCAAGATGCTCTTCAAAGAGGACATTTGGACGGAACGCAGCGACAAGTTCCTCTACTTCCTGGCGCCGGCGATCATGGCCTTCTCTGCCTTTTCTGTTTTGGCCGTGATCCCGTTCGGTCCGAACGTTTCGATGTTTGGACATTCGACGCCACTGCAGCTAACGGACATGCCCGTGGCAGCCCTGTACATTCTGGCGATCACCTCGCTTGGCTTGTATGGAGTCGTCCTCGGTGGTTGGTCGGCCCGCTCCACGCTTCCTCTTTACGGGGCGGTGCGTTCTTCGGCTCAGGTTATTTCCTATGAGCTGTCCATGGGTATGGCACTGGTTTCGGTGTTTTTGATGGCCGGCTCAATGTCCACGTCTCAGATCGTTGCTTCGCAGGGGCAGGTGTGGTGGGCTTTCGCCCTCGCCCCGGCTTTTGTGGTCTATTTGATTTCAATGGTCGGTGAGGTCAACCGCCTGCCTTTCGACCTCCCAGAAGCGGAAGGTGAACTGGTCGCGGGGCACATGACCGAGTACTCGTCCATGAAGTTCGGATGGTACTACCTGGCCGAGTACATCAACATGCTCAACGTCTCCGCTGTCGCGGCCACGATGTTCCTTGGTGGTTGGCACGCGCCCTGGCCGTTCAGTCACATTGCGCCGTTGAACAACGGCTGGTGGGGCATGTTCTGGCTCATCTTCAAGATCTGGGTCCTCATGTTCATGATGATCTGGACACGCGGGACGTTGCTGAGATTCCGGTACGACCAGTTCATGAACCTGGGCTGGAAGGGCCTAATCCCCGTGGCTCTCGTCTGGATCGTTCTGGTCGCGGTGATGAAGGGCGTTCAGACCTGGGTGTCCGGGAGCTGGTTGGTCCTCTTTGCGATCATGTTGGCACTGATCGTCCTGATTTCCGCGATTGTCTACCTGGTCGCCACTCCGGCCGAGGGAGACGAGGACGAAGAGGAAGCAGTCGATCCGGACGCACCCTTCGACGCGTTCGCCGATGGATACCCCGTTCCCCCGATTGGCGGCCAGACGCTACCGCCCTCGCCTAGAGCGGGCAGGGCCAAAGTCGCGGCTACAACACAGTCCGACGCTCCACAGATTGAGGAGGGCAACGATGACTGACGAACCGAAGCCCCTGCGGTACGAACACGACCCGAAAGGTCCTGTTGCCACCTTCTTCTCCCCGGTGGCTGGGTATGGGGTTACGTTCTCCTCCATGTTCCGACCCATGGTTACGGAGCAGTACCCGTTTGAGCCGGCCCGCGTGCAACCACGCTTCCACGGGCGACACCAGCTGAACATCTACCCCGATGGGTTGGAGAAGTGCATCGGCTGTGAGCTGTGTGCCTGGGCGTGCCCCGCTGACGCGATCCTGGTTGAGGCGGCTTCCAATACACCAGAGGACCAGTACTCTCCGGGGGAGCGCTACGGGCGGGTCTACCAGATCAACTATCTGCGCTGCATCTTCTGTGGCTTGTGCATAGAGGCGTGCCCGACTCGGGCACTCACCATGAGCAACGACTTTGAGTTGGCCGAATACGAGCGCATCTCTGACATCTACGACAAGTCGATGCTCCTGGCCAAACTCCCCGATGGTGCGGTGGCTGCACCGCACCCGATGGTGGAGGGCACAAGTGACCTCAACTACTACGAAGGTGACATAAAGGGCGCGACCCAGGAACAGATCGACTGGGTGAAAGAGCACCGCCCCGATGATCCTTCGTTGAAGACTGCTAAGGCAGTTCAACCCGCTCCCGCGAAGGAGGCGAACTGATGGGACTGCTACCAATGGGGTCGTGGCCTCAGATGAGTGGCGCCGGAGAAGCGACCCTATTTTGGATAACGGGAATCCTCATGGTTGCTGGGGCGCTGGGCGTTTTGCTGTTCCGGAAGGCAGCCTACGCGGCACTCTCGATGGTTGTCGTGATGGTCGGAATGGCCGTGCTGTTCTTCGCGCTGCAGGCACCCTTCAACGCATCGGTGCAGGTCATCGTTTACACAGGCGCTATCTTGATGCTGTTCCTTTTTGTCATCATGATGATCGGCCTTGGAGCCAGCGATGGGTACGTCACCCAGCGCCGCGGCTACATTTGGGCGGCCGTGCTGATGGGTGCGGCGCTTGCAGCCATGCTGATTGCAGCCGTATTCGTCTCCATTGTTCCCGGGCCCGGCACCATAGCTGAGGATCCGTACTCGAATGTCCCCGTCACAGCGCTGGCGGTGGAGCTCTTCCAGGAGCACTGGATGACGATCCAGATTGTTGCCGCGCTTCTGATAACCGCCGCCCTTGGCGCCGTTCTTCTCACTCACTCCGACAGCCTCGGTCCACGTCTGACTCAGCGCTCGGTTGTTCGGGCAAGGCTGAAGCTTTATCAGAAGACCGGCAAGCACATGGGACAGTTGCCACCTCCGGGCGTCTGGGCAACAGGTAACGCAGTGGACAACCCTGCGGTTGAAGGTGACACCCTTGAGATCGCTGAGGAATCTGTTCCTCGAGTGCTCCGTCAGCGCGGCCTGGAAAAGCCGATGAACGAGGTCGGCGCGGGCGTCGCAGAGTCGCTTCGGAAAGCTCGCTCCGAGTCCCCTGAGCTAACTCCGTGGGGCAGCAACAAGCAGGTCAAACAGTCCAAAGCCTGGGGGATGCGTGGAGACGGAGCACCCACTGGTCTCACACAGGTCCGCGAGCAAGACTTGGAGGACACCAAGTGAGCATCGGATGGTACATAGCGTTGGCCGCCGTTCTCTTCTCGATCGGCGCGACCACGGTAATAGTTCGCAAGTCGACGATCATCTCCCTGATGGGCGTGGAGTTGATGCTTAACTCTGCCTCATTGGTGTTCATCACCTTTTCCCGCGTCCTCGGGGACTTCTCCGGGCAGGTCATGGCCTTTTTCGTGATGATTGTTGCTGCGGCCGAAGTCGTGGTCGGGCTTTCCATCGTGGTAGCCATATTCAAGAGCAGAGCCACAACGGACCTTGACCAGGCCGTTTCCCTGAGGAAGTAGGCACCGATGAACATGATTGCGAATCTTGCTCAGGTGATCCCCGCGTCCTCGGATGGCACCTGGGCCGGTCCGACAGAGTATGTGGCGGCGACGGGCCCGGCCGGCCTTGCGAGTCTCCTCGTCATAGTCCCGCTCGCAGTGGCCGTATTCCTGCTTCTCGGCGGGAGGAAGACCGACAAATGGGGGCACTGGCTGGCGGTTGCGGCCTCATGGTTCTCCTTCGTCCTCGCCCTGATCATCGTCTTGCAGATGCTTGGGGCCCCTGCCGACCAGCGACGCTACACGCAGGACTTGTTCTCCTGGATGCCGGTTGGTGACTTCCAGGTAAATATCGGGCTTTTGGTTGATCCACTGTCGATGACCTTCGTGATGCTGGTGACCTTGGTCGGGTCGCTGATTTTGGTCTACTCCGTCGGATACATGGAACACGACCCAGACCGAAGGCGCTTTTTCGCCTACTTGGCACTCTTCATCGCATCCATGCTGATGCTGGTCTTGGCGAACAACTACACTGCGATGTTCCTTGGCTGGGAAGGCGTCGGGCTGTCCTCTTACCTGCTCATCGGGTTCTGGAACCAGGTGCCAGCTAATGCTTCGGCGGCAAACAAGGCGTTCCTGATGAACCGAATCGGCGACATGGGCTTCTTGATCGCCATGATGGCAATGGTCGCTGCGTTCAACTCGACGTCGTTCAGCGACGTGAACGCGGGGATCGGCGACGTTAGCCAAGGCACCGCTACAGTGATCGGGATCTTCTTGTTGATTGCTGCCTGTGCCAAGTCTGCGCAGTACCCGTTGCAGGCCTGGCTTGGCGATGCGATGGCCGGGCCGACCCCTGTCTCCGCCCTGATCCACGCGGCAACCATGGTTACCGCTGGTGTGTACTTGATCGTCCGATCCGGAGTCGTGTTCGTGCATGCACCCGTCGCGATGGCGGTCGTGGCCGTTGTCGGCCTGGTGACCTTGATAATGGGAGCGATCATCGGCTCCTTCAAGGACGACATTAAGAAGGCTTTGGCCGCGTCCACGATGTCTCAGCTCGGCTACATGATGCTCGGTGCGGGCCTTGGGCCGATCGGCTGGGCGTTCGCGATCTTCCACCTCCTGACCCACGGCTTCTTCAAGTCGTTGATGTTCCTGGGTGCGGGTTCGGTCATGCATGCGATGAACGACCAGGTGAACATGCGGCGATTCGGCGCCTTGCGTAAGTACATGGTCGTCACGTGGCTGACCTTCATGATGGGCTGGCTTGCCATCTTGGGCGTTGCGCCCTTCTCCGGTTTCTGGTCGAAGGACCGCATCATTGAGGCGGCGTTTGCGACCTCAAGTTTCGCTGGAGCAGATGCCCCGTGGGCCGGCTGGGTCTTCGGCTTCGTCACCGTGATCGGTGCTGTGCTCACTTCCTTCTACATGTCCAGGCTCTTCTTCATGACCTTCTCCGGGAAAGCGCGGTGGACCTCCGATATGGACGGTGGAGAGGTTCACCCGCATGAATCCAAACCGATCATGACGGTACCGATGATCGTCCTGGCAGTGTTCTCGATCGGCCTGGGCGGGGTCTTGTCCATCAACGACATGTTCGTGAACTGGCTTACTCCCGCGATAGGGGAGACAGTGCACCAGGATCCGGTCCTGGCACCCATTTGGATCCAGGTGATCACCCTCGGGCTGGTGGCTCTGGCGGCAGTGTATGCGTGGTTCAAGTACGCGAAAGAGCCGGTCCCGAAGTACGTTCCCTACGGAAATGCTTTCACGCGTGCTGCGCGCAAGGACTTCTACCAGGACGAGTTCAACGAGGTCGTTGCCGTTGCTCCGACAATGGCAGCCGTCGAGGGCGTAACAGCTGTTGACGAATACGCGATCGACGGCGCGGTGGACGGTCTCGGGAAGCTCACCACCTGGATGGGCAAGGTCGCCGCGTGGACTGAGACGGGTTACCTGCGGTCCTACGCTGGCTACATGCTCGGCGGGGTCGTGCTTGTCTTGGCCATAGTCCTAGGATTCAGGCTCTGAGGGCCGGAGGAGAATCGTGGAAACTTTGAATCTCATTCCCACTTCGGGACCCGTTCCGAGCCTCGCGTCGTACGCGCAGCCCGAATCCACCGGCGGTGTTGGTCCGTGGCTGACGCTTTTGGTGTTGTTCCCGGCCGTCATCGCCCTGGTCCTGTGGCTGGTACCTGGAGCGAGGGCGAAGGGACGCCAGATCGCCCTGTGGGCTTCAGCGGTGGAGCTGGTTGCGTTTGTCTTGCTCGCTTTCTTCTTTGACTGGAGCGCTTCCTCCGTCACGCAAATGGTGGAGTCTTACAACTGGATTCCTCAAATCGGTGTGAGCTGGTCGCTGGGAGTGAATGCCCTCAGCCTCGTCATGCTTCTGCTGGCGGCTCTGCTGGTGCCCCTGGTCTTGTTGGCATCGAAGTCTGAAGATGACGATCCGCTGCGCAGCGGGGGCTACGCAGCGTGGATCATGCTGCTGTATTCCTTCATCGTTATGGTCTTTGCGGCTTACGACCTGGTGGTCTTCTACTTTGCCTTTGAGGCCATGCTCGTTCCGCTGTTCTTCATGATCTCCCGTTATGGGGTAACGGATGATCGGCGTCGGGCGGCGTTGAAGTTCCTTCTGTACTCATTAGCCGGTGGGCTCGTGATGCTGGGAGGCCTGGTTGTGGTGGGTGCGCTTGGATTCGGCACCTCTGATGTGTTGTTCCGCTACGACGTGCTACAGGCCACTTTGCCGATGCTGTCCATTGGCTGGCAGATGGCGATTTTCCTACCGCTCTTCATAGCCTTCGCCATCAAGGCGCCGATGGTGCCGGTGCACACGTGGCTGCCGGACACAGCCGCCGCGGCGCGCCCGGGGACTTCGACTCTTCTGGTGGGCGTCCTCGACAAGATTGGAACCTACGGCATGATCATCATGGCGGTAGCGTTCCTCCCTGCGGCGTCCGCTGCGGTTCGTCCCGTGATCTTGGTGCTGGCGGTTGTGTCGATTCTGTGGGGCGCATTTGCGGCGAACGGGCAGAAGAACTTGATGAGGCTGGTGTCGTTCACATCGGTGTCCCACTTTGGTTTCATGGTGCTAGGGATTTTCATCGGCTCGGAGATGGCTTTGACCGGCGCCATGTTCTACATGGTGGCTCACGGCTTCTCCATCGCCGCCTTGTTCCTGATCTCTGGGTTCCTGATTGAACGTGGCAAGACTCCGGAGATAAGCGGCTACGGAGGCATGCAGAGAGTGACGCCAGTTCTGGCCGGAACATGGCTGGTGGCCGGTCTAGCTTCGATCGCTCTGCCTGGCCTTTCAGGATTCGTGCCGGAATACCTGGTTCTCATGGGCACATACAAGGTGAACGTGCCGCTGGCGATATTTGCGGTTCTAGGGGTCATCTTGGCCGCGATGTACATCCTCTTGCCCTACCAGAAGATCTTCACCGGGCGGATCAACCCGAAGACAGCGGACCTGCCCGACCTGGACGGACGTGAAAAGTTTGTAGTTGCGCCACTCGTCGCGGGGATGGTGGTGTTGGGTATTTGGTCGGCTCCGCTTCTTGGGTCCTTCGGACAGATGTCCGAACATTTGGAACCGAACCTCGCCTTTGCAACGGTGAGCGAGGGCGACGTGACGGGTTCTGCTGCGGACGGGTCCCTGCAGGTTCTGACCCTGTCTACCGTGACTAGCGAAGGGAACGTTCAGTGAACTACCTGTTTCCCATGGAAGTGACTTTCGTTCCGCCCCAGATCGACTGGGTGCCTCTGATCCCCGTGATCGTCGTCCTTGGGGGTGCCGTGATCGGTGTACTCATCGAGGCGTTCGCGGGGCCGCGCAATCGCAGAATGATAGGTCTGGTTTGGTCGCTCCTGGTGGTCGGCGGGGCTTTCGTGCTGACCGTGGTCGAGTGGGCAGGCGCCCTCGTGCAGCCAGAGGTCGTCGGGGAATACGTGAACGACACGCTCACGGTGTCCATGCAGGCTATGGTGACACTCCTCGGGTTCCTCTCCCTGTTAGTCATTGCGGATAGGTCCGAACGTAGGGATGGAGCTTTCGCGGCCCAGCCATCGGACCGGCCCGGTTCAAGCGAGGAGGCGCTCAGCCAGGCGAAGCACTACCAGCGCTCCGAGTACTTCGCGTTGGTGTTGTTCAGCATCGGCGGCATGATGCTTTTCCCAGCATCAGACTCGCTGTTGACCATGTTCGTTTCCCTGGAAGTGATGTCCCTTCCTCTGTACATCCTTGTGGCGACCGCACGCAGGAGGCGGGATCTCTCCCAGGAGGCAGCCCTCAAGTACTTCATTCTTGGTTCGTTTGCCTCCGCGTTCTTCCTGATGGGTGCGGCGCTGCTGTACGGGTTCTCCGGAGGCTCGCTGCGCCTGGGCGAGATCGCTGCAGCGGTTCCCACGGTCAGCGGCATGGACTGGATCCTTCTGGTCGGCGTCTTCATGGTGATGGTGGGCCTGCTGTTCAAAGTGGCAGCCTTCCCCTTCCATGAGTGGACCCCCGACGTATACACGGGCGCACCCACTCCGATTACCGGCTTCATGGCTGCGGGCGTGAAGGTTGCCGCGTTTGGCGCCCTGATCCGCTTCTACGTCTCGGTGGCAGGCCATCTGAAGTGGGATTTTGCATTGATTTTCGGTCTGTTGGCCGCAGCCACCATAATCTTTGGGACGGTCGGCGGCCTGGTCCAGAAGAACATCAAGCGCCTGCTGGCCTACTCTTCTGTGGCGCACGCCGGCTTCATCTTGATTGCCGTCCTCGCCTTGACAGTTACGGCCGCCGGAGACATGGCGTTCTATCTCCTGTCATATGGTTTGGCTACGGTAGGAGCCTTTGCGATCGTCGGCCTCGTACGAGTGCAGGCACCCGACGGCGCGGTAGGCGGCGAAGCCACGGACGTGTCTCAATGGGCGGGACTTGGAAAGCGTGCGCCCGCGCTCGCCTTCGCGATGCTGATTTTCCTGCTGTCTTTCGCGGGCATCCCGCTGACGTCCGGTTTCGTTGCAAAGTTCGTGGTATTTGCGGCGGGCATCCAGGGCGGCCTGGGATGGCTGGTTGCAATCGGCCTGGCAGCTTCCGTCGCTACTGCAGCCGTCTACTTCCGGGTGGTCCAGGTGATGTTCTTCCGTGACCCCGCCGAGGGCGTCACGGTTGTCAAATCCGAAGGGCCTGCATCCGTGACTATAGGGTTCACCGCCATCGCAACCGTGTTGCTAGGAGTGTTCCCCGGTCCGGTTTTGGATCTGCTCGGCCAGGTCGCCATACTGGTTCCGTGACGAGCACGCCCCAGCCCCTAGAGGAACCCGAACTGGAGTTAGAGGTTCAGCAGGGCCTCAATGAAGTTGAGACCCTGCTGTCCGAATCGGTGGCTGCCAACCGCGGCGTCACAAGTGACCTCACGGGCCACTTAGCCACCGCGGGCGGCAAGCGTCTGCGCCCGATGTTGACGCTCATCTGCAGTCACCTAGGCGCACCTCACAGATCCCAGTCTGAGCCCGTGATCGTGGCGGCCGCGGGCGTTGAACTCACTCACCTCGCTTCGCTCTACCACGATGATGTTATGGATTCTGCGCCTTCAAGACGCGGCGTTGATTCGGCGCAGATGATTTGGGGTAACAACCGCGCAATCTTGGCAGGCGACCTCCTTTTCGCTCGCGCTTCGAGCCTGATCGCGACTTTGGGGGTAGAGTCGATCGTCTTTCACGTGAAGACTTTCGAGCGGCTCTGCATGGGTCAACTGAACGAGACTTTCGGTCCTCCCGAGGGAGCGGACCCGGTCGACTTCTACCTGCAGGTTCTGTCCGACAAGACGGGTTCGCTGGTTGCCGCCGCCGCCTACTTCGGCGCATTGCACGCCGGCGCAGGTCCCGAAGTCGCGGAGGCCGTGAAGTCCTTCGGGGAATCAATTGGGGTCGCCTTCCAGCTGGCCGACGACGTTTTGGACATAACCTCGCCTGCGGAAGTCACAGGCAAGACACCTGGCACGGATCTGCGTGAGGGCGTTGACACCATGCCGACGCTACTTCTGAAGCAAAAGGAGGCTGCTGGAACCCTGGACGAGGAAGGGCACCGGATCCTCGAGCTTCTCTCGGGTGATCTCCGCTCCGACGAGCGGTTGGCGGAAGCCGTTCAACTTCTCGGTGCTCACCCCGTTGTGGAGGAGACACGCGCCCTCGCCCGTCAGTGGGCAGAAGAAGGATTGGCCGCGCTGGAGGTCCTCCCTGAGTCCGACGCCAAGGACGCCCTGGTGGCATTCGCGCTCCTGATGGTGGATCGAGCAGCTTAGGCACGGCTAAGATTGGGGTTTGTTTGCCTACCAACCCCGAGAAGAGTCACGTGTCCAGTCCCTTCAAAGTCGCTGTCATTGGTGCCGGCCCCGCAGGCATCTACGCCTCCGACATCCTTTCTAAGTCTGACCTTGACGTTTCGATCGACCTGTTTGAGCGATTGCCGGCCCCCTACGGACTGGTTCGCTACGGTGTTGCCCCGGACCACCCTCGAATCAAACAGATCATTGTTGCCCTCTACCGGATCCTGCAGCGCGGAGACATCCGCCTTTTCGGGAATGTCGAAATCGGCCGTGACGTTACCTTGGAGGAGCTTGAGGAACGCTACGACGCGGTGATCATCGCAACCGGGGCAGATCGCGATGCCCGCCTGGACATCCCCGGCGCGGATCTACCCCAGTCCTACGGGGCGGCCGATTTCGTCTCCTGGTATGACGGCCACCCCGACTACCCGCGCACCTGGCCGCTTGAGGCGCGGGAGGTTGCTGTTATCGGGGCCGGAAACGTCGCGTTGGATGTTGCGCGCGTCCTCGCCAAGCACATGCCGGAAATGATCACCACGGAGGTGCCCGCTAACGTCGCGGCTCAACTCGCGCTAAATCCCGTGACGGATATTCACGTCTTTGGGCGGCGCGGCCCTGCTCAGGTGAAGTTCACTCCCTTAGAACTGCGGGAGCTGGGCCATGTCTCCGACGTCGACATCATCGTCTCGGAGGAGGATTTCGACTTCGACGAGGGCTCGCAGAAGGCATTGAAGGCATCGAATCAGCAACGGCAGGTGGTGAAGACACTGACCTCATATGCCTCGGCCGATCCGGAGGATCACCGAGCTTCGCGGCGCATCCACATCCACATGTTCGAGGCCCCTTCGTCGATAGAGGCAGACGAAAACGGCAATGTTTGCGCCCTCGTTACGGAGAGGACGGAGCTTGTCGGGGACGGCACTGTCCGGGGAACCGGGAGCACAACTGAATGGCCAGTGCAAGCCGTCTACCGAGCCGTAGGCTACTACTCTTCACCCGTTCCGGGTGCCCCCTTCGATGACAAACGCGGGGTTGTGCCGAACGAGGGCGGCCGCGTGAAGGAGTCGCCGGAATCCGCCGCCCTCGTCGACGGTCTGTACGCGACGGGTTGGATCAAACGGGGACCCGTCGGGCTGATCGGATCAACGAAGTCCGACGCTCAGGAGACGATCGCCAACCTGGTGGAGGATGCACAGGCCGGCCGGCTGCGGCACTACGTTGACCAACCTATTTCGGAGCTACTGGAATCTCGGGGCGTGCACTTCACGGACTGGCAAGGGTGGGAGCTTCTGGATGCGTATGAGAGGGAGCTCGGACAGCAATGGGGAGAACTCCCCAGCGGTGGGACGCGGGAGCGCGTGAAAGTTGTTTCCCGCCAGAAAATGGCGGACATTTCCCGCGGGGAGGACCACGGATCGGCTGAACTCGCAGGCGAGGGCGCCTGGGAGGAAGACGACCACATAGGCGTGCCCGGGGAACTGGGGAGCCCTCCTGCCACGGAGCGTTTCACCGACTATTCCGGACCCTCCAAGTGACCTGCCGCTAGGCTCTGTGACATGAACCGACGTCTGTCCAACACTGCTAAGACCATTGGCCTCTTCGCTTTGATGTGGGTGCTGCTTTTGGCCCTTGGGGCAGCGATTTCCTGGGGTACTGGAAGCTCCACGTGGCTGTGGGTGTTCACCGGCTTGGGTGTGATCTCAACGTTCTACACCTATTGGAACTCGGCGACGCTGGCCCTCAAACAGATGAACGCCTATCCGGTTACCCGGGAGCAGGCCCCTGGACTGTATGCGATCGTGGAGGACCTGGCGACGCGCGCGGAGATGCCGATGCCTTCCGTGTGGATCGCGCCGACAGACAACCCCAATGCTTTCGCAACAGGCCGCAACCCGCAGAACGCGGCGGTGTGCTGCACTGAGGGGATCCTCAAGGTTCTGGATGAGCGGGAACTGCGGGGGGTTCTGGGGCACGAGCTCATGCATGTGTACAACCGCGACATTCTGACGTCCTCGATTGCCGCTGCGATGGCCGGGATCATCACATCGTTGGCCCAGTGGGCTCTTCTCTTCGGCGGAGGGCGTGACCGCGAAGGCTCTGGCTTGGGTGCGGTTCTGGCAGCCTTGGCCGCCCCTTTCATCGCCTCTATCGTGCAGCTCGGCATTTCCCGGTCCCGGGAATACGACGCGGACGAGGACGGCGCGTACCTAACGCACGACCCTCAGGGGCTAGCCCTCGCCCTCGCCAAGATCGACTCCGTTGGCAAGGGCATGCCGTTGAAGAAGACACCGGACCACGAGAGCGCTTCGGCGATGATGATCGCCAACCCTTTCAAAGGGGCCAACATGCGAAGCCTGTTCTCCACACACCCTCCGATGGAGGACCGGATTGAGCGGCTGAGGGTCATGCAACAGCAGATGAACGAGCAACAGTTCTAAGGGGAAGCAATGGCTGATTCGTCATTTGACGTCGTGTCCAAAATCGACGCACAGGAAGTGGATAACGCGGTCAATCAGGCCGCGAAAGAGGTTGCGCAGCGCTACGACTTTCGCGGGGTTGACGCCTCCATTGCGCTGAGTGACAAGACAGTTACCATCGAGGCCAATTCGCCGGAGCGCGTGATGGCAGTGGTGGACGTGCTGCGCTCCAAGCTTGTGAAGAGGGGAGTGTCTCTGAAGGTTTTGGACCTCAAAGACAAGGAACCACAAGCGTCGGGAAAGCTCTACAGGCTGGTTCTTCCGCTCAAGGAGGGGATCGACCAGGCGAATGCTAAGAAAGTGACGAAACTTATTCGCGATGAGGGTCCAAAGGGGGTAAAGGCACAGATCCAGGGTGACGAAATCCGGGTCTCGTCCAAATCCCGCAACGACTTGCAGGCTGTGATTGCGCTGCTGAAGGGCGCAGACTTGGACGTCGCCTTGCAGTTCGTGAACTACAGGTAGAAGACGGGGCGAACCCCGGCCGGGCGTGGCGGACTCCTCACCAAGATTGTCCATCTGAGGTGGAGAGAAGACGCGCGGATCTGCTAATCTCTTACGGCACTCACTTGTTGGGTGCATGGCGGATTGCCCGAGTGGCCAAAGGGAGCTGACTGTAAATCAGCCGCGGAATGCTTCGGGGGTTCAAATCCCTCATCCGCCACCACCGGCCCCGGTCTCCATTGCGAGACCGGGGTTTTCGTTGCAACTGATGGTTTGGGTTCTGACGTGACGTTGCTCTGGACGTTAGAGGCGGGTCTTTTGGCCCAAAAGCGTCGCAATCGCAACGGTTTCACGTAACGGCCCGGTAACGGTGCAGAAGCTGTTGACCGTCGAAAGCGGACACTAGGCAGAGCCGGAATAGACTCCGTAACGATGACCCAGAGCAAAGGTGCTCTGGACAAATCGGAGGCAGTATCCATGTCTGTAGAAGCTGCAAAAGAGATCGTTGCTGCTGTCGGCGGCCCGGACAACATTGTTAGTCTCACCCACTGCGCAACCAGGTTGCGGTTCCAACTGGCGAATTCTGAGCTGGTTGACACGGCCGCCTTGGATGACATCGGAGAGGTCATGGGATCGGTTCCCCAGGCGGGGAACCGTTACCAGGTGATCATCGGCGGGGGAGTGGCCACCGTCTTCGCCCAGATCAATTCCCTTCCGGAGATGGCGTCAGCGGGAGGAGAGAAGACCGCTGAGCAGATCAAGGCTGAAGCGCGCGCTGGCGGACCTAGAGGCAAGAACGTCTGGATGGATTCGTTCTTTGAATACCTGGCCGACAGCTTCAGACCTATTCTGGGGGTCCTGCTGGGAGCCTCCTTGATAATCGCGTTCGCTGCGGTGATGGATGCCTTCGGGGTGCAAGACTTCCGGGCCGAGGTCAAGCCGGCCGGCTGGGCATTCCTTGACACTTTGTGGCGGTCGGTCTTCTACTTCTTGCCGATCATGGTTGCTTACAACGCGTCCAAGAAGCTGAACGTTGACCCTTGGCTTGGCGCAGCGATCATGGGTGCGTTGATGACCCCGGAGTTCATCAACCTCTCCTCCAGAGACGACCTGGTGTGCACCACGAACGTGGCATTGGGAACGGAGTCTTGCAAGGTTTATGTCTTCGGGATTCCGATGCTCTTGTCCGATTACGGGGGCAACGTCTTCGTGCCATTGATGATGGCCGCGCTGCTGGCGGTGATCTACCACGGGATAAAGAAGCTCATCCCAGAAGGCCTGCAGCTGGTGTTTGTGCCGTTCCTGTCGATGGTCATCATGATTCCGATTACGGCCATCGTCCTCGGCCCGCTTGGCGTGTGGATGGGTAGCATGCTGGGACAAGGTTTGGCCTGGCTGAACAACACCGCACCTCTCTTCTTCGCGATTCTTATTCCGATGCTGTATCCGTTCCTGGTGCCGCTTGGCCTGCACTGGCCGCTGAATGCGCTGATGCTGATGAATATCGACACCCTTGGGTACGACTTCATTCAAGGTCCCATGGGCGCTTGGAACTTCGCCTGCTTTGGTGCGACTGCCGGGGTACTCATCTTGGCGCTCCGAGAGAAGGACACTCAGATGCGGCAGACCTCCACGGGAGCGCTCATAGCGGGCCTTTTCGGTGGGATCTCCGAGCCATCCCTGTACGGCATCCACCTGCGGTTCGCTCGGATTTACCCCAGGATGCTAGTCGGCTGTTTCGTTGGAGGTTTGACCATTGGAGTAGGGTCCATGATCCTCCACACCTCCGGGGTGACGGCCAGCGCGTTTGCATTCACATCACTGCTCACGATCCCACTGTTCTCCCCGGTGGGGCTGTATGTGATTGCAATCGCGGCGGCATTCTTCGTTGCTATGGCTCTTGTGGTCATCACTGATTACCGGACGCCGGAGCAGAAGGCGGAAGCGCTCGCCCGCATCGCAAAGCAGCGCGCCGAAGGCGGACCCAAGGTCGACATCTTGGCTGAGGAAGAGGCTCAGGACGGCTTTGAGACGCCGGCGCAAATGGACGGCATTACCGCTGCTGATGCGGCTCCCTATCTGGCCGAGCAAAGGGGGACATCAACCGCCGTCAAAGAGCGCCCGGTTGCCTCAGCCTTGCAGTCGGGTGCGGTCACAGAGGTTGGGAGTCCGCTGACAGGCCAGGTCGTTCCCCTGAAAGATGTTCCCGATGCAGGTTTCGCTTCAGGCGCCGTCGGCCTTGGCGCGGGGGTGGACCCAACGGTCGGTACCGTGGTTGCTCCCGCCGCCGGCAAAGTCGTCATGACCTTCCCAACAGGGCACGCCGTCGGCCTGAAGCTGGACAGCGGAGTCGAGCTCCTAATCCACATTGGCATCGACACGGTCAACATGGAAGGCAAGGGCTTCAGAGTCCACGTGAGCCGAGGGGATCGTGTAGAGCCCGGCACGCCCCTTGTCGATTTCGACATCGAGGCCATCAAAGCTGCGGGATACTCACCGGTGACCCCCGTCCTCGTGACGAATCACAAGAAGTTTGCGTCCGTGCAGGCGCGTCCCGCTGGCCCCGTCGCGGCAGAAGAGGAATTGCTGCGCGTAACTGCGAAACAATAGGGGCCCGCGCGGTTTGGTGACTTGCCACATAGGTGGGCAGCCCGGTTTGCAGAGGAGGATTGTGCTGAAGTAACCTTTCCTCTGTTGCCCCGATAGCTCAGTCGGCAGAGCGTCTCCATGGTAAGGAGAAGGTCAAGGGTTCAATTCCCTTTCGGGGCTCTGTTCCTCCCTACTTCCGGTAGGGGGGTTCGGCGAGGTAGCTCAGCCGGTTAGAGCGTACGACTCATAATCGTAAGGTCGGGGGTTCGAGTCCCCCCCTCGCTACAGCCCCCATTGCGTTGGGGTTTTACGTGAGTTCGCACGCACCTGCATTGGACGGTGGGTGCGGATTACGTAAACTCTCGTGGTGAATGCGCAGTTGGCTGGTGCCGTGCGCCCCCGGATAGTCGTTAGGAATAATCGTGGCAAGCAAGTCCTCAGATGTGCGTCCCAAGATCACCTTGGCCTGCTCCGAATGCAAAGAGCGGAACTACATCACCAAGAAGAACCGTCGCAACACACCGGACCGGTTGGAACTGAAGAAGTTCTGCCCGCGTTGCAATAAGTCGACCGTACACCGGGAGACGCGCTAATCGACTGATCAGCCGGGATAGTCCGGTATGGGTGGAGGATCCAG